>JAOABG010000009.1 GCA_026418475.1 bacterium | reverse complement strand
AGATGTGTATAAGAGACAGGTCAAGAAGTTAGTACTCTTGTATTTTCAGAATATGAAGTTGATGTTGGTCAATATTGGAATAGTACCATAAAATTTAATTTACCTGGCTATAATAAATACATGGATATAGCTATTAACTATACTTTGAAGAGTGTTAAAGATAATATATTTTTTATAGAAGGTAGAAGTACAGAGAGCAGTGTGACAATTCCTATAGATATGGAGAGTATTACAGGACAAAAACAGACACTTCAAGGAAGCTTTGTTGTTAATATGAGTTCGTATTTCGAGTTTGATGGTTCCCTAGGAATCAATAGATTACAGGAGATTAATATTGATACTATAATAAAGGTGGAAGATTATGTCATGGAAAACAATGTTCATAATATAGTTAAAATAGTGGATTGAAATGTTAATACCACTCAGTTTTTTTAACAGATATCTTGGAATATGTGATAAAGACTCGCTGATTGATATACTTTTTAAGATAGGTATTCAAGTGGAAAATGTTTATGAAGTTGGTCATAATTTGGATAATGTGAGGATTGGAAAAGTTGTTTATAAAGAGAAGCATCCAAATGCAGATAGAGTTTATGTTTGTAAAGTTAATTTAGGAAATGATATTATTCAGGTATTAACAGCTGATTCTTCTGTTGAGATTGGTGATATTGTTTTGATTGCAATTCATGGATGCATTTTGCCAAGCGGTTTGAAAATAGAAAATAGAAAAATAAGAGGTTTAGACAGTTATGGTATGATGTTGTCTACACAGGAGTTAGGTTGGGAAAACGTTAAGGCTTATGGTTCTGGTGTAAGTAAATTCAATTTTGATAATAGATTATCAGAAAATGTTGGTAAAAACTTGAATCAGGTCATTAAGACCAAAGATTGGGTTATAGAGATTCAGCCTTTGCCAAATAAAGTTGAAACTCTTGCTGTCTATCATTTGTGTAAAGAATTGAGTTTTTTTCTGGACTGCAAAATCAAAAATATAGAAAGTATAACAAATTTTGATAATAAGGTTGAGTATGAAATAAAAATATTATCTCCTCATTGTAAGTACTATAAAGCTATTATATTGAATAATGTTGTGATAGATTATTCTCCTGTTGAGCTTCAGCTTATGTTGAGTTGGATGGGAACTAAACCTATAAATAATGTGGTGGACCTGACCAACTTTTTAATGTATGAGTTTTCTCAGCCTTTACATGCTTTTGATATGGATGATGTGGATGGATTTATAGCTGTTAGGCAAGGTAATAAAAACGAGGTAATACAGGCACTTGATGGGAAAGACTATGAAGTAGAAGAAACCGATATAATTATTTCTGACCAGAATGGTAAAACTTTGGCTCTTGCTGGTGTAATAGGATCCAGAAATTTTTCAATTAAAGAGGGAACATCTAATGTAATAATTGAGATAGCTAATTTTAATTCTTCTTCTGTTAGGAGGACCTCTAAGAGATTGGGACTGTTTACTAATTCTTCTAAGAGGTTTGATAAGAATATCCCTTCAATATACGTAGATTTTTGTCACGGAAGGTTTATTGAATTAATTGGTGAGTTTGGTATAAAGTGTGATATTGTTGGATACTCTCTTGCGGGTAAACCAGATTTTCCTAAGTTGGTTGATTTTAGTGTGAAAAAAATAAATGAGTTCATAGGAGTAAAGTTCGATAGAAATGAGATAGAAAGGATACTGAAATTATTTGCTGTTGATTTTATTTTCAAAGATGATGATGAGGTTCAAATAAAGACATATAGAAATGATATAAATGCTTGGTGGGATATTGCTGAAGAATTTTGTAGATTCAAAGGATTTGGAAATTTAGTGAAAGATGTGGTTGATTATCCTGAAAAGATTTATCTATCTTCTTCTGATGGTACTTATTTTTTTGTTCAGGATTCTATACATAAAATTGATGAGATAAGGAAAAGATTTGTTTGCAGTGGATATTTTGAAGTAATAGGATATAATTTGCTGAATCCTATTTATTTGGATATTTTTGGTAAAGAATTCATTAAAATAGATAATTATATGTCTATTGATAATTCTGCTTATAGGAATTCAATTTTACCTTCGGTTATAAATATAGCCTCTAATAATTATAAAGCTGGGTATAAGTATTTGAAAATATTTGAAATAGGTAAAGTTTTTGATAAAAAGGAGTACTATCAATTGGGGTTTGTTGCTTATAGTGAAACGAAGTCATTTATTTCTGATTCTGATAAATTTGTTATTTTTGAGATTGAGAAATTGAAAAATATTTTTTATGACTTGCGCTTGGTTTCTTGTGCAGATTTTGTTTTTCTTAGTCCTGCTTATCTGCTTTTTTGGGGTGATCAAAATGTGGGAATTGTTGGAGTTTTAAATGATTATCTTCTCGATTATTTTTATTATCCTCCATATACTTTGGTTGGTCAGATCGATTTGGATAAAGTTATAGCTTACAGGGAGACAGAATCATTTTCAGATTTTTCTGAGTTTCCTCCAATATATAAGGATGTTTCATTTTATACATCTTCGGGTTTTAATTATTATGATTTTAAAAAATTATTAGATTTAAATTTTTCTGATAAAGTAATAGTTAAGAAGTGTTATCTAATTGATATATATAAGCTTGACGATGAAAATACGAGTTACACTTTTAGGATTGAATTAAAACCTAAATCTGAGATAACTAACCAGGAAATAAATGATATAATTAATTCAATATTTAATGAGCTTACAACAAAGGGAATATATAGAAGGGGGACATGAAATATGAGCAGATATACTTATGATGAACTTATTTCACAACCTGATGCAAATATAGGAGAGATTGTTCAGATAAGAGGTGGAGTTGTAGATGTAAGGTTCAAACCTAAGAAGGAGCCCAAAATATATAATGCTCTTATAGTTAAGAGGAAGGAGAAATTTAAGGGTGCCAGGGTTTCTGAGAGACCTGAAGAAAGGTTTGATGAATTATTTTTAGAGGTTCAGAGTAATCTTGGTGATCACATTGTCAGGTGTTTATCATTGGGTCCTACTGATGGTTTGGAAAGGGGAATGA
This sequence comes from bacterium, assembly GCA_026418475.1. Lineage (GTDB taxonomy): Bacteria > DRYD01 > DRYD01 > DRYD01 > DRYD01 > DRYD01. The sequence continues at coordinate 29,209 of JAOABG010000009.1, read as the reverse complement.
AGGTTGTTGATACGAATAATCCAATTTCCGTTCCTGTTTCGAAGGGAGTTTTAGGTAGGATATTTAATGTTCTTGGTTTTCCTATAGATGGTAAAGGAGCTGTTGATACTGGTAATTATTGGTCTATACTTAGGCCTGCTCCTGCTTTGGATGATATAGATCCTGTAAGAAGGTTCCAAGAGACTGGTATAAAGGTTATAGATTTGATTGCTCCGTTCTCAAGGGGTGGAAAAATTGGGATGTTTGGAGGAGCAGGTGTAGGTAAAACCGTATTAATACAGGAATTCATACACAATATAGCAACAGAACATAAGGGTGTTGCTGTTTTTGCAGGAATAGGTGAGAGAACTAGGGAAGGTAACGATCTTTATTTGGAGATGCAAAGAAGCGGTGTTATAAATAGTACTGTTATGGTATTTGGCCAAATGGATGAACCCCCTGGTGTGAGGTTCAGAGTTGGTTTTACCGCTATAACAATGGCTGAATATTTTAGAGATGAGGAGAAAAGAGATGTTCTGATTTTTATGGATAATATATTTAGGTATGCTTTGGCAGGTAGTGAGGTTTCTGCTCTGTTGGGTAGGATGCCTTCAGCTGTTGGTTATCAGCCCACATTGGCTACTGAAATGGGTATGCTCCAGGAAAGGATAGTCACGACTAAATATGGTTCTATAACTGCTGTTCAAGCTATATATGTACCAGCTGATGATATAACCGATCCTGGTGTGGCCACTGTTTTCTCTCATCTTGATGCAACTGTCATATTATCCAGGCAGATAGCTGAGCAAGGATTGTATCCTGCTGTAGATCCATTGGCTTGTTCCTCAAGATTACTTGAAAAAGGTGTAATAGATAATGATCATTATGAGGTTGCCAGAATGGCAATAGAAACATTACAAAAATATAAGGAGCTTCAAGATATAATAGCTATATTGGGACTTGAGGAATTATCAGAAGAAGAGAAATTACTTGTGGCAAGAGCAAGGAAATTACAAAAATTCTTTTCACAGCCTTTCCATGTTGCTGAATATTTTACAGGTAGAAAGGGAGCATATGTCAGAATTAAAGACACCATAGAGGGAGTCAGGAGTATAATAACTGGTAAAGTTGATAATGTTCCCGAGCCTGCCTTTTATTTAAAAGGTACCTTGGAAGATATTTTACTTGAAGTTAAAATTAATGTATAATAAAAAACAAAAATTTTGGGAGACGAAATATGAAGGAAATAGTTGTTCTTGAAAATGTTACTAAAAAGTATGGTAACAGGGTTGCTATACAGGATATATCTGTAAGTTTTGAAGAAGGTAGGATAACTGGATTTTTGGGATTGAACGGTGCTGGCAAAACTACAACAATGAAAATAATAACCACATATTTTAAACCCAATTCTGGTAAGGTTTATGTGGATTCTTTAGATATTTCTGAAAATCCCTATAGGGTTAGAAAACTAATGGGATACCTTCCTGAAAATTTTCCTATCTATGATAATTTAACTATATTGGATTTTTTGAGGTTTGTTGCTTTAGCTAAAGATGTTGAGGAAGTTGATAAGGAGGTTGAAAGGGTAATTGAATTAGTTGGTATAAAAGATTATAAAAATAGGTTTTTAAGAGAATTATCGAAGGGTTACAAACAGAGAGTGGGAATTGCTCAGGCTATAATGGGTAATCCTAAAGTTATAATTCTTGATGAGCCTACACAGGGATTGGACCCAGCTCAAATAATAGAAATAAGAAAGCTCATAAAAGACCTTTCCCATGATAAGACCATAATATTGAGTACTCATATAATGCAAGAGGTTGAGGCTATATGTGACAATGTGGCTATAATCCATAAAGGTAGAATAAAAATGAGTGGAAAAATTCAAGAATTAAAAGCCAAAATACAAGACCAATTAACGGTGGAATACTTGTTTGATCAATTGGATGAGAATAAAAAGGAAAAGGTAAAAAATTTGCTTCAAAATTTTGCACTCGAACCCATTTTTGATACCAATTCTATGAGGATTCAGATAAGAAGGGATAAAGAGGAAAAAGTTAAAGAGATAAATAAAAAGTTTTTTGATAATGGATTGGATTTCCTGTATGTCAATAGAAATTTATTAACAATGGAGAATCTGTTTTTGGAAGCTATAAAAGAATGAGGAAAGGGGAAATGTGATCATGGATTTCAAGAAGATAAACCTTATTGTCTCTAAGGATATACTTGAGTATTTGTCTACCATTTTTCCATTTGTTTCAATGTTTATTGCTTTATTATTTTTAACTATTTTTTTTATTAGTGCTGTGTATTCGTTTTTTCAGGCTGCTTTTGTTGCTGTTAGTTTTCCAACATTTGCCAAAAATTTCAATGTTAATGATATGATTGTTACACCTTATTTGGGGTTTGTGGCTTTTTTCAGTATTCTTATAATACCTATCATAGCAGCTAAATCATTTGCACAGGAAAAGAAGTTGAAAACCATAGAACTACTTTTCACTTACCCTTTTAAAGAAACTGAGTTGGTATTGGGAAAAGTTTTATCATCTTTTTTCATATATTTAGTTTTTTTATTTTTTGCAATGTTATATATAGTTTTATTCATTGTTATTTATTCTTTTATAAATAAGGGTTCAATTGATTTTGGTGTGGTTTTTGCAGGTTCTCTGGGATTAATTTTATTAGGTCTGTCTGTGGTTTCAATTTCTGTTTTTGTCTCTACTTTTGTTGATGATATTATACCAGCGTGGGCTATTTCTTTAGTGGTTGTTCTTATTTTTTGGTTAATAGGGTTCACTGGTGACTTTGCAAACGTGACTTATAAAAATTTGGTGAAAACTATTTCTTTAGCCAATAATTTTGAGAATTTTTCTAAAGGTGTTATAGATATTAAGAATGTTGTATATTTTATTGTCTTTAATCTTTTATTTATCTATCTCTCTGTTTTATTTTTAACTGATAAAGAGTAATGTTAAAAGTAATTATTATTTCGTTATTGGGTAATCCTATTACAAGAAGTATTAGTAAGATACCATCTATTAAATCTTTGGCTCTTCGATATGTTGGTGCAGAAAGTATAGATTCTTTTATTAATAAGATAGATGAAATTTTGAGTTCTGGTTATAGAATTACTATTTCTTTTTTGGGAGAACATTATTCTTCAAAAGATAAAGTTGAGAAGTATAAAGATAATTTGATAGATATTATTCAGAAGGTATCCAATTATCAGGGTATTACAGTATCTGTCAAACTTACGGCTTTAGGATTACTTATTGATTATGATTATTGTAAGAATAATTTGGGTGAGGTGTTAAGTGTAGCCTCCCAGATTAATATGAGGGTTCATATAGATATGGAAGAATCAGTTTATGTTGATAATATTCTAAATATATTTGATACGTATAGAAAAGATGAAAAATATAATAATTTGGATATAACTTTCCAATCTTATTTGTACAGAACGTCTAAGGATATAGAGGATAGGATACTTTCTTTCATATGGGATACTAAACCTATTATTAGGATTTGTAAAGGAGCTTACAAGGAACCTTTTGATAAGGTCTTTCCAAATAAGAAATTGGTTGATGAGAATTATTACAATCTTTCTGTAAAAATGTTGGATAATGTAGAGAAAGTGTATCCTGCTTTTGCCACTCATGATCATAGGTTAATAGAAAAGATAAAAAATTATGTTCAGTATAGGGGTATATCTAAAGAAAATTTTGAATTTCAAATGCTTTTTGGAGTTAGGCCAGAGCTGCAGAAAAAGGTAATTGAACAGGGTTATAACTTGAGACTTTATGTTCCCATAGGTTCAGATTGGTATGAATATTTTGTGCGTAGAATAGCAGAGAAGCCATCAAATTTGTTGCTTATACTTTACTCGTTAATAAAAAAATAATGGGGTAAATAAAAATGAAAAACAGGGATTTGAAAAATATTGTATCAAGACTAATATTGATAGATATTCAGGATCCTCATTTTCTGACTCAGTTTCCTTTTGCAGGTTATATCTTGTTTTATAAAGATATTGATCATTCACCCAATGGTTGGCGGAAACTTAAAGAGATGAATGAGTATTATGCAGATACTTTTGAAAAGAAATTTGGAGTTGATATTTTTAGAAGTGTTGACCAAGAGGGTGGAGTGGTATTTAGATTTGATTATCCTGATTTTCCTGCTGTTTGTTCACAATCATCTATAAATAATGAAAATGATGCTTATTTGGTTGCAAAATTTAATGGATTGATCCTAAAATATTTGGGTTTCAACCTTAACTTTTCTCCTGTTATGGATGTGAATACTAATAATGAAAATCCCATAATTGGGGTGAGAAGTTTTGGAAATAACAATCATAAAGTTTCTCTTTTTTCTAAAATGTATATTCATGCTTATAATGATGTTAATATTTTATGTACTGGTAAACATTTTCCTGGTCATGGGGACACTAATGTTGATAGTCACTTAGATTTACCAGTTTCTACATTAACTGACGAACATTTGTATCCATTCATTTTTAATAAGTCTATACTTCCATCTATAATGTCTGCACATGTGGTTTATGAAAATGTTGATAATTTTCCTGCTACCATGTCTAAAAAAGTTCTTGATTTGTATCAGCCTTATGATGGATTAATTTTTTCTGATGCTCTTAACATGAAAGCTTTGAAAAGTTTTAAATGGGAAGATGTTATACTTAATTCTCTTTATGCTGGTATTGATGTTTTATTGATATTTGGTGATGATGAACTGAAAATGAGATCTATAGAGTTTTTAGCTGATAAAGCTGAAAAAGATTTACAATTCAGAGAATTGGTCTTTTCAAAATATCAAAAAATAAACAGCTTTTTAAAGAGACTGAAGAAATTAGAAAATTGTGAAAGTGTCCTGGAAGAATTAAAAAGGTTGAGAAACTGGATTTTTAATGATTATGAAATTCCAATTATTCAGAAAGGTAACGATAACGTATTCAAGAATTTTTTTACTTCAGCTGTACCAACCGTTTTCATTCTAAGTAATAATTATATAAAATTAATTGGTATAAATGAAAAAATTGAATTACTTTTGGGATCTTTTTTTAATGGTAAATTGGATAAGATCAATTTTATTGAAATTTTGGATCCTAATGAGGTTGATAACGTTGTTGGGAATATGAATTTTCAATCTCCTCTTTTGGTATGCTATTTAGTTATGGATAATTCATACCAGTTTTTTATTGATAAATTGAGAAGTTTAAACAAAGAGGTTTTTGTATTCAGTTTTTCAAATCCATTTATTAAAGGAGACTATGTTGTCAATATTGGTGGTTTTTCAGAGGTTCATTTATTCAATTTCACAAAATGGTTGTCGAAATTTTGGGAAGGAATAAATAGGATTAAAATAGTATAAAGATAATAGTGGGGGAGTGGCGGAAAAGGAAGACGCGTTGGACTTAGGATCCAATGGGAATCACTCCCGTGCGGGTTCAACTCCCGCCTCCCCCAAAATCTATTCACCCAAAGCTTTCCTTATTAAATATACAATTAAGCTTCCGTAGTTAATTAACTCTATCTTGTTGATGTTTTTAATTGAATAGATCTCTTCAACAGTTTTTTTCTTTTCCTTTGAGTATTCTTCATTTATAGTTGTTCCTTTTTCTTTTTCTGTTATTTTTGCCATTTTATCAACCCCTTCTTTCTTATAAATCACGATAATTATATTTTTAGGTTTCTGTTTTTATTTTTGGGAGTTTGTAAAAAAGATGTTAAATTTAGATTATGCTTATTTAGTGATATTTCTCATATAATTTTTCTTTAATGTTTGTTATATCTTTGTATACTTTGGGACTTGCTAACATTATATTAATTTTTTCATATGAATGCATTATAGTGGTATGATCTTTTTTTAAATAGTTTCCTATTCCTTTGAAAGGTAAGCCTAATATATCTCTCAATAGGTAAGTTATTACTTGTCTTGGGTAGACTATCCTTTTTTCTCTTGAATTTGAAAATATCTCGTCTTTGCTTACACTAAAATATTCTGATACTGTGTCCATTATGTTTTCAGGAGTTATCTTATTATCGTCTATTGTTACATCTTTTATTATTTCTGAAATATGTTCTAGTTTTATTTTATCAATATTAATTTTATTAAGATTAACATATGCTACTGTTTTTATGATGGCTCCTTCTATTTCTCTTATATTGTTTCTGAATTTTTGTGCCAAGAAATCCACAACCTGTTCATCGAAATCTATATTGTAGTTTTCTATTTTTTTCTTTAGTATTGCTTTGCGGGTTTCGAAATCTGGTAGTTGAACGTCTGCAATTAGCCCAGATTGGAATCTAGATTTCAGTCTTTCTTCTATTCCTTCTAAATTTTTTGGTGGTCTATCACTTGTAAGTACTATTTGTTTACTATCTAAATATAATTCGTTAAATGTGTGGAATAATTCTTCTTGTGTTCTTTCTTTTCCGCTTATAAATTGAATATCATCGATTAGTAGTACTTCTGCTTTTCTATATTTATTTCTGAAATCTTCTATTTTTTTTTCTTTAATGGAGTTAACCAAGTCATTTATAAACCTTTCTGATGTGATATATATTATTTTTTTTGATATTTTTCTTTTGTATGCCAGATTACCGATGGCATGTAGTAGGTGTGTTTTCCCCAATCCTGTTGATCCATATATGAACAATGGATTATAGGCTTTACCAGGTTTCTGGGCAACTGCTAATGAAGCTGCATAAGCGAATTGATTACTGTTACCTACTACAAAATTATCAAAGTTAAAAAATGGATTTAATATGTCTAATGATGTTTCTACTATTTCTTGTTCACTATCTTTTACTCTCACTTCTATTGTCCAAGAGTCATCATTAAAATGTTTTTCTAATACCTCTTTTATCAGTGGGGAGTATTTTTTTTCTATCCATTCTTTTATTGAACTGTCAGTAGTTATTATATTCATCTTTTTTTCGTTTTTATCTATTGATGAGTTACTTATGTTGAAGCATATGTCGTATGCTATTTGACCTAATTCATCTATGAATAGATTAAGGAGTTCTTTTTCCATGTTTTTAGATTTGGGGTTGGCCGGAATCGAACCGGCAACCTTTGCCTTAGGAGGGCAACGCTCTGTCCTTTTGAGCTACAACCCCTTCATAAACTTTATAATCTTCCAGAGTATATAATACTATTCTGACTAAATCTATTTTCGTTTTTGGTAATTCTGTTTCTATAGTTTTTATTGCTATATGTGAAGCTGATTCTATTGGATATCCGAATATTCCAGTTGAAATTGATGGAAAAGCTATGGACTTTATATTATATTTGTCAGCTAACTCGATACAGTTTATGTATGTTTGTTTCAGTAATTCACTTTCTGGTTTGTCTACTCCAAATACTGGTCCTAAGGTATGTATGATGTATTTGTTGGGTAAATTGAAACCTTCTGTTATAACTGCTTGTGACACTTTTATGGGAGCCAATTTTTTTGAGGATTCATATAATTGTGGACCAGCTCTTCTGTGTATGGCTCCAGAGACTCCTCCTCCGGGCTTTAGATCTCTATTAGCAGAATTGACAATTGCTTCTATATCTGGCTGATTGGTTATATCCCCCAAGACTATTTCCAAAACTTTTTGACCCAGTTTAATAGATTTTCTATTCACGGTATTGTTTTATTTGAATTTTTTTCAGAGTAGTTTGATGCAATCCACAGAGAATCTGGCGTTTTCTAAAGCTTTGTTTTCTTCTTCTTCTCTGTTTAAATCTATATCTTTTATGGTGCTTAATATTAGTTCTTTCAATTTTTCTTGGTTTTTTAGAAAGTTTTCTACTGCTATTTTGTGGGAAACTGGTTCTATTTCTGGATGTCCTTCTAATCCAACATCATAATCTGTAATTAGAGCTATTCCAGCAAATGGGATCTCTAACTCTCTTGCTAATATTGCTTCTGGCATTTGTGTCATATTTATTACATCAAATCCCATTTGAGAGTAAAATTTACTTTCTGCTTTTGTCGAGAATCTTGGGCCTTCTATTACTACTACTGTTCCTTTCTCATGATATGAAAGGTTCATTTGTTTGGCTTTATTTATAAACAAATTTCTCAAGTATTCATTATATGGGTTGGCAAATGATAAATGAGTTGTTATTGGGCCCTCATAAAATGTGTTTTCTCTTTTGTAAGTTCTATCAAATATTTGATCTAGTATTACTATGTGTCCAGGTTTTATATGTGGTTGTAGTGATCCAGCTGCACATGGACTTATAATGTACTTTACATTTAATTTTTTGAAACTCCAAATATTTGCTCTGTAAGGTATTTTTGATGGTGGATACCTATGATCTCTTCCGTGTCTTGGTAAAAAGGCTACTGTTTTACCCTCTACTTCTGCTAAAGCTATCTTATCTGATGTGCTTCCATATGGAGTTTCAACGACTATTTCTTTGGATTTTAAGAACGAATAAAATCCCGTTCCACCAAGAACTCCTATATCTGCTTTATACATTGTTAGCTATCCCTTTCTTGTTGATCTTCTTTTTTATGTTCTTCTTGAAAATATTTTATGAAATCTGTTGGCTTTATTTTTTCTAAAAATTGCTTAAATTTTTCTTTTTCTTCATCTTCAGGTATTGAGGATATACTTTTAACTTCGGATGTTTTTTCTGTGTATTCAAGTATTGGTAACGTTTGAAGTAAGCTTTCGTTTACAAATATGGGGCATCCTGATCTTACAGCTATTGCTATACTGTCGCTTGGTCTTGCATCAACTTCTATTACTTTGTTTTCTTTTTGTATGTATATTGTTGCATAATATGTTGAACCTTTTAATTCTGTTATTACCACTTTCTGGATTTTTATGTCTAGTATTTCGAGTATATTTTTGATTAAATCGTGTGTCATTGGTCTTTCTATTTTGAGTTTTTCTAAGGCTATTGCTATGCTTGAGGCTTCAAAGTGTCCGATAATTATTGGTAATATTGCTGTTCCATTTTCTTCTTTCAAAATGACAACAGCATCATCTGTAACTATATCTGTTGCTAATTGATAAACCTGAACCTTTTTAAGTTTCATTTTTTTATTTGCCGGAGGTGGGACTCGAACCCACACGGAGTGCGAGCTCCGGGAGATTTTGAGTCTCCTGCGTCTGCCAATTCCGCCACTCCGGCTTACCCCTTCTCTTATTAATTCTACTTAATAAAATTTTCACCTCTTATTATTCTTACTACATCATTGTAAGAAATGAATACTATAAGTATTAACAACAAGGCTAATCCTACTTTATGAAATATTTCTTCTTTATCTGGTTCAATAGATATTCTCTTTCTGGTAATTTTTGAAATCCCTATTAATAGATAATTTATTAAGATGAAAAGTATTCTTCCACCGTCTAAAGCGGGGAAAGGAAATAAATTGAATAGACCTATGACAATATTTATGAAGGCCACAAGAACCAAATAATTGTAGATACCATTGTTGGCAAAGTCATACATTATTTTTGTTATTCCTATTGGACCTGCAGACTGCTCAACAACTGTTTTTAATGGTATACTTCCACTAAAGATACTTATTATTACTTTGAGGTATTTCATCGTTAGATCATAAATTGTAAACAATGATTCTTTTATTCCCCTAATTGGATTAAAATTATACACTGTCGTCTTTTTAGGATTGAATCCTATATAAGAAAAATTATGATCTTTGTTGTATATTGTTTGTATTCTAAAAGTTTTTGTTTCATTTCCCCTTTTTATTTCAATTTCCAATGTTTTATCTTTACTTTGGTGTATATATTCTATTAGTTTTTTGCCTTCGTAGTAATCAAATTTTATTGAGTCTATTTTCGTTATTATATCTCCAGGTTTTAATCCAGCTTTATATGCTGGTGTATTTGGAGCTACCATTAATACTTCTGTTGTTATTTTGTAATCATATATGCTATATAAGAAAAAGAAAATGATTAGAGCCAAAATATAATTGAATATTGGTCCAAGGGCTATTATTATTAGCCTTGCCCACAGAGGTTTAGAATAAAAGTTTGTCTCTGATAATTCTTGATCTTTCTTATATTCTTCCCCTTCGGGTAGAACGTATCCGCCAATTGGTAGTAATCTGAAACTGAATTTTGTATCTCCAACTTTTTTTGACCACAGTTCTTTACCCAAACCAATAGAGAACTCTTCAACTTTTACTTTAACTAGCCTACATCCCAAATAGTGTCCAAATTCATGAAATAATATAATAAAAAAGAAAGCACTGATGACCAGTATTATACTAACTATTTCCATTTTCTATCCTTTCCGCTAATATTATAATTTTTCCATAATCAACGTTGTCTTCAAAGTTAGTCATTATATCTAGTATTTTTATTTTGAAGTCCAGTGAAATAGGATTCTTTATATTTAATATTTCTATTTCTCCTATTTTTTGTTTTGGGTTTATTATGTCCCCTTTATTTATTTTTCTGTCAAGTTTAAGTTTTCCTACTGAAGTTGAGATTATATAAAGCTTATTATTTTCTATGTATTTTATTTTGAATCCTCCAAGATCTTTTGAATCTTGATTGAGTTTATCTTTGTCATTTGGTAATTCAGAGTCAATTTTGATCATTTGTGAAGATTCTATATTTCCATGTTTACTACTTAGATTTTGCTTAACTATTTTTATTTTTAAAGAAGTTTTATCTCCATCTTTTTGTTCAAAATCAACATATTCTATATTATTTAATTCCATTTGAGAGACTATGAAATCTATAGATTCTTCTAATTTTTGCAATACCATTATCTCCAGCCCATATTCTTTAGTATTTTTTTATAAAAAGATTTATTTTATCAAATTTTTTTATAAAATTCATTGATTATTTATTATTATTGTATTTGCTATTAATTTATTGTTATTTGAGGATATATTTAGTTCCACTTTTTTGTTAACCAAATTTTTTAATTCTTCTTTGTTATATAAAGGAATGTATTTACCTTCTTTTTTAACAAATATGTTTGATGAATTGTTTAATTCAATTTCATAAGTTCTGTCTGATAATATTATCAATTTATTTTGGTTGACTTCTACTAAGGTTCCAAAGATATTATTACTATTATTGTAATTGTTGTTCACATTATTAGTTGTATTGTTTGCATAATAGTATATTTCATCATTTTTAGTATTTGTCGGATCTTTTTTATAGTAATACTTACTCTTTTCTTGAATTTGAGATATATAGTAATAATTTGGTATATCGTTACCCATAATGGATGACATTGTTTCGTAGTAATATCTTGGAGAGTAATAGTTATTTGCTAATAAATTATCATAGAATTTTATTTCGGTTGCCATGGATTCTGAGCCCCCAAAAGTGTAGCTATTATTAACTGGCATATAGCTATAGTAATTTATTTTTGCATTGTATATGTCAACTGGTGGATAAAGTATTGATTGGTAATCCATGGGTAAGTAACCTACATAGCTAACTTTTGATGGTGCTTGAAAGTTGCTGTAGTTGTAATTTGTTTCTCTGTATAATAATTGATATTCTGGCTTATCTTGGTTATTAACATAGTTTATGAACTGATTATCAATAACTATTGATTTTACTACTCCGTCTTCATATTTTATTGTTATATTTGCATTTTCAAATAGTGAGGCTGGTGATACTTTTTGTCCTTTGTTATCAATAACTATTAATTCTTTTGATACTGGTAAATTCAGAACATCTGTTTCTGTTTTAATTATAACACTGTCTGCACCAAATCTGATGAACTTACCATTTATTGTTTGAGAATACACTGTTATTGTTATTATTATGAACGCTATTGCTGTTATCAAAATTGTTTTCATTTTACCCTCCATCTTATTGTGTTCTCTCAATTCTTTTATTCCCATTATTAGAAATTTTATTCATATTGGTTTGTAAAAAAAATGTTAAAAATAGTGGTAGAGCTGGTGAAATACATAGGTTTTTCATTTTTAATATTTTCAATTCATTTTCCACTTGATTCTTTATCTTTTTTATTTTCATTATTATTTTTTGTTTTTCTATTATTTTTCTTTCTAAGAATTCATAGATTTGAGTGTCATTTTTAGTTTTTTCTTGTAGGTTTATCAATAAATTTAGAAAATCATAATTATTTTGTTCATCTAAATTTAAGAAATATAACTTTTCTATTTTTGAGAAAAGATCTATAAAATCATTCATATGCCACAATATATGGTTCTAGGTTTCTTCATTATGGCCTTCTTTATAGGTTGTTAAAATTGTTTGTTGAAAAATATAATTGTGATTAAAGTAGATCTTGTTTCTATTCCTTCTTTACCGGGGGTATATATTTTTAAAAAACGAAAGGTTATTATTTATATTGGTAAAGCTAAAGATTTGAAAAATAGATTGAGGAGTTACTTTTATTGCAGTGACCAGAAATCTTTGGAAATTGTTGAGAAAGCAGACGATTTGGAGTATATTATTACGAACTCTGATTTAGAAGCTCAAATATTAGAATCTAAACTGATCTATCAATATAAGCCAATTTATAATATACAGTATAAATATAGGAATCCTTTGAAATATATTGGTGTTATAGATAAAGATGGATACCCTTTTTTTTCAGTTGTTTCTGAGTGGAATGTTAATACCACTGAAATGTTTGGACCTTTTATACATAGTCTGAATTTTAAACAATTATTTAACATAGTTTCCGCTTTGTTTGGTGTTAGGCAGTGTGATTATAATTTTAATAATAAGAGACCAGATTTATGTATGTATTATTACATTGGTCTCTGTAGTGGTCCTTGTCAGGGGAAAATATCTAAGGATGAGTATAATAAAAATTTCCATAGGGCCACTGAATTTATTAAGTTAAAACAATCTTTTATACAAGATTTAATAGATGAATATCAGAAAAAAATAAGGAGTTTTTCTGAAAATCATGAATTTGAAAAAGCAATAATTTATAGAAATAAGATGTATACTGTAAAAAATTACCTGAGCAAAATTCTTGATTCCAAAATGGAAAGTTATCTTTACATTCTTTTTGATGATAATTTGTGTGTATTGGGTATTTTTTACCCTCCAACTGATATGAAAATATTGGAGGTTGAGAATTTTGAGGATCTAACTCCTGCTCAAATCCTATTTAATGCTATTTTAAATATTCACTCTCAAAGAATTTTTGTTCAGCAAGAGTATTATTCAGAATTGATCCATCTTATTGATGAATATGTAAAATTGTATCATGATGAAACTTCGGATAGAATAAAAAAGATTCAAATTCAATATAAAATGGATGATAATTTCAATTATTTGATGAGTACTTGCTTACAAAAAGTTGAGTATTTGAAACAAAATGATATTCATATAATTTTAAAGAATCTGTCTATGATTATGGGTGTTGATATTGTCTATAGGATTGAGGTTGTTGATATCAGTCACTTTTATGGTGAAGATGTTTATGGAGCACTTGTTGTATTTGAAAAGTCAAATTTCTCTAAATCTAAATATAGGATTTTTAAGCTGTATAACAATTTTGATGATTTATCAAATATTTATGATTTAGTGATTAGAAGGTTTAAGAATATTTCTAAGGATAAATCCCTTGAAATTTTACCACAGCTTATGGTTGTTGATGGAGGAATAAACCAACTTCTAGCTGCAGTTAGAGCATTCAGGGATTCAGATGTGTTTTCTAATACAAAGTTCATATCAATTTCTAAACCTGATGATAAAATTTATTTCTATGATTATGATAACGTTAAACAGATGAGTTTAAATCAGAATATTTGGAATTTTATTAGGAGGTTAAGAGATGAAGCTCACAGGTTTGCCAATTCAAGAAGAAAGAAATTTTCAAAGAATATCCTAAAATAAAACGTTTTTTAGTTTAAAGGTTTATATTTTTGAAATATAGAATAAAATAATTAAGGGGAAATTTATGAGAGAAACTCAGGAAATTATAGAAAAAATTAGAGGAAAAGCTGAAGAAATAGCCAAAGATTTGGAATTAAATCTGCATGACATAAGAATGTTTAGAGATAAAAAGGGGTGGGTTTTAAGGTTTACAATATCCAGAGATGGTGGAACTTCTATAAAAGATTGTGAAATATACAGTAAGAGAATAGGTTCTTATCTTGATGAATTGGATATCATAGAAGACAAATATTTTTTAGAGGTTCAATCCAAAGGAATAAAATAAGGGGGAATAGTAATGCAAACAAGGGCTTTACTCAGTGCTATAAGACAGCTGTCTTATGAGAAGGGTATTCCTCTTGAGAAGTTGATAGATATTCTTGCTGATTCAATTTCAAAATCATTCAGAAAAAAATATAAACTTACCCCAAATGTAAAAATAGAGGTAGTAAAAGATGATTTGAAAATTCTAATTGAAAAGGAAGTTGTTAAAACCTTGACCGATGGAAATCCTCTTCAGATAACTATTAGAGAGGTTCATAAAAAGTATGATAAAAATATAAAGGAAGGGGATAAAATATTTGTTGAAGCCAATGACAAGGATTTTTCTCGTTCAGAAGCAATAGTTGCTAAGCAGTTACTTGCACAAAAAATAAAAGAATTGGAATATCAAGCTGCTTATGAAGAAATAAACAAGAATCTCAAAGATGTTCATGTCGGAACAATTAGGAAAAGAGATGAAAAGGGTAATGTATGGGTTGAATTTGAAAAAGCCGTTGGTGTTTTACCTGTTAATTACCAAGTTAGAAATGAACCGTATTATGTTAATAAAAGAATGTTCTTTCTTGTTATGGGCATAAAAGAAGATCCATCAAAAACTAACATTGTGGCTATACTTAATAGGAAAAGCCCTCTATTTGTCAGAAAAATCCTGGAAAAAGAATATAATGAGATAAAAGATGGAAATATTGAAATAATAGATTTGGTCAGACAAGCTGGTTACAGAACAAAAGTTGCTGTCAGAAGCAAGCTTCCTTATTTGGATCCCATATCTACTCTTTTGGGACCCAAAAATTTCAGAATACAAAATGTTGTTAATGAACTCAATGGTGAAAGAGTGGATGTCATCCTATTTTCTGATGATCCTAAAGTGTTCATTACCAGGGCATTGGGAAATGTTAAAATATTGTCAATGGATTTGGACCATAATAATCGAATAGCTAAGATTGTTGTTCCAGATGAACAGTTGTCTATAGCTATTGGTAGGGAAGGATATAATGCTAAGCTTACCGCAACTATAACCAAATGGAAGATAGATATAAAAAGTGAAACTGCTGTTAGGAGGAAAACTGAGGAGAAAGAAGAGACCATATTTGAAGCTGTATCTGTTTCCGAAGATTACAATATAGAGGAAATAGATATAAAAAATATTCCTTCAAATTTCAGGAAATGAAACATTTCAGGAAATGAAATAAGGAAGGTGGAACATATGTGGGAAACTTTTACTGAGAGGGCTAAAAAGGTGATAATTTATGCTCAAGAAGAGGCTAAGAACCTGGGATCTTCCCATGTTGGGACTGAACATTTATTACTGGGTATAGTTATAGAGGCTGAGAGTATTGCAGCAAAGATATTGACTAAATATGATATCACTTATCAAAAATTGAAAAAAGAGATAGAGAATTTTTTGGGTAGATCACAGAGTTTGTCCTCAAAGATGGATTTGGAATTTTCCCCTAGAGCCAAGAAAGCAATAGAAAATGCTTTTGATGAAGCCAGGACTATGAATCACAATTACATAGGTCCTGAACATATACTTCTCGGTATACTATCTGAAACTGGGGGTGTTGGATATAGAATACTTCAGAAAATTAATGTGAATATAAACTCACTCAAAGATGAGCTTATAAGGATAATGGGGTTTGATTTTGTTAGGAAACACAGAGAACACGAGATAAAGACACCAACTCTTGATATGTATGGTAGAGATCTAACTAAGTTAGCCAGAGAGGGTAAGCTAGATCCGGTTATTGGTAGGGTTAAAGAAATACAGCGAGTGATACAAATTCTTTCGAGAAGAACAAAAAATAATCCTGTTTTAATAGGTGAGCCAGGTGTTGGTAAGACTGCTATTGTGGAAGGTCTTGCCCAAAAGATAGTGAAGAATGAAGTTCCTGATTTACTTAGAGGTAAGAGAGTTATAGCCATGGATTTGGCTGGTTTGGTGGCAGGGACTAAGTACAGGGGTGAATTTGAAGAAAGAATGAAAAGAGTTATGGAAGAGATAAGAGAAGCCTCGGGAAGCATTATATTATTTATAGATGAGTTGCATACTATTATTGGGGCTGGTGCTGCTGAGGGTGCCATAGATGCCTCTAACATTCTCAAGCCAGCTCTGGCAAGGGGTGAGATCCAAACCATAGGTGCAACAACAATTCAAGAATATAGAAAACATATAGAAAAAGATGCCGCTTTAGAAAGAAGATTTCAATCTGTTATGGTAGATGAGCCTTCTATAGATGAAGCTATAACTATATTGAAGGGCTTAAGGGATAGATATGAAGCACACCATAAGGTTAAGATATCTGATGAAGCCATAAATGCTGCTGTTAAACTTTCTTATAGGTATATTTCTGATAGGTATCTTCCTGATAAGGCCATAGATTTGATAGATGAAGCTGCTGCAAAATTGAGATTAAAACTTTATCAGTATCCTCCAGAGTTAATGAATATAGAAAATAGGCTAAAAGAGATACAGCGTGAAAAAGAGTATTATTCTCATTCTGAGGATTTTGAACAGGCAAAGAGATTGAAAAAAGAGGAAGAACAGTTGAAATTGAAAAAGGAAGAGTTAGAGTTACAATGGAGGATGAAGATAGCAAATCCTGATAATGAAGAGAATATTGTAAAGGAGGAAGACATCGCTGATATTGTATCTTCTTGGACAGGAATACCGGTAACCAGGCTTACCCAAAGTGAAACTGAAAAATTGATTAATATGGAAAACTATATAAAGGAGAGGATTGTTGGTCAAGATGAGGTTATAACAAAGATCTCAAAAGCTGTTAGGAGAGCAAGAGCTGGCTTGAAGGATCCTAAAAGACCTGTTGGAGTTTTTATGTTTCTGGGTCCAACGGGGGTTGGTAAGACAGAGACTGCAAAAGCTCTTGCAGAGTTTCTCTTTGGTACCGAGGATGCTCTGATTAGAATTGATATGTCTGAGTATATGGAGAAATTTTCTGTTACGAGGCTTATAGGTGCTCCCCCAGGTTATGTTGGTTATGAGGAAGGGGGGCAATTGACAGAAAGAGTGAGGAGAAGACCTTTCTCAGTTGTTCTTTTTGATGAGATAGAGAAAGCACATCCTGATGTTTTCAATATATTGCTTCAGATATTTGAGGATGGAAGATTAACTGATAGTCAAGGTAGGACTGTGGACTTTAAAAATACAATAATTATTATGACTTCTAATGTGGGAACACATGAAACTGTTACAACAAGGGAATTGGGATTGAGAGCTGAGAAAAAGGAAGATGATCCTGATAAAGTTTATAGTAGAATGAAAACAAAAGTTATGGAAGAGGTTAAAAAACTTTTCAGACCTGAGTTGATTAATAGAATAGATGAAATTCTTGTTTTTAGGCCACTTGGTATTAATGAACTTAAGGGAATAGTAGATATACTCCTTAAACCTTTATATAAGGAAATAGATTCAAGAAATATTAAATTGGAAGTAGATGATAAGGTTAAAGAGATGATAGTTAAACATGGTTATAATCCGAGTTTTGGTGCCAGACCATTAAGAAGGAGTATAACTTCTTTATTAGAAGAGAGTTTAGCTGAGGAAATGTTAAAGAATAATGTTTTTGAAAATGCTGTAATACGTGCTTTTGTTGAGAATGGGGAGATAAAGTATTCAGTTTCAAAGGGTGAACACGTTAAACTCAAAGTTGTAGAACTTAATAATGAATAATGGGCTTTTGGAATTATTTTCCTTTAAATATTAAAAATTTTTGGATTTATAAGATATCTGAAAAATTTAGTAATGATTATGTTTTAACCAGAGTTGTGATTAATGAAAAGATTCCATTCAGTGAGAAAATTATTTATATTTTTTCTTACTATATTGATGATGAAGAGATAAAGAAGGAATCTTACGTTATACAGAATGATGGAATATATTTATATGCTAAAAAAGTGGATAATAATTTAGTTGTATTTGAGCCATTAGTTCCATTTTTACCCTATAATTTTGAAAACATTGATTGGTGGAGTTGGGAAGGTAAAGCTGGGTTCATTCCTACAAAAATACTGTTTCAGAACAAAAAAATAGTTGAGGAAAATACTTATAAAATTGTATATACAGAAGAAAATAAATATGGTAAGTCCGAGTATTCCATTCTTTTGAAAAAGAATATTGGTATAGTTAGAGAGGAAGCGGAAACTCCTTATATTGGATACGTATCAGAGTTGGTGGATTATAATGTTTCTTTTGATGATTTTTCTTTCATAGATTTCAAAACTTTTGATGATAGTGAAATATTTGTAAATGAAGAAAGTTCGAATTTAGAAGGTTATGAATTTGAGGAATTTGTTGACAATGATGTTGTAAATTATGGGAATTATGAAGATGATATGGTTGATTTTGTAGACGATAATATTCAAGATGATTTATTTGTTGAGGACATTACTCAGGATGATGATCTATATGAGGAGGAGCAAGATAATGAGAATAGATGGTAGAGATAATTTACAATTTAGGCAAATGGAATTTAGATTGAATTATCTGAGATATCCTATTTCGTCGGTTTTGGGAGTTATGGGTAATACCATGGTTTTGGTTAGTGTAAGTTTTTCTGATAGTTTACCTGATTTTTGTAAATCTTTTGGTCATGGATGGATAACTGCCGAGTATAGGTTGCTTCCTTCTTCTACTCCAACGAGGAATTATAATCTTGTTAATTCAAGATCCCAAGAGATAAAAAGGATTATAGGGAGAGCTTTGAGGAGTGCTTTTGATGTTTACAAGTTTCCAAAGCATTATGTTATTGTTGATTGTGATGTTTTACAGGCGGATGGTGGAACAAGGGTTGCTTGTATTAATGCTGGTTTTATTGCTCTCGTCGATGCTTTTCAAAAGTTGTTAAAAAATGGCAGTATTAATGAGAATCCGCTGAGATATCTTATTGCAGCCATGAGTTTTGTTATTGAGGATGATCAGATTTTACTTGATCCTGTATATCTTGAGGATAGTAGTGCTGATATTGATCTTAATATTGTGGTTAACAGTGATGGGACAATAACTGAGTTGCAGTTTTCTGCTGAAAAAAAATCTGTAAATAAGGAAATGTTGGATAAAATCATAGACATAAGTTTTCAAAAGTCGGCAGAAATTTTTGATTTACAGGCTAATGTTTTAAGACAGGGGGGTGTTGAGATTGTTAAATACTCAGGTTTATAAGATGATAAATGAGCCTCTAATGGAAGTTGATTCTGAGATTTTTGAGTTGATAAAATTGGAAACTCAGCGTCAATCTCAGGGTATAAACCTGATTGCTTCTGAAAACTATGCTTATAGGGCTGTTCTTGAAGCTATGGGTACATCTTTATCTAATAAATATGCCGAGGGATATCCTGGTAAAAGGTATTACTCTGGATGTCAGTATATAGATAAGATTGAGAATATTGCCATAGATAGATTGAAAAGTTTATATAAAGCTGAGCATGCGAATGTGCAACCTCATTCTGGTGCTCAGGCTAATATGGCTGTATATTTTGCTTTTCTCAAGCCAGGGGATACTATTCTTACAATGAGTTTAAATTGTGGAGGGCATTTAACTCATGGGAGCCCAGTTAATTTTTCGGGGCAGGTTTATAAAGTTATTCACTACGGTGTTTCGCGTGTAAATGAGCTAATAGATTATGATGAAGTGAGAGATTTAGCATTGAGGTACAGGCCAAAGATAATTGTTGCTGGAGCTTCCAGCTATCCCAGGGTAATAGATAGTAAGATATTTGGGGAAATAGCCAAGGAAGCTGGTTCTTTGTTTATGTTTGATATGGCTCATTACGCTGGACTGATTGCTGCTGAGGTTTATCCTTCACCTATTCCTTTTGCAGATTTTGTGACATCTACTACTCATAAGACTTTGAGGGGTCCTCGTGGTGGAATAGTTTTGTCTAAAAAGGAATATGCTAAAGATATAGATAAATCTGTTTTTCCGGGTGTTCAAGGTGGACCGTTGATGCATGTAATAGCTGCTAAAGCTGTTGCTTTTAAGTTAGCACAAACTGAAGATTTTGTAGAGTATCAGAAACAGGTTATTAAAAATTCTAAGGTTTTTGCACAGACTTTACAGGAGGAAGGATTTAGGATAGTTTCTGGAGGAACTGATTCACATATGTTCTTGGTTGATTTAAGGGGTACTGCTCTTACAGGCAAAGAGGCAGAGGAAATTTTACATGATGTTGAAATATATGTCAACAAGAATGTTATTCCTTTTGATCCCCAGCCTCCCAGGATAACCAGTGGAATAAGGATAGGGACGGCTGCTATTACTACAAGAGGTTTTAAAGAAGAACATGTTGTTGAATTGGCAAAGCTTGTTTCTATGGTTCTTAAAGATGTTTCAAAAAGAGACTATGTTTCTAAGAAAGTTAAGGAGATTTCTTCTTCATTTCCTGTATATTATTAAAAAGTGTTTGGAAGGTGGTTTTTATGTTGGATAACAATTTGAGCAGTGGTGATAAAGTGGCCAATTATGCTGAGACTTCAAAGGAAATTTTGAATTATCTTCTTTCTACAGTTTTTTCAAATTTTTCTATTAATTACAAAGAGGATGCAAAAAATATATATTTAAAAGTTTTAACAGCCAAAAATGATTACAATTTTATAGTGAAAAATAAAGTACTGTTAACTTCGGTTAAAGCAATAGTTATGGCTTACGGTGCAAAAATTAATAAGAAAATACATGTGGATTTTGTGCTCAAAAAATAGAGTCCTGTAATCATTTGTATTTGGGGTTTATTTTTATTATTTAAATATTGTAGTGGATAATTTTTTTTAGATAATTTTTATATTTATTCAAAAATTTTATATTTATTCAAAAATATTGATAAAAATCAATATTTTTATATCAAAAATTGTGAAGGGATTAGGTAATTTTAGGGTATAATAATATAGTGGTAGGGGTATAACAGATAGGGGTATGGGTATAGGGTAAAGGGGTAATAGAAGAGTGAAACAGGAGGTGAGCTAAATGAGTTGCCAAAGAGTGATATCCCCAGGCCAGTTGTACGAGAAGATACTTAAAGATGAAAAGGTCACTGTTATTGACCTAAGGAATCCAGAAAAGTTCAAAGCTCAAAAAATAGAAGGTAAAAATAATTTCACTATATTTAACATGTATTATGCACAAATGCTAGATTCTGGAGATATAGATAAAGATATGACAAATTATATAGAGAAAAACTTCCCAAATATGTTTTCTAAAAAAGAGGAACTTTATATAGTTTGTGATCAAGGTGGAACATCAGAAATATTCACAAGAAATCTTGTAAAACTGGGATACAATGCTTACAATATAGAAGGAGGAATGCAAAACTGGTTCAACTATTATGATTACAAGACGGTTGTTGAATCTCCTGAACTTTCAATTTATCAAATTAGTAGAGTTTCCAGAGGTGACTTGAGTTGGGTTATTATTTCTGATGGCCAAGCAACTATTATTGATCCTTTGAGACATGTTGAAAAATATTTGAATTTTATCAAGGAAAAAGGAGCAACTGTTAATTTCGTACTGGATACACATATACATGCTGATCATATAAGTGGTGGTCCTAAGTTGTCCAAAATTTTAAATGTTCCCTACTATTTTCACCCATTTGATGCCATACATCCCGTTGATGTGATGATTGGAAAAGTTCAGTTCTCATTTCTTAAAGATGGAGATGTATTGACTCTAGGGAAATCTAAAATAAGAGTTTTACATGTTCCAGGGCATACGTTGGGTAATTTGGTGTTTTTAGTAAATGATAAATATCTTTTCACGGGTGATACGATATTTATAGTTTCTGTTGCAAGACCTGATTTAGGTGGTAGGGGAGAGTCATGGGCTCCGATTCAAGCTGAATCTCTTTTGAGATTGGTTAATTTTGATGATAATATAGTTGTTCTACCTGCTCACTTTAGTAAATTCTCAGAAGCCAATGAAGAAGGTTTATTTATAGAGAATTTAGGGGTTCTTAAGAAGTCAAATGAAGCTCTTGATCTACTAATAACAAAAGGTAAGGATGAATTTGTAAAGTATATGCTTTCCAGTTTACCTGTTTTCCCACAAGAATATGTTGATATAAAGAGAGTTAATATAGAGCTTATTGAAGTGGACGAAGAAAGAGCTCAAGAGCTAGAAACTGGGAAGAATATATGTGCCCTTTCACAAGCATACGTTAATGGATAATATAATTTTGGTAGAGAGGAGATAAATTCTCCTCTCTACTGTTATAAGATATTATAAAGTAGCATAAAGAATAAGGGAGGTGATTTAAGAATGACTAACTTTGACATTCTTCTTGATGTTAAGGGGCTTTCCTGTCCTATGCCACTTGTAAAGACAAAGCAGGAACTAAACAAAGTTCAATCTGGAACTGTCATTAAAGTAATAGCAACAGATAAGGGATCAGTTAAGGATTTCCAAGGTTGGGCAAATACTGATAAAACAATAGAATTGATTTCTCAAGCTACTGAAAAAGATGAAAATGGGAAAGAAATATATGTACATTATGTTAAGAAAAAATAAGGAGGAAAATATATGTCTTTTGAAGCTGTAAGAAATGAATCGTTTGAAAACCAATCTGTTACAGAAAAATCTATTGCAGAAATGTACAATCAGATAAACGAATTACAGAAAGAGTTGAATAATTTGAAAGACCAGCTTTCAGAAGTTATAAATCAGAGAAATAAGGTTTCAATAGTTGTTTTCTCAGGTGATTTGGATAGGGTTCTTGCTTCGATGATAATTGCAACTGGTGCTGCTTCTTTTGGTAAGGAGGTTACTGTTTTTTTCACTTTCTGGGGAATTAATTCTATAAAAGTGAAAAGAAACATCAAAAATAAGAAATGGCATCAGAAATTATTCTCTCTGCTTAATCCCAAAAGTTATAATGATTTACCGGTTTCAAAGATGAATTTTTTAGGTATAGGAGCTATGATGTTGAAAAATATGATGAAAGAAAAGAATGTTAATACTCTTGAGGATTTGATAAAGATTGCTAAAGATCTTGGAATAAGATTTGTAGCCTGTGAAATGTCTAAGGATGTTTTGGGTATTCAAGATGATGAACTTATGGAAGGTGTTGAATCTGGAGGAGTTGCCTATTTCTTATCGCACGCTCTTAATTCTGCTATGACCATATTTATATAGTTTTGGGAAGGAGTTATGTTTTATGGGCATAAAGGAAACTGAAAGTGTAGATAAAGAAATTGAAAATGAAAATAAATTTATCAAGGCTTTATTCGGAGTCAAAAATTTACGTTTATTACCGTCTATAATTCCAGGACTTGCTTTATCAGTTCTTTTGATGTTACTCGCTATACCTATAGCTGATGGTATTGGAAAATTTTTACTGAAAATTCAGGGTATAGATCCCACTGGTAAGAGCAGTCCTATCTCTTCAGTTTTGATTGCTATAATTCTTGGTATGATAGTTTCTAATATTTTTAAGCTTTCTGATATTTTCAAGAATGGAATAGATTTTTCTGTCACTAAAATTCTCAGATTAGGTATAATATTTGTTGGGATAAAGCTCAGTGTTAATGAGGTGCTGAAATTGGGATTTTGGGGAATACCAATTGTGTTAATTGTAATTTTTTCAGCTCTGATATTTATTTACTTTATCAATAAATTGATGAAGTTACCTGAGAAATTGGGGACTTTAATAGCTGCTGGTACAAGTATATGTGGTGTTACTGCTATTGTTTCTGTATCTCCTGCAATAAAAGCTGATAATAAAGAAATAGCTTACTCTGTAGCTAACGTAACTATATTTGGTTTATTAGCTATGTTTCTATATCCATATTTAGCTAAATTTTTGTTTACCACTTCTGAACAGATAGGATTGTTTTTGGGAACTGCTATTCATGAGACTTCACAGGTAGTCGGTGCTGCTCTTACCTACAAGGAGGTTTTTTCTGATGATACTGTATTTAAAGCTGCTACTGTAACTAAATTGACGAGAAATTTATTTCTTGCAGTTGTTGTTCCTCTGCTTGCCTTCCTTTATTTAAGGAGTAAAGTGGATGAAGAACATCAGAAAATAAATATTGTTTCTTTAATACCAACGTTTATAATTGGTTTTATTCTTATGGCTGTTTTGAGGTCCGTTGGGGATGTAGCTTTAATGAATGGAAGTCTTGCTTTGGGAATTTTCGATTCTACTGCATGGAAAAGTTTGGTTAATAATATTGGTGAACTTTGGGGTTCTAAGTATTTGTTGGGTACTGCTATGGCTGCGGTTGGGTTAAATACGAATTTTTCTGTTTTTAGAGGAATAGGAATAAAACCTTTCGTTATTGGCTTTATTGGTGCTGTATTTGTTGGTTTAGTTTCTTATTTTGTAATCCTTATTTTGGGGCAGTTCGTAAAATTGTGAATATTTAAAATTGTGAATATTTAAGGGGGTGAGATTATGATGAAGAATGATTTAAAGATAATGGATAAGGCTGATAAAAGGGAACTTGTTGCGAGGTTGTCTAAAATAGAAGGTCAGATAAGAGCTATAATAAATATGATAGAGAAAGAAGAGAGTTGTGATATTGTTATACATCAATTAGCAGCTGTTAAACAAGCTATACATAAAACTTTTACAAATGCTGTGTCAAAGATTTTGGAAAATAACTGCTGTATTAATGATAGAGAATCTGATGAATATAAGGAATTGAAGGAAAAGATATCATCTGTAAGCAAACTAATAGAAAAATATTTATGAAAGGTTGTGATGAGTATGAAGGAAAGGGTTTTAAATCCCTATATTGGTGGTATTTTGGTTGGAATACTTGCCATACTGGTAGTGTATTTAACCACGGTATTGATAGGTGATACCAAATTTTTTGGCACTTCTACTACTTTTGTTAAAATGGCAGGTTTAATAGAAAAGTTTTTTGTTCATGATTTATCAAATCAGTATTATGAAAAAGTGAAATTGACCATTGATTGGCAATTTATGTTTGTTATTGGTATATTTTTGGGGGCTTTGATTTCTTCTATTCTGTCGGGGAGTTTTAGGATTGAGTTGGTACCTCCCATTTTCAGGGAACGGTTTGGGAATAACTTTATTCTGAGAGCTGTTTTTGCTTTTGTTGGAGGGTTTTTTGTTGCTTTTGGTGCCAGGTTGGCCGATGGTTGTCCAAGTGGACATGGGTTGAGTGGCATGATGCAGCTTTCATTGGGTTCTTTGCTTGCAGTTATTGTCTTTTTCTCTTCTGCTATAATATTTGCAAACTTGATATATAGAAGTAGGAGGTGATTATGTGTGGAATTAATACTTGGTTTAGTGTTTGGAGTAATTTTTGGTTCTATACTTACTTTTGCAAGGGTTATAAGATATGAAAAACAAATCTCGGCGGTATTACTAAAAGATATGACTATTATAAAGTTTATGTTTTCTGCTGTCCTTGTTGGTTCTATAGGTGTAAATGTTTTGTATCAGATGGGATTAATTAGTCTTCATTTGAAACCTATGATGATTGGGGCAATTGTTGTGGGTGGTATTCTGTTTGGTTTAGGTTGGGCTATGACTGGGTATTGTCCTGGGACTTCTGTTGCTGCTTTGGCTGAAGGAAGGATTCACGCTTTATTTGCTATACTTGGTATGTTGGTTGGTTCTATGATCTTTGCCAATTTATATCCATATTTGAAACCCATTATTGAGTTTGGCAACTTGGGAAAAATTACCATATATCAGTATTTTAATGTTTCACCTTACACTATCATTGCTATTTTAGCTATATTTGCTATTGGAATGTTCTATTTTTTTGAAACTAAAAAATTATAATCTTAAAATTAATTCTTAATATACTGTATTTTATAGAAGGTTTTATTTTATTTGATATAGAAAACTATATTGCAGTTGTTCAAAGGAGGGGTCTCTTTATGAAAAGGGTTATTATCTTGGGTGCTGGCGGAAGGGACTTTCATAATTTCAACGTTTTTTTTAGAGATAAGGATGATTATCAGGTTGTAGCTTTTACTGCTACTCAAATACCTTCAATAGATAATAGGGTTTATCCTGAGGTTCTGGCTGGTAGGAATTATCCCAACGGGATTCCCATTTATTCTGAAGATGATTTGGAAAGTTTGATCGAAAAATATTTGGTTGATGAGGTGGTTTTTTCTTATTCTGATGTTAGTCATGTGTATGTTATGAATCTTGCAAGTAGAGTTTTAAAGGCTGGTGCCAATTTCAGATTGCTTTCTCCTAAAAGTACTTTTTTGTATTCTTCTAAGCCTGTTGTTGCTGTGACTGCTGTAAGAACTGGTTGTGGTAAGAGTCAGACTTCAAGAAAAGTTGCCAAGATATTGAAAGGTATGGGATTAAAAGTTGTGGTTGTTAGGCATCCAATGCCTTACGGGGATCTTTCAAAACAGATTGTCCAAAGGTTTGAAACACCTGATGATATAATAAAGCACAATTGTACTATTGAAGAGGGTGAAGAGTATTTACCTCATATAAAAGAGGGTCATGTGGTTTACGCAGGTGTAGATTATGAAAAAATATTGAAAGAAGCTGAAAAAGAAGCTGATGTAATAGTTTGGGATGGAGGTAATAACGATTTTCCATTTTTCAAACCAGATATATGGATAACAGTTTTTGATCCTCATAGGCCAAACCATGAATTGTCGTATTTTCCAGGTGAGGTTAACGCCAGAATGTGTCATTTGGCAGTTATTAATAAAATAGATTCTTCTTCTGAGGATAATATAAGAAGAGTTGAAGATAATATAAAAATGATTAATCCTGGAGCTGTTATAGTTAAGGCAAAATCTCCTGTAAAAATAGATAATCCTGATTTAGTAAAAAACAAGAGGGTGGTTGTTATTGAAGATGGACCAACATTAACACATGGGGATATGTCATTTGGTGCTGGATATCTTATAGCTAAAAAGTATGGTTGTCAAATTATTAGTCCTTATTCTTATGCTGTTGGTTCTGTTAAAAAAACCTATGAAAAGTATACTCAGGTTAGGGAAGTTTTGCCTGCTATGGGGTATTTCCCTGAACAGATAAAGGAGCTTGAAGAGACAATTAATAAAATAGAAGCTGATTGTGTTATTATTGCTACTCCTTTTGATATAACTAAACTAATGAATATAAATAAACCCACTGTTTTTGTGGAGTATTATCTTGAGGAAGAGAATGTAAAACTTGATGATCTTATTAAGGAACGCCTAAAGGTTAGAATTTAGATATGGATAATGTTGAAACATTGGATTTGAAACCAATATTTAGTTGCTTAGATTTTATAGAAAGTAGATTAATTGAACAGGAATTGATAGGGTTAATAACGTTTGAGTTAACTTCTGCTGGGTTGATAAAGGAAAAGTACGGTACTGATTTTTATCAAAAACTTTTTAGAAATATTTGTGAATTTTTGTTAAGTTTAAAAGGTAGGATTTTTAGACAGGATGACTTGGTTCTCATTAACGATTATCGTGATGATCAAATAATATTGCTATTGATTTCTAAACCAAGATACAAGAAATCGTTGGATATATACAATTTGAAAATAGCTGCTATTAGGATAATTTCTGAAATAAAAACAAACATCATTAAGGAAAGTATAGAATTTGAAAAAATTAAAAATATTATTGATAACATATCATATGGATATTCTTTGGTTAGGTATGATAAGAATAAGAGTATAAGAAG
The DNA here is from genome assembly GCA_026418475.1 of bacterium. Taxonomy (GTDB): domain Bacteria; phylum DRYD01; class DRYD01; order DRYD01; family DRYD01; genus DRYD01. Next base: position 1,421 of record JAOABG010000009.1, on the reverse strand, counting down.
TATAATTTTTGATTCTTTTTCTGAGGCTTATTTGAGACAGAAGTTTGATGAAATAAGTGAAAAAATTATTTCAATGGTTTCTCATGAATTAAGAACTCCTCTTACTTCAATAAAGGGTTTTGCTGAAACAATATTGCAAGAAGATCTCTCAAAAGAAGAAGTCATGAAATTTGTTCATATAATATATAATGAATCAAACAGGTTGAATAATTTGGTAAATGCTATATTGGATATATCAAGGATTGAGGCTGCAAAAGTTCATTTCAAAAGAAAAAAGTTTGATATTAAAGATATAGTTGAAAATGTCTTAGAATTGGTTTATCCTCGTATTAAATCTTCTGACTTGACTATAAATAGGGAATATAGTGATGATGAGGATTATATAGTTTTTGCTGATGAAGAGAAAGTTGAACAGATTCTTCTAAATTTAATAGACAACGCTATAAAGTACACTCCATTTGGTGGGGAAATAACCATAGGTATTAGCAAGCAAGATTCGGAAATTCTTGTTAGTATTTCTGACACGGGTATAGGGATTCCTGACAAGGAAAAGCCACATATATTTGAAAAATTTTTCAGAACTTCTATATCAATGTCTGTTGCTCAAGGAACTGGTTTGGGATTAGTTATAGTTAAATACTTAGTTGAAACACTTGGTGGTAAGATATGGTTTGAAAGCCAATTATCAGTGGGAACAACATTTTATTTCACTTTACCCTCTAATGAGTCACGATAGTAAAATAGATTCTTTCAAAGATATACGGATTTCGAATTTTCAGAGGTACCAGCTTGTTTTTAAATACACTTTTGATAGATTTTTGGCTCTGGTTTTACTTGTTATTTTGTTGCCTGTTTTTTTGATAATATCTGTATGTATTTATTTGGATGATGGTTGGCCGATTTTTTTTGTTCAGTTGAGGACAGGGTTACATGGTAGGCCATTTAAGATGTTCAAGTTCAGAACATTCAGAACTTTGCAGCAGAATGGGGGTATACACACTTATAAAGGCGACCCGAGAGTTACAAGAGTGGGAAACTTTTTGAGGGAGACTTCTTTGGATGAGCTCCCTCAATTGATAAATATTATTTTGGGGCATATGAGCTTTATTGGTCCAAGACCAAATCTTCCAGAACAGTATCAGCAGTTAAGTGATGTCCAGAAAAAAAGGACTCTTGTTAAACCAGGTATAACTGGATTAGCTCAAGTAAACGGTAGAAATACTATTTCTTGGGAAAAAAGAATCATTTATGACTTAACATATATAAAAAACTATTCTCTTTTACTTGATTTATATATAATTATAAGAACTATATTTGTAGTTATTAAGCGGGAAGGTGTTTGGGAAAAAAAGTAATCCCTCTTTACGAGAGGGATTACTTTTTTGTATTTTTCATTTGGTATTTATATATTAGTGATATGG
>JAOABG010000099.1:3194-3491 GCA_026418475.1 bacterium | reverse complement strand
GGAAAAGCATCATCATCAGTATAAATTATTACATCTGACCTTGAGTATAAAGCTCCTTTGTTTCTACCATCAGCAGAACCCATATTAACACTGTTTTTTATAACTCTAATATTTAAATCCTGTCTTCCCAAAATAAATTCCCCAATTAACTCAGAGGTTCCATCAGTAGAATTATCATCAATTATTATAATTTCAAAATCCTTAACTGACTGTTTTTGCCAATATGGAAGAGTCTTTAATAAAATATTAATCCTGTTATAAGTGGGTATCACAACAGCAGCCTGCATAACTTAGTCA
>JAOABG010000099.1:0-3184 GCA_026418475.1 bacterium | reverse complement strand
AAATCAGCATATTTTTTCAAAACTTCATCTATTTTACCAGTCTCATCACCTATGCTAACCATCTGCCTCGCCATTGGATCAAACATATCTCTTATAATAGCCAGAACATTTTTGTCTTCTTCAGTTAGAACAGTTGTATTCGGATTATATTGACCCTTAATAAATTTAAAAAATATATCCCCCAGCGTTTTACCCTCACTTATCTTTATTATAGTATAATCTATTATTTTATCAAAAACGTAATTACTCAAAACTTTCTTAGTAATCTCAAGAGCTTTTATCATAGGAGTTCCAGTAGCAATAAGAGAAGAAATAGTAGAAAAAAAGGTAACAACTAAATAAGATTTGATAATATTACCAAATATTGGTATTTTGATCTTTATTACGTCCAAAAATATTCTGCCTTGCTTAGTTTTAGAGAAATGATTATAAAACACAAACCCTCCCCCTAGAAAACCTATGAATAGAATATAAAAATAAGGGGTTTTCATAAAATCTGTAATAGAAATTAAAATTTGGGTTATTAAGGGTAAAGTAACATTTATATCCTTTATCACTGCAAAAATCTGAGGCAAAACGAATTGAAAAACTATAAAAGAAATAACAAAAGCAAAAAATATTATTAAAAAAGGATAAGTCAAAGATGACTTTACTTTAGCCTGTATCTTGGCCATTCTCTCTAAACTTATAGCTAACTGTTTTAAGTTTCTATCCAATAATCCCGATTTCTCACCCGCTTCTACCATACCTAAAAAATATGGCCCCAAATCTTTTTCGTACTTAGAAAGAGACTTATGTATAGTTGAACCCTTAGAAACTTCAACATACACATCATTTATTATTTTCTTCAACTTTTGGCTTTCAGTTTGATTAAACAAGATATACATGGATTTTTTCAGATCTAATCCAGCTTCTATCATTATAGCCCATTGATTAGTAACCATAGCTAAATCTTTTATTGATATTTTACCACCACCATGAATATAGCTTTTAGATAGGCTATCAAGCTCCTCTTGCTGTTTTTTTGATAACTTCCTACTCCTCTTAGCCTGTTTAACTAGGTCTATTATCTCTTCCTTATCTATTAATTCTTCTTTTTTTATTTCTTCTTTTGAAAACCTACCTTTAATACCTTTTTTATCCATAATATCTAATCTTAAATCAATTTTTTAGATTACCTACTAATTAATTTTCTATATTTTTTCAAGTTTTCCTCAAATAAATGTTTTAAATTATTAGCTTGTTTATAATATTCTTCTTCACTTTGCCATAAATTTTGAGGCCTGAATAAATCAGAAGGCAAACCATTTATAACTGGAACCTTAAAACCAAATAAAGGATGAACATAAGAATTATTCTTATCTATTCTTTTATTCAAAGCATCTCTTACTATTGTTCTCGTATAACTCAATTCTATTCTATTAGAAAGAGGATATTTGTTACCTATCCAACCAGTGTTAACTAAGTAAACGTCAGTATTATACTTTTTAACATTTTCATAAAGTTTATTCGCGTATCTTACAGGATTGAGAGGTAAAAAAGGTTTAGAAAAAGCTTCAGAAAAAGTAGGTTCAGGATCTTTTACTCCTCTCTCAGTACCAGCTAATCTGGAAGTATAACCCAAAAGAAAATACTCTAATATTTGGCTACCCTCAAGAATTGATATAGGAGGCAAAGAACCAGTTGCATCAGCAGACAAGAAAAATATCGTATCAGGGATCTCTCCCATTAAAGTCTGTTCCATTATCTCTATATACTTATTCGGATAAGCGGAACGAGTATTCTCAGTTATACTATTATCAGAAAAATCTATTTCCCTGGTATTGACATCATAAACAGCATTTTCTATAATTGTTCCAAATTTGTTGGTAGCCAAATATATTTCTCTTTCCTTGTGAAAACTCAATTTTATTATTTTAGCATATGAACCACCTTCAAAATTAAATATATCGTTTTCTGCCCAACCATGTTCATCATCACCTATTAATCTGCGTGACGAATCAGTAGAAAGCGTGGTCTTTCCAGTCCCGGATAACCCAAAAAAGAGAGCAGTTTTCATGGAATTTAAATCCCTATTTGCACCACAATGCATAGGAAGTATATCAAATTTTTCTAAGTAAAAATAATTAAGAAAAGTGAAGACAGCTTTCTTTATCTCCCCACAGTAAAGCGTACCAGCTATGAAGATGAAAGGTTCTGGATATAAATCCAGAATAATAGCCACTTCACTCCTAACACCCTCTTTCTCTCCTTCCAATTTCAAATTTGGTAAATGTAAAATATTAATATTTCCAACAATTCTATTAGGTTTTAATTCATTCCTTCTTATAAAAAGATTATTAGAAAAAATTACATGATAAGGACTCTCAGTAAAAAGAGAAACATTGAGAGTATAGTTTGGATTCGCTCCAACATATCCATCCCACCTATAAATATCCCTGCTTTCAACATATCTCAAAGCTTTTTGTAATATTGCATCAAACTTATCCCTTTCAATAGGACAGTTTACATCACCCCACCAAACCAAATCCTTACTATAATCATCATAAACAATAAACTTATCTCTTGGAGATCTACCTGTATAAGGTGAGGTATTAACAACAAGAGCTCCAGAAGAAGAAATAACTCCTAACCCCTTAAGAATAGTATGCTCATATAACTCAGGAATACTTAAATTATCATACAACTTTTTTGAGACTTTTTTTATAGTTTCGGTAATATGAACCATTAAATATTTACCTCCTTAAAATTGTACTCTTTGACCATCTTGCCCAAACCAAAAAACACTATTTTTAGGTATAAATATTTCCACCTCCACATTCTTTTGTATTTTTTCTTTTAAAATACATCTGAAAACCAATCCATTAACAGAAACATTTATTAAAAACTGAGAACCCAAATTATCAGAAAATAAAACTTTACCATTAAGTTTAACGGAATTTAAAATTTCATCTCTGACAACGATCTTTTCTGGCCTGATAGCCATTATATATCTACCCTCAGGAATATCATTGAATTTATTAATTTCTAATACATCTTCAATAATAATCTTTTGGTCCTTAACAACACAGTTGTAATAATTTATCTGTGGGCTACCGACAAATGAAGCAGTAAAAAAATTTGAAGGGTCATTATATATCTCCTCAGGAGTACCAAACTGCATTACCTTACCCTTGTCCATAAC
>JAOABG010000098.1 GCA_026418475.1 bacterium | reverse complement strand
AGATATTATATTGGAATACAAAATTTGAGATACTCTCAAATCTTCTGGTTTCTTTTTGAAATCATCTAACTCAACGACATGATTGGAATCCAAATATCTATTGTATATAAAAACCAATTCTGTCAATTCTGGTTTCCCCTGATCAATACTCAAAAATGAGTATATATTTTTCATAGCCAGAACGTAATTCTGATAGGAAGCTCTACTACGAGCTAAAGACTCTTGGTAAGAAGATAAAGCTCTCAAGTAATCAACTTTTGCAACAATCCCTACATCATACAACTTTTTAGTATTACCCAGTAATTCATGAGTATAAGAAACAGTATTATTTGAAAAATCATATATATTATAAGCTTTAAACATTTCATATAAAAGTTGATAAAATTTCAAATACATTTCACTAATAACATATTGATATTTCAAAAGTTTGGACTTATATATTATTTCTTTTGAAATGGCTTGGTTTTCAAGAAGCCCAAAAGTTCTAAGAATCCAATTTATTTGGATACCATAGTTATAGCTGTAGTCATTTGAAATTCTTACAGTATTAGGGCCAACTCTGAAATTTATAGTCGGTTGATTATATGAATATCTATAGTAAGAATCTGCATTTATCCCAAATTGGGAATACAAAACCTTCAGGTCGTAATAGGCAGCGTATACCTCTTTTTCAGCTTTTTTAACTTCAGGAAGTTTAATAATAACATCATCCAAAGCCCAACATAAATCCCAAAGAAATACCATATAAATAAGAAAAAATATGAAGAATAGTCTTTGCATGTGTCATATGATCCTTTCCCCCTTAGTTAAGCTATTAGACAATCCATCAGACTTACCTTTTTTATAATATATTAATTTTTTTACAATATTAATTAAAGAAAGACATTATTTTCCACTAAAGAATATTTATAAAAAACATAGAGAGTAATCTTGTAAGATCCTTTATGGTAATATTTGTAGAAAATGAAGTTATCGATAACATAGCAATAGGAGAAAACATTATAGAAACTGATTCTGAAATCATTCACTATTTATTAAACGTTTTAAGAATCAAAAAAGGCGAAAAAATAATATTAAACTCCATAAATAATACAGTCAATAATTACAAACAAGTTATAGCAGAATTTGAAAAAATCATAGATAAAAATAAAATAAAAACAAAAGTTATAACAATCGGGAAATTCAATATAGACTTCCCTCTTATTGATGTATTTATTGTCCCCCTGAAATCCAGATACTTTGAAGACAGTATAGAACATATATCACAATTACCTATAAATTCAATTTTTTTGATAAAATCAAAATTTATTTCAACAAGTTTTCAAGAAATCCATAAAAAAATAGAAAGACTAAAAAAAATAATATATTGGAACACAATATATGTAAAAAAACATTTTTTAACGAATATAAAATTTTTAGATCAAAAACTTGAAGATATCTTGAAAATATTATCAAAAAAATACACAAAAATTATAATATTTGATAACAGAACAAATCAAGAAATAAACACAGATATACTCAACATAAGAATAGAAAACATTGCTTTGATGATAGGTCCAGAAGGTGGTTGGGCAAAAGAAGAAATTAATTTGTTTACTCAATATGGACAAATTCTAAAATTCAAGAATATAAATATAGGTTTGAAAGCAGAGATAGCACCAATTGTAGGAATCAGCCAATTACTCGGATTCATTGATAAATAAGTAATTAAACAAAATTAATCACGACGAAACCAAAAACTTTGATACAGGTATTTTACCGTTCATCAAATTTTTCATAAAAACCATTGTCATATTTAAAACTTCTTCTTTTATTTGATTAAGTTCTTTTTGAGAACTTGGGAAAAAGCTCCTGCCTACCTCAATAGTATAATTAAATCTACCTTCTTCTTGATGATAGTCTTCACTACTGCCAGTGGTAGGATATAGATAAATAGCTTGTGAAACCCAGTATTTCTTGCCTGCAGCCTGATTCATTTCATTACCAACTTCCTTGTATATGTTTTCCCAAATAGTTGGCTTATCAGTAATACCCCATGGGAAAAGAATCATATTACCATAACTATGAAGATCTATAACAGTATTAATATTATTTGAATTAACGAAGTCTTGTATGGCTTTTATTTCTTCTTCACTTGCTCCGTAAGGTCCCCTATAAGTATCAGAATAAGGTCTATCACTTGCACCATAATCATCAAATATAGAATCAGGCCTGTCTCCTTTAGTCCTATATAATTCTGGGTTCTTTTCGGTATAATAATTTCTATTTAGGTCAACACCAACAGAATCATTAAAAACTTTCCTATTTTTTCTCCACCATCTACTTTGTTTGAGAGAATATTCATATCCGTCAGGGTTTACAACAGGAATAACATAAATATCAATATTATCAAGCAGATTCTTAATATTTTCATCGGTATCGTAGTTAGCCAGTAACTTCTCAACCACATTGAGAGCAGCTTCACCAGTGGCCCACTCTCTTGCATGATGCAATCCAGTAATCAATAAACTTTTTTTATCTTGTCTGCAATCATTTTTTTTAGATACTTTAATTACAACAATATCTCTTCCCTCAAATGTTTTACCGATAGTCTGTAAAAATACTCTATCAGGATACTTAGCTTGTAACTCTTTCATAGATTCAATAATACGTTCATAATCCCTTATAAAATTTTGGGTTTCCATGGGCTTTTCTGTTAAAAAATCAGAAAACTCTCTAATTATTCTCTTTTCATAAATTATCTTTTCACCCTGCCTTGTATTAACAATTTTCAAGTCATCATTTCTTATTAGAAAATCTTTTATTTCATTATAATCCAGTATATTATTATTATCTTTATCTATTTCCTTTGCATAATCAATATTTCTAGAACTAACTTTACTTAAATTATTACCAATTTTTACAAAGTAATCCATACTTCTTTACCCTCTTTCCATAAATTTTATTTGTTTTATCGTAAGTTTTTTTAAATTACTATAAAAATTGAAATATAAAATCATTATTAATTTTGTTGAAAATTTGTAAAAATAAAACCAAAAACAATAATTTTACAATCTTTTAACAAAAATTTTCATAGTAAAAAATATTGAAATAAAAAATACAACTGAAAATAAAAAATGGGGGTTGATAAGTCGTATGCTAATAAAAAATGTAAGAACTGAAACGTATCAAAATACAATCAAACCTCGAACAATACAAAAAAATGAATCTAATATTCAAACAACAAGTAAAGGAGATATTTCTCAAATACAGATCGATAACTACAAAACACAACATCATCAAGATCCTATATTATTTGAGGACCATAATGGTAAAATAAATCAGCTGTTAATATTTCTATCTGAATCATATGTCCCCTACGACTTAATAGAAAGAATGTATAGAGATTATGAAATATTGTTCAACAAAATGAAAGGAACCAAGTTCACATTTATAATAGGTCCATATGATAATAAAGTCAAACAAGATTTAGAAAACATGGCTAAAAAACAGAAAGTTCGTAGCTAAACTGTTCTTTACAAAGAAATCCGATATCTGCTCCCATGAAATACCATGCTTATATTTATCAATTAACAAGGCAATATCATGCAAATTTGATATATTTACATT
>JAOABG010000097.1 GCA_026418475.1 bacterium | reverse complement strand
TGAGCTCCCCAAGCCTGATCAACGATAAACAGTATTCCTCTATCATCCAAATAATCAGCTATCTTTTTAACATCAGTTTCCAAACCATAGTAATTAGGATGACAGACTACAACCGCAGAAACAGATTGATTATCAACAACACTCTTTATCTCATCAAATGAAACATTACAATCAATATTGAAATCATAGTTATACTTTGGATATAAGAATATGGGTTTGGCACCAGAAAGCATAATCGCAGAAAAAACAGATTTATGAGAATTACGAGGGACCAAAACTTTATCATTATCAGAGACTGAACTGATAATTGCAATGTGATTGGAAATTGTAGATCCCCCAACTATGTAATAGGTTTTATAAACACCATAAGCTTTGGCCATTAACTCCTGCGAAAGTTTAAGAGATTTTTGAGGATTCTGAAAAGTATCTATTATTGGTATTTCATTTGTTTCAATTTTAAACAAGTTTTTCTTAAGAATATCTCTGAATTCTTTTTTGTAAGCTTTACCAGCCTTATGACCTGGACATTGAAAAGGAATTATACCTGACTCAACATAATTAAGTAAACTTTCTAAGTATGGTAAATCTGATAGCTTTTTTTTGAATTTTGAGACCATATAAAGATACCTTGCCTGTATTCTCAGTAAAATTTTCATCAAAATCTATCTCTTACCTTCCCAATAATTGAAAATTGAAATATAATAAAGGTAAAAATCGATAAATTAAATAAATGAATAATATAAACTATCTAAAATGCGCTGGGTGTATGTTCTTTCAGGATTAATTATAAATATTTGTTTAGGTTCAATATATTCATACAGTGTTCTACAAATACATTTAAAAAAACTTTTTGAAAATGAGTACGGTATTAAAGTCAGTGCAACGGAGATGCAAATCCCCTACCTCATATTTTTAGCATTATTTTCATTTTGTATGCCATTTGCAGGAAAACTAATAGAAAAATTTGGACCACAAAAAATCGGAATTATCGGAGGAATATTGTTATCCATAGCTTGGTTCTCAGCTTCTTTCGCTAAATCGCCATTAGAATTATCAATAATATATGGAATTATTGGGGGTATTGCAGTTGGAACAGTATATAACTGTCCTTTAGTAACAGTGGCCAAGTGGTTTCCAGATGGAAGAGGTTTGGCTCTTGGAATAACACTGATAGGATTTGGTATATCACCAGCTCTAATAAGCCCAATAATTGATATATTAACAAATAATTACGGTATAAAGCAAACTTTAAAAATAATGGGACTGGCATTTTTTATAATAATTCCTCTGTTAGCCTCTAACTTAAGAACCCCATCAAAAATAATTAAATCTGAAAACGAAAATGGAACTGAAAAAAATATTAAAATCAAGGATATGATCAGGATCCCTTCATTCTATGGACTATGGATATCATTTGCAATAGCAAACTTCGTTGGTCTCATGGCAATAGGTATTTCCAAACCAATTGGAATTGAAATAGCCACAAAATCGGGAATAAGTGAAAAAGAAATAACACATATCCTAACATTTTTAATGATACCATTTGCCATATCAAACGGTTTAGGAAGACCACTTTTTGGATGGTTAACAGATAAATTAAAACCCCAAAAAGCAGCAACTATATCTTTATTATCTATCCTATTTGCAGTAATTTACATATACTTTAATAGTAATTCATTATTTACGTATGTTATAGTATTCTGTATTTTGTGGATGAATTTGGGTGGTTGGATGGCAATAGCACCAACCACAACAGCAGTATTTTTTGGATTGAAAAATTACTCAAGCAACTACGGATTGGTATTTACAGCCTATGGTATAGGAGCAATTTTGGGAAACTTAACAGTAGGTATTATAAAGGATATTACAGGATCATACCTAAACATCTTTCCAATTGTCATGATATTAATATTTTTTGGAGTGATCATAAGTTATAAATTGCTAAATTTTCCAAAATTTTAGTATTGTAATTCTGGAAATTTTTCAGTTTAAGGAGTTTACCATTTACAATTATTCCCCACTTGGTTCTCAAAGCGAGCATGAATTTTTCTCTCAACTGGTCTGCGTAATTTATCGTTTCGTAATCCTTTATATTTGAACCATGAACTCTTAAAACTTCATTGTTAATTGTTAATTTGGACACAGCTGATGGTCCAAAACCAATATAATCAAAATAATACCAATATTTTAAATTATGTTTACAATAAAGGCCGTTACGAGCAAAATTTGATACCTCATAATGCTCATAATGTTCAGATAAAATATCACAAATGGTATTGTAGAAGTGATCTGATATTTCATACTGTTTTTGTATTTTTCTTAACAATATCAAAGGATAAATGCTCTTTTTATCAATATCCATTAAATAATATGATACATGAGGAGAAGCAATAGAAACAATAGTTTTTAAATCCTGTTTTAAAGATTCAATGGTTTGATAAGGATATAAACATAACATATCAATATTGTAATTATCAAAAAATTTTTGTATATTGTTTATTGTACGGAATATTTGGGAAGGGGTATGTATTCTTCCCATAATTCTTAGCCCAAAAGTACTGAATGATTGAACACCTATACTAATTCTATTTATCCCCAATTTTTTCAGATCTCTTAAATATGTTTCACTCAGATCTGGATTTATCTCAAAACTTATCTCAATATTTTTCAATGTTTCAAAATTCTCATATATCGATTCTAAGATCCTTTCAACAAAAGAGAGAGACATCAAAGAGGGTGTACCCCCACCAAAATATATAGTCCCCACTTTATCAAATCTATAACCTGTATTAATCAAATCATATTTAAAAATTGATAACTGATCCAAAAGATTTCGATAAAATCCATTATCAAAGCTAGTAGTCTTGTAAAAATCACAATAGAAACATTCTTTTATACAAAAGGGATAATGAATATAAATACCTAAATTATTAGTAGGGTTAATTATGTTTAATATGGATGGTGGAATTTCTAGATTAATAAGACTATTCACATCTATATTTATTCTATTTTTTATTTTTCTGTCCTATAGTGTTTTTGCAGGAGTCCTTATTCCGCCAAAAGATCTAATGTTTAAGCATGATCAAGAATATAAGAATCCTGATCTTGACCCTGAAGACCCAGAACTGAAAAAAGAAAAACCACCCAAAATATATTACTATAAAAGAGAAGTATTCAGAGATTACTATTATAATAGTGGTAGATATATTACACCAAGCAATTCACCAAATATAAACACAAATAAAAATAGCCAACAATCAGAAAATATCATTTTTACCAATACATCTTCCCCAAAAACAAAAAGTAACAATAACTTTATTATTATAGTGACAATTTCAACATCAATCCTACTTCTAATAGGTTATTTAATTATAAACATAATAAATAGATTAAGAGAATTGAATAAAACTCCAATATATGAAAAATACTCCACCAAACCAGTAAGAAAAAGAAGGGAAACCATATTTGATAAAGTAAAATAACACTACTATCAAAAAATCCTAACCAAATATGGAGGTATACAAAATGGAAAATTATATTGAACATGTGGAAGAAAAGAAAACAGTAAAGTACTCAAAAAGAAAAATAGTAATGGCAGGATTATTAGGAGCAGTAATAGGGATTATAGCATACGTAATATATGAAAATCTCGATAACGAAACAAA
>JAOABG010000096.1 GCA_026418475.1 bacterium | reverse complement strand
AGATTGAGATAAAAAACACAAACACACAACTTGATACACTTGTGATTGATGAAGGACTTTTACCAAAGCGTGAGTATAGATACAAAGCATACAGAGTTGATAAAGGCGTTGCAGTTGACTCGAGTATGGAGTTGATAGTTCGTACGATGGACACAACAAGTCACGAGTTTAGTTGGGAGATAACATATTTAGGTGATGGTGCAAGTAGTGTATTATATGATGTGGCAATAATAAACGACACACTTGCGTATGCGGTGGGGGAGATATCTGTCAGGGATTCAAATGGACAATGGATTAATCCACCTTATAATATGGCACAATGGGATGGAAAGAGTTGGAAATTGAAAAGAATAATGTATAACTATCAAGGTTCCGATTATTATGCGCCATTACATTCAGTATTTGCATTTAGTGAAAATGATTATTGGGTTGGAAGCAATCAACCGATGAAATGGAATGGTACAAAGTGGATAACATTTGATTTAGGTAGTGATATATGGAATGGATGGATTAAAAAAATTTGGGGTTCGAATGGGAATAATGTTTTCATTGTTGGTGGAAATGGTGCGATTGCACACTTTGATGGAGTCCGTTGGCGGCGGATAGAGATCACGCCAGAAAGCGGACAAGGCGGGACAGATGTGGATTTGACAGATGTATGGGGAAGTCCGAATGGCTCAATTGTTTGGGCTACAGCATATTCTGATGATAGATATGAGACATACCTATTAAGATATAGTGGAATAGATTGGAATATAGCATATGATGGAACAAATTCTTGGTATCATACCCCCGATTCAATATCAGGTGTAATAACATCAATTTGGACTAATTCTAAAAACAAAGTATTTGTTGGTGCTGGTGCAGGTATATTTCTGTGCGATGTTAGGCTCAATTGGAAATCATTACTTATAACTCCATTTGGTTGGTTACGCACGTTACCAAGTAGAATTCGGGGTGAGGCAATAAATGATATATTTATAGTGGGAACATATGGATTCATTGGTCATTATAATGGTCTTACTTCGAAGCATTATAAAGATTATTGGGGTCCTGGATTGGTATTTAAGTCAGTTTCCCAAAAGGGGAATTTTGTGATTGCAGTTGGGTATTTGTATGGCCCTATTAAAAGCAAAGCAACAGTATTTATTGGAAGGAGGTGAGCAAATAATATTAAAACAAAAATAGTCTTTGTTTTTAATTTAATAGAAGTTTAAAAATTGTAAAATTTAGGAGGGAACTTACTATGAGAACTTTAATTATTCATTTAGTTTTCATAATTCTTATTACTGACTTATATTCACAGTTCGAATATGATGGTGAATGTGGTTTTACAAAATCATTGATCGATAGGGTATACTTAGGTAAAATTGCAGAGCGAAGGCCAATATTAACAAATGAGCAGATAATAAATACTGAACACTTTAAAATTCATTATACTTTATTTGGAGATGATGCTACAACTCAAGAATGGGCAGAATCAACAGCATCTATTGCCGAATATTGTTGGAATTTTTTTAGTTCCCAGAAGTGGGCCTTGCCTCCACCTGATTTTAACATGGGTTGTGATAATAAATATGATATATATATTTATAATTTAGGTACTGCATTTCATGGTGTAACTTATGCAGAATCACTGTATAATAATCCATATCCTGATGGTAAAACTAGTTGGATAGCAATAAGGCGTGATTCATTACCAAGACCACTTAGCAAATGGGATGGTCTACGTTCATTAATATCGCATGAATTAGCACATGCTGTTCAAGCAAGATATAGTGGTGTAGAAAATACATTTGATGGAATTCCAGACTCAAGTGCTAATAATTGGTTTTATGAGAATTGTGCTGTGTATATTGAAGATATAATTTATGATGATGTTAATTCATTGTGGAAAAGTAGATTTATTGAATGGTATGATCCTCTCGATCATCCTGAATTACCAATATCATCTAATTTAAACTATTATCAATATTGTGGAGCACTTTGGCCAACTTTTTTACATGAAAAATATAACGATACTATAGTTAGAAAGATATGGGAAAAACTTGGTCAAATAGCGGGGCAAAATTTGTATTCAGGTATGGAGAATTCTCTGCGAATATACGCTAACTCATCGCTTAATGAGGCATTAAGAATTTATGCTATATGGAGATTTTTCACTGGAAACCATGCAGACAGTTTACATTTTGAAGAAGCATATAATTACCCTACATGTGTGTATAGAGAAGGTTTCTCATCTAATTGGTCTACAGGTGAGCTACCATTACCCAGCGGACCTGGTGGAATGTCTGCAATAATGGGAATTTTTCGTCCTCCAGTTGCAATTGTGAATTTTAATGGACAAGATAATTTTAGGTGGGCTGCATCTGCAGTTAGTTTTAGATGGGATTCTATAACAAGTGAGTATAATATACCATTGAATCAATTTGCAGAAGGTTCTCTACCAGTACCAAGAATTGGTGGTAGTATTGAATATGAAGGTTTAGTATTGATACCGGTTGTCATAGATACTTCGGTTTCTGCTAATAATTTAACATATGTATATAAAGTAGAAAAATTGGAAGATGCTGTAATTAAAATGACTAATAAAATTAACGATACAAATTTAGGTGGTAAACTATTGATTTTTCCATCTGACACGGTAAATTCTGGTAGTTGGCGTATATTTTCCCTTAATACTCCGTATACAATTAAGACTTTAAACGAGCGCTTCAACTTACCAAGTTGCATTTATAAGCATCATAATTGGAATCGTGATTTTTCTAAATATAAATTGTCAAAGGTGTTAATTACCAAACCATACCAGGAAGAGAATGCCATGTTTGACAGTTTAAGAATTATAACAATTTGCAACTCTCTAATTAGTGCACCAAATCAAAACTTTGGTGCAGTTCAATTTAAAGATCCTTGGTATCTTCATTCAGATAATACACAACCCAATAGTTTTATTCAATATACCTCACCACACTCGCCAACTGGTGCTTACAACCAAACAACTGGCGGCGTCTTCCTGAACCAAGGCAATCCACCATATTGGCAACCTCCCTACTACTCTGTTCGAGTTCCGAGGATGCAGAGGTTTGGAATCATCAACCAATCAAGCATTTAACAATAATAATTAATTTTAAGATTTCTTATCTTTAACTATTATTTTCATAGAACTACCTTTTTTCTTTTTTTTGATCCCAATTCAAACAATTAATAAATAAATTTTTGAACAATGGAATTCCAAATCGATATGTTTTGATTTTCAGAGTGTTCAGCGTACGCCGTGTAAATCAGTGGTTAAACGAGAAGCCCTGGGCAAAATGCTCGGGGCTTTTTTATTGTATGATTGAAAAGATTTAAACGATTGAAATAATTAAAAGATTAAATTATTAAGAATGTAGAACGAACTTCAGTTCGTTCGAAGCATAATACTCAACCTGAAGTTCGAGTTACAAAAAACACCATGTAGGTTACCGAGCGAAGTCGAGGTAACCGATAGCATGAGTGATTTAAAAGATTGAAAGATTGGAGAGATTAAATGATTGAAAAAATTAAAAGATTGAATAATTAAAAAAGCACAGTAGGTGCGATACGTTTATAGAGAAAGGAAAAAGAAAACAAAAAGCTCCAGCGGAGCGACACGAATGGAGGAGAGGGAAGATTGAAGGATTGAATGATTAAAAGATTGGAAT
>JAOABG010000095.1 GCA_026418475.1 bacterium | reverse complement strand
AAAAAGCTCAAGCTCGGCACAGTATCATCTTCTAATATTATTCCCATTTCTTCGTGTTCAAAAAACCATGTTATAGCCTCACTCACAGCTCTGCCACATCCTAAGTTCTTGTCTCTAAACAGAGTTTTAACTTCACAGTTCCAATCAATGTTGTTCATCACGTAATCTCTAACGGCTTTAACTTTTTCTTTTTCACCTTCTACCCAGTCTCTAGGACCGTCTCCGGCTATATAAAGCCTTGGAGGTTTTGCTTTACGTATCATCTCAAAAACTTGACGAGTAGTATCTAATCTTTTGAAAGTTAGGAGTAAAACTGCAGTTTTTAGGGGATAAAAAGGCATAAAGGGAGTATTTTTATCCATCATTCACTATTCCTCCTTATATAACCATTTTTTCAAGATCTCTTTTAATCCCATGCTCTCTTCCAAGTAGCCCAGCCCCAAGTTTGGCCATCTTGAACGAGAAAACAGTCAGGTAAACCCTCTTTATTGATAGGATAATTGTATCCTGATATACACATAACTTTTGAGATATCTTCATAAAAATTTAGAGCTTCATCATATACTTCAGAAAATATTTACTTGTCACTAAATCATCTTCCAACACAATAACTTTGCCGTACATGTTAACTATCTCTGTAACTCCGGTAATAATATTCTCTGCAAGGTCTACATTCTTTTCCCGTTCTATTATGTATATCTCTTTGAATCCATCTATACTCTTCAAGAAATTTCGGACCTCAAGAACCTTCTTTTCACCTTCCGGATTTTTGGGACCATCAGTATAGATATAGAGAATACTCTTATCTGAAAGATAATTTGATTTTAAACTTTCTATAGTTTCTTTAATGTAGTATAAGCGATTATATACAAATAGAACTATAGGTGATAAATTCACTTTGTTAACCTCCATCATTAAAGTTCAAGCGTTTTATCACTGAAAAAACAGGAGTTAAAACATTTAGCAAAAAATGTATAACCATTATCTTGAAGAAAAACAGCAATAGGATGATTCAAAACATAAGGTATGTCATGAGGAGGAATTATTTCAACTAGTATTATTTTGGGTCTATAATTACTCCAATCGTTGCTCTTTAGAATATCTAAATCCATACCTTCGCAATCAACGTTCATAAAGTCAATTTCTTGAGAATCAGGCAAATTCATATCTAGAACTTCTTTCAAAGGATAGATCTCTATCTTCATTTCTTTAATTATATGGTATTCCCCTGATTTTGTCCTATTCATAGCAAGGGATTTGTCAAATGTATTTAAAGCTTGTTCATTAAACATATAGTAAATCAACTCTCCGCCCTGTCCTATTGCCAAGTTTAAGTTTATATCTCTCGGTCTATATTTTTTAAAAAGCTTTATAGCCTCTGGATTTGGTTCAATGTTAATACCTCTCCATCCTTTCCTATAGAAAAGATATGTGTTAGAAAATCTAAAAGGGTGATGTGCTCCTACATCGACATAAAATCCCTCTGATTTTCTTTCAAATATTCTGTGAAGAATTAAATCTTCTCCTTCTTGTGAGAATGATCCTGTTGAAAAAACATATTTTGTCTTTAATCTTATTTGATCTAATAATGGCTCTGGCATCAGTTTTTTTATTAGCTTCTTAAAAAATGGTTTCATGTATTCCGATCTCCTGCTTAAATTAAAATATCATCTTCAGCTAATTGTTGAACCGTTGCATTTGAAAGGCATAAATCATTGTTAATGCAAATCTTATAATTCCTAGGAAAAAATAGTGTAGTTGTCCATGTATAATTATTTATAGCTCCAAATCCGTGAAAATCCACTCTAATTAAATCAAATCTTTTACAAATAAAATTCGCCACGTTTGGATACCAATCCGAATTGTCGAGTATAATCATATAACCATCTATAGTATTCAACACTGATTCATCAAGTATTTTTGCGCACTTTCCTCTCCAATGTCCATCTATGACTACTACATCAAAAACCATTCCCTGATTTTTTATACTTGAAACATAACTTTCTTCATCTTCACTGAGTATAAGCTTGACATTATTATATTCTCTAACTTTTTCTGTTATTTTTTGATACCAATCTTTATCTTTTTCCACTGTCACAACAAATTTTGCTCTTTTTGCCCACCATATAGTAGAGTTCCCTCCACCAAACTCAAAAATATTTTTTTTTGAAAACTCTAAACTGCTTAAATACTCTATAGCTGGATAAGTATACCACGGAATGGGATTACCATATTTATCAACACACTCCCAATTTTTGATAGTTATAAATTGACCGTATTCAAAAGCCAAAATATGAAAATTTCTCAGCTGACCCTTAATATAAGCAGGTATTATTTTGCCAACTAACTTTTTTAAAAGTTTCATAAATATTTTCTCCATAAAAAATATGGTATAAAGGATTTTGTCTTTAGCAAAAAGATTTTCTTTGTTTTATAGTTAAATAAGTCCGCTATATAACCTGCAATAACATAGCTTATTAAAGTTGCAATTGCTGCACCGCTGATTGAAAAAATTGGTATTAACATAAAATTTAAGGTTACGTTCGAAATAGTACCCAAAAAAGTTCTATACAAAGATATCTTTGTTAGATTTTCTATCAATAACCACCCAGAACTAGCAACACCTAAGCAAACAAAGATCCCGCTCCAAGCATGAATCATTAAAGTATTACTTGCGCCTATATATTTGTTACCAAACAAAAAGCTAATTATTGTATATGCAAAAATTGTAAAAAAGACACCGATACAAATACCCAACCACAACATGTAGGAAAATAGCATCAGTAATTTTTTATAATAAAGTTCATCTGAAATTTTTTTATACTCAACTAATTTAGGAAAGATAGAGTTTGCAATCGCCATCGGAATGAAATACCATACTTCGCTTATCCTCACTGCCGCAGAATAGAGTCCTACTTCTTTATTACCGAGCATTTCTTTAATCATTACTTGGTCAATTCTCATATATATCATAGTTGCAATTCCACTCAATATCAAAGGCCAGCTATCTTTTATTAGAGATTTAGCAGTATGGAACTTAAATTTCAATTTTATAAAGTTCATAGAAAAACTTTTCAAAAAAAAGAGTACTAAAAAAGTACTTGCGATAATAATTTCTAATAACCCGGTTATCCCAAAAGCAATTAGAGAAGCTTGATTTAAAACTAAAACTACTTTAGCAATAGACATTAAAACAAATGCGATATTTTGTGCCCAGACTGTGTATTTTGACATTATATGTGCTTGGAAATAGTAGTCAATAGACAAAAAGGCTTGGAAGATAAAACCACCAGCAGATAAAGCAATCAAAGAAAGGGTTAATATGTCTGTGTTTCCAAGTAGAAAAGCACCACCTACGGAAAGGATAAAAGCTATACAAGCTCCTATCAACCTTAAAACGAAAGCTGTGCCTAAAAGTTCTTCTGTTTTCTCCGGATTCCTTACAATTTCCCTTACTACTATTCCATCAAGTCCCAACGTAGCAAAAGCTCCAAAAAGTGAAGTAAACGCTATGGCATAGTTCCATAATCCAAACTGTTCAGGACCTAAGTACCTTGCCACCCATCCCATTACAAATAGGCCAACACCAAAGCGAAAAATTCTGTCAAAAGACAACCAGCTTATATTGTCCAAAATTTTTAGAGCGTTAGGTCTATCTCCGAAATATTTTTTTAAAAAAGGAATTTTTATTATGAAAATAATTGTCAGTATAAAGGAAATGAATGATTATATTAGGAAACTAAAAAAACGTGGGGTAAGTATTGGTT
>JAOABG010000094.1 GCA_026418475.1 bacterium | reverse complement strand
GTATAAAAACTTTATATAAAGTATTTTTTCCATCAATTTTAATAGAATCAGTTAAAGGATATGGATTTGAAGTAGAATGTTATATTATAAATTCTTTTAATTATAAATATATTATTAGAGAGTTAACAAGATCTTTGATGGAAGGTAGATTGAAGTCTACAGTGAGGGCAGGAGGTATCCTTTTATTTAATGTTGGGTTCCAAACATTTTGCAATTACAGGAATCATTAATTCGTTTTGTTTAAACCTGTCGGGAGACTGTAATGAATAAGATGAGAATTAGATTTGTTTGTATGGGCGCAGAAAATCTTGGGATAGAGTTTCTGTCTGCCGCGTTAAAAAATAAAGGAGTTGATGTCTCGCTTTCATATGATCCAGCCTTGTTTGAAGATCAAATTTCATTTAATATTCCGTTTTTTGCAAAGTTATTATCTGTTTCCGATATGCTGTTGGAAGATATAATTAAGAGTGGTAATAATATTGTTGCATTTTCTGTAATGAGCACAAATTACAGATGGGCATTAAAACTAGCCAATAAGATAAAAGAAATAAATAAGGATATTATTATCATTTTTGGAGGAATACACCCGACTCTTGTTCCTGAAGTAGTAATAAGAGAAAGCGCTGTGGATTATGTTCTTATTGGAGAAGCAGAAGATACTTTATTTGAATTACTTGTTGCATTACATGGAAAAAAGGATGTTTCTGCTATTAATGGGATCTATTACAAACAAGATGGTAAAATATTTTCTGGTAAACCCCCCATGCTAAATAAAAATCTCGATAATATACCCTTTCCCGATAAAGATTTATTTGTTGATTTCCATAAAATAGTTCGTGGTACATATAGAACTATAACAGGAAGGGGTTGTCCTTTTAAGTGTTCTTATTGTTGCCATGATTATTTGAAGACACTCTTTCAAGAGACATATCTTAGAAGAAGATCTGTTAAAAATGTCATCTGTGAATTAAGACATGCTATTCGTAGATATAACCCCACTTCAATACATTTCAATGATGATATCTTTACCTATGACAAAAAATGGGTGATACATTTTCTTGAAGAATATAAAAATGAGATAAAATTACCATATTTATGTATTACGCATCCGCGTTTTGTTGATGATGATATAGCAAGATTATTAAAGGAGAGCGGATGTTATCGGGTAAAAGTTGGTATCCAGTCACTAAGCGAAAATATTAAAAAAAAGGTATTAAATAGAATTGAGGCAAACGAAGAAATAGAGAAGTGCTTTAGTCTTTTTGATAAGTATAAAATTAATTATAGTTCTGACCATATTTTCGGATTGCCGGGTGAGACTGAAAAGGATCTTCAGGATGCATTGAATTTCTATTCAAGATTTGAAAATCTGAAAATGATAAATACATATTGGCTTACATATTTTCCAAAAACCTCAATAATTGAAATAGCTGACCGTTACGGGGTTTTACCAACAGATAAAGTAAAACTGATTAGAGAAATTGAAGACGGATATATCCCTACATATCTTTATTCTGGACATCTGGATAAAAGCCCACTGAAAACCTTTTATAAGAGAATGGAACTTTTATTTGCCGCAAGAGGTCCACTGAAAAATGAGAGGCTATTTGAGGTTTTTAGTAACTACGCTGGGATATTGAGTTTTTTGCCGGTAGACTTAAAAATATTGTTATATTTAATCTCTGTGTTTCAGATGAATGATTATGGCTGGAATGATTATATGAGAGGATACATAAAAAATATTGTTGGTGTGATATTGAAAAAAGTTAAGCATCTATTATGAGGTTCACTGCTTATATTTTCCTGTTATTATTTTCATAAATATTTTCCCTCCTATAAAGAGAGTTTTTAATTTTTTGACTATAAGATAATATTTTTACTAATTGTTTCGGTCTTAGATAAAATGATAAAACAGCGTATTTATGTAATCTATTGAGAACCTTATTATCTACAGAACTAATATTAATTTTGGGAGAATAGTAACGTATATTGTCTGTGTTGATTGCATCGGATATTATATTTTCTTTTATTTCCTCTGAACACATTTCGAAAAGTTCTGTGCCAAGGTGTGGAGTAACCTTGAAGAATGAGGCTGTGTGGACAGGGAGACGTTTTGCAAAATCAATAGTTTTTAACATCTCTTCTTTTGTCTCAGTTGGGAAGCCAAGCATAAAATATGCATGCAATAATATTTTATACTTCGACAGCAACTCAACATTTGCTTTTAATTTGTCCAGGTCGAGTCGCTTTTTTATTAATTTCTGGATTCTCTCAGATGCACTTTCAACAGCAATAGAGATATAGGATGTGTTGTGAGTGCCCAAAAATGAGATAAAGTCTTTGCTAAGAATATCAGTTCTAAGTCCGTTTGGAAACAGAAAATGTATATCTGGGTTAATTTTAAGTATTTCTGTAATTATATCTTTAGCCCTATTTTCATTAATGTTAAATATATCATCATAGATTTCGATATCTTTTATTGAATACTTTTTAGTGTAGTATTTGATGTGTTCTGTTATCTTTTCTGTTGGTACAAACCTGACTTTTTGTCCGAATATTCCATGACAATATACACATGAATAAGGGCATCCTCTTGAAGTCATAAGGGGTAAATATGGCCTTATACCGGCGTGTTCAAATCCCTGGAACTTAAAATATTTTGTGATATCGACTGCTTCGAGATCGGGCATCGGAATCTCATCTTCCCTTAAAATCGCTGATTCATTAGGGTTTTGGAATATTTCACCGTTATTTCTGTAAATCAAGGAGGGAATTGATGATAGAGGTGGATTTCCGTCTGTAATAGATTTTAGTAACATTGAGAGAGGAACTTCTCCTTCGTTTGCAATTGCATAATCTATGTGCTTACTATTGAGGGTCAATCTCTTCAAAGAGGAAACAACAGGACCACCTACAACAATGGGAACCGACGGGAAATGATTTTTAAGTGAAGCGGCGGTTCGATGAATCAGTGAATAGTTTTTTAACATACCTGAAATACCGAAAAAAATAGGTTCTTCCCCCTTGTTGTCTGATATAATTTTATCCATAACATCCTTATCAGTAGCGAAATCGTAGGTTTTAAATTCTAATCCATTGTGTTTTTCCTTAAGATATCTAATTAGAGATGCTATTCCGAGAGGTGGTGTAATAACAGGAGGTCTATGTGGCTCGTAAACTCTTAAAAATACTATCTTATTACCTCTCATAAGTATATTATTGTAAAGCAGAAAACTAAATTAATCAATACAATAACAAATAAGTATCTGTCGTTAAAAAGTATTTCGAAAGGGGAAAGATGTTTGTTTAAATGGTTGAGATAATAATAAAACCTTAGCATCCCTATTACTAATAGAAATACGCTCAGGAAAATAACTGGGGATATTTTAAGATTTGCAAGAAAAATATAATTGGAGATTATACTAACTGGCGATAATATAAGATAAATATTATCAACTACCTTTTTATGATGATTTGCAATTGTGGGATTTAATCTTTTTGCAAGTGCTACTAATATAGAAAGTGTAAATATCCATAGAAGCATGTATATGTCAATTTTCTGCTGAATACATGCAAATCCCGATATTATTCGCAGGAGAAAACCTAAAGAAACAATAATAGCATCCAGCAGAATTATCTTTTTTATTTTCCAGCTATATAGTATGTTGAGAAAAATCAATAAAAGGGTATAAATAAGTATTTCCTTTTTGAAAAATAGAAGATTCAAGGCGAGATATAACAAAGATATAATTGTAATGAGTAAGATTACCTCTTTATTGTTAAGGTCTCCTCTGGCAATTG
>JAOABG010000093.1 GCA_026418475.1 bacterium | reverse complement strand
CCTTTATCATAAAGCTTTAAAACAGAATCAGTAAATCTAACCGGTGACAGAATTTGTTGCTTCAATACGTCAGCCATATTTTCAGAGCTTATATTCATATCATTGTAGAAATCCGCCATGTGACACGCCATCATTTTTAATCTGGGATTATTAGTTTTACCTGGGATTCTTCCTCTCTTGGTAATCTTATTTCCTTCAATTTCTTTTAAATCCATTGTAAATTGAATTCTACTGTATGAAGCTATAAAACTTCCGACACCGAATATATCTGCACCTGCTTTTTCAAGAATGGATATTCTCTCAGGGTCCAAACCACCTGATACGACTATTTTTACATCATTAAATCCTTCAACTTTGAGTTTTTCTCTAACTTCAATAACGAGTTCAGGGGTTACTCTGCCTCTTTCCTTGGGTGTATCTAACCTAACACCATACAAATTTCTACCAATTTCTCTAAAAAACTTGGCAATTCTTATGCTCTCCTCAACTTCATCTTTAAAAGTATCAACAAGTATAATTCTCGGGACATGAGATTCAACATATTTATCAAAAATTCTTGCTGCTTCCAAAGTATCACCAAGAATTATAATAAGAGCGTGTGGGATTGTACCCCTGGGTTCTCTACCTGCCAAGGAGGCTCCGAGTATACAGCTAACATCATCAGCACCACCAATAAGAGAAGCACGTTCCATAACAGGAGCACAGGAAGGATGAACAAACCTGGCACCAAAACATATTACCTTTTTCCCATTAGCGGCATCCTTACACAGTTTTGATGCAGTAGCCCAGTTTGAAGAAGAGGCCAAAAATCCCAAAATAGAAGTCTCAAGGTATCCAAATTCTCCATAGCTTCCCTCTATTCTCATGACAACTTCCTTTGGAGAAAAATACTCTCCTTCATTCAAAGACTCTACCTTAACTTTCTTATTTCTTAAGAGATACAAAACTTCGGGTAAGCCTGCAAAAACTCCAGATTCATTCGCAAAAATTTCAGCACATACAAACGTATTTACTTTACCAACTTTTTCCAAAATATAAGCAGTTCTGACAAAGTATATATCTGTTGTCATAGCATTATCTATTTCATCATGAGTGGCCGAAAAATATCTATCGCTGTCCATCCTTTTATGAAGATCAACACAATAGTTATATAAATCTTCAAAATTTTTCATATTGGTATAACCTCCTCAGGTAAAGTGTAAAATATTAACTCTTCATCACTTTGAAACAATAAATCATTCTTAAAGTATAGAGAATTCAGTTTCCATATCTCAGAAAACTTTTCGTAAAAAAGGTAATAAAGTTTATCCTTTGAATAGAAAATTAAACTTACATTGGGTATAGAAAATATGGGATTAAAATCATGATCTTGGAAATAATATATAGTAAGATTGTTTTTATTAATAGTAAAAAGATAATTTTTTGCAAAATAGCTATATAAGCTTTCCACTTTTCTTACTGGGTTCAAATAAAAAGAATCAGAAAATTCATACAACGTGGCTTCTTCTTTCTCCTGAAGTAATATATACCTATCGTTTATTGGAAGTATATAAAAAATGGAGTCATAAAATATTTTAACATTTTTCCTAAAAATTGTAGAACGCATCCTCTTATCAAAATAATTAATAGATAGATCATATTGATTGTCATAAATATAAGAAAAGCACAAACATAAGTAATAGGTATTATTTTTTACAACTTGATTCAGGTTTGTTGCAAAAATAGTAAAAACAGGCTCCGATAAGTTATTAATGTTATAAATAAGAAAGGCATTACTCTTAACTTTCTTGAGCACAAACGTATCTGAATCATTATATACACATTCCAAATCAGATAAAACATATTCCTTTTCAACCGTATGGTCACTGTTAATAATGTAGATCAACTTTTCTGTAAACAAAAAAAATTTATTTTCTTTAGTCAAAGTGCCGACGTATCTACCCACGTTCCTAATGGTTACAACTTTATTAACATTAATTTGATTCTTAAGAAAAGGAATAAACTTCACATTCTTAATCGTTAGTATATTAATATTCTCTCTATCTTGTTGAACAAAATATGGTTTATCATTTAAATAAAATACGTCAATAATATTATCAACCAATTTCAATTTCTGTTCTCTATTAATTCTATACAAGGATGAATCTATTATAAAATACTTATCGCTAGCAAAAGAATAGAAAATTATTAATATTATAAATATCAAGCATTTCATCATAGTATATGAGAATATTTCTACAATAAATAAATTCAAACCTTCAGAAGGATTGGAATAGTGTAATATCGAAATAAAATAGTAAGCTCTATTAAATATAAGTAATTTATGGAATTAAGAAAAATAGCAAAAGCTTTTGATATACTATCAAATGCTTACGACTTAATAAGCTATACTATGAGCTTTGGTGTAACCATATGGTGGAGAAACAGGCTGATTAAAGAATCTATAGACAACATTAAATCAGAAACCAATTATTTACTAGATCTTTGCAGTGGTACGGGAGACATAGCCATAGGAATACACAAAAAATCAACAAACAATAACATTAAAGTAATAGGTTTTGATGCTTCATTTGGAATGCTTTTAAAATTCAAAGAAAAATCTCAAAAAAAAGAAAATCTTATTCCAATTTTAGGAGACATAGCTCGAATGCCTTTCAAAGATAAAATCTTCGATATAACAACAATGTCATTTGGAGCAAGAAGTCTATTCGAAGGAGAAAAAGATTTCAATCACTATCTAAGAGAAATATACAGAACTTCAAGAAAATTATTAAATCTTGAAACCTCTCATCCTAAGAATCCAGTAATAAAATTATTATATTATTCCTACCTTTATTTCATTATTATTATACTTGGTAGTATATTTTTCCCACACTATAATAAAGAATATTATAGAACCATAATGTCTTTTCCAAATGATGAAAAGCTGTCAGATATACTTAAAAATGTGGGTTATAAACAGGTAAAAGCAAAACCTTTATTCTGGGGAATGGCAGCAATACATATAGCTTATGAGTAGCACTTATTTAGATAAAATATCCGAAATAATAGAAAATATAGAAAAAATTCAACAGGAACTGATCGTAGAACAAAAGATGATGAAAAATCTTATTTCATTGCTAAATCAGTTTTCTAATACTTCTAAAAACAAAATTATTGATTTAGAAGATCCAGTTGTACAAAAAGCAAAAGAGGTTCTATTTAAGCTAATAACCTCCTTGCAAGAGGAATACTTCAAATTGGACCTATTAGAACCTGAAGAAAAGTGGAAACAATTTCATGAAAAATTCAAACAATCTCTCAAAACTCAAATAGATGGATATAAGGAAATATTCCTCGTATTTACTGATGGGAATATAACTCATATAAAAGTTGGAAGTCTCAAAGTGGATCAAGGCTTAAAAATGATAGATTCAGAGTTAGAATAATGATAATCAAAAACTTATCGGAAAATTATTTACCTAACGATTCACAAGCTGAGAAAGCTCTGCTTTCTTCAATAATATTTAATCCATCGATAGTTACCCAGGTTATTGAAAAAATAGATCCAGAAGATTTTTTTTGGCCTGAAAACAGAGCCATATACAAATCAATTGTAAATCTATATGAAAAAAATTTACCAATAGATTTAGTATCAATAACTAATGAGATCAAGCACTTGAAGTTAGAAAGAGAGCTCGATTTTGTTGGAGGTTTTGAGTACTTAGCCTCACTATTAGAATTAGTTTCAGTAGTTCATTCACATCTATACTATATTGATATAATAAAGTCAAAAAGCATAAGAACTAAAATTATAAAAGCATCTTTAGAAACAATCCAAGATACCTACAATGAAGAGTATAACAT
>JAOABG010000092.1 GCA_026418475.1 bacterium | reverse complement strand
TATACACACCGCGTTGCCATCTCCAACAACCGTATTTTGAAGCTGGAGGATGGGCATGTTTCTTTCAAATGGAGGGATTACAAGGATTCCAACCGCTGGAAAGAGATGTGCATTTCAGCTGAAGAATTTATCCGACGGTTTTTGATGCATGTGCTGCCCCAGGGTTTTATGAAAATCCGGCACTATGGCTTTTTATCAAGCCGAGGCAAACAGACAAAGCTCTCTCTTTGCAAAACCCTTACTGGAACTTCTCCCATTCCCAAAGAGAAGCTGACAACGGAAAAACTACTTTTTAAAATCCTCGGCAGAAATCCTCAAGTCTGCCTGTATTGCGGATATGCTGGCTTGCTGCGTACTGGCCTTGCACCACCCGCAGCTTAAAACTGAACAGCCTTTTCAAAAACTCGCTTACGAGGGAGCTTTGTTTGCTGTACCCATTTTACCATAAAAATGTATTTTTGAACTGCTAAACCGTGATTTTTTCAGGCCTATTATGAATGCTTTCTAATTTTCAAAGAGCAAGAGCGTACATACTTTCCCCATAGTATGGTGAAAACAGTCCGCAGTTTCGTGCAATGGAATTATCCAACCACGGGCGATGAACTTTTTGGTTCTCGTCCGTTTTTTTGCGCCCGTGCTCAGATAATTCTCTATTCATAATCTCCAGTTCGCTTATAACAAATATGCAGCATATAAAAAATAATAAATTCCGGCTAACGAACCAGCCATTGCTTTGCTTCTTCTGGATCAGAGAAAAATTTTATTTGCAGAGCAATATCCATCCTATGATCTCTCATCTGCTTTTTAATCTTATGCTTGGCAAAGAAAGAACAGCCAACAAAACATAGTTTAAAAATTTTTGAGCGTATGGTCACAATATGCAAAACAAGTCTGTCTATGACCTCATTGTCAAGTTTAGTTTCATATAAATCAATCCATATCCGGCGATTGTTTAGGCCTGATGATTCCAGAATGAATTCTTCCTCGTCTTTGATCACGGCAAATAATTTATCCTTATCGCTAAAATAACTTCCATACTTTAATGGGTGCAGCTCACCACCCATGTAATAGTAAGGACAGAGACTACCGCTCGGTGATTTGTTCAATATGGCTACCTCCTCGTACGCTCAAATATGCATCCAAAGTTTTTGAAATATATTCATCTGTAGCCTCACGCCGGTAAACATCTTCTCCAAAAACGTTTTCAAAGCAAGATTTTATGATCTCTGGATCAACTCTACACTTATCCAATTGAATGATATAAATCAAACGTTTCAACACTTCGATATCTAGTACAGATAAAACATCTAATGGTTTATCTAGATTCCCATGTGCGAAGTTATTTCTTTGACTTGCTAATCTTTCTGCCATATCGGTATACTTAAACTCTATATTATTTAGATAAAATCTTTGTTTTGCAATTGGATTAAGATAATTTTCATATTTCTCAAAAACAGATTTAAGTTTTTCACATAGATTCAAATCGATATTCCCAAGTATCTTTTTATATAATTTGAAATGTTTTTTTGACTTTCCACTTGTTTTCTTTATTAGTTTATCAATGACTTCGAGGAGTATCTCTTTTTCTATTTCAGGTTGCTTACCAGTTGTATTAGAAAAGTCCAATGAACGATATTCCCATTCGAAAGCAGCCATTATAGTTAAAAAACACCCTGGTGTAATTGCATTTTGTTTCTTATTGTGTGAAATATGAGCCAAATATATTTTTCGTTGCCTCATCAAATCAAAAATTTCTACTAGGTTTGAATTTAATCTGCTTATTTCAGAATTAAGCATTAGATTAGCTTCATCAGTGTAATATTTATTTATTCCTTTGCAATGAGCGATGTACCCATTTTCAGTATCTGTTAGTAAATAAACTTTAAAACGGCCTATTTCATCACATTGTAAAATAAACCTCAAAACATTTATTACTAGATAGGATAGGCTCATTATCTGTTCATAGGTTGCTTCACATTGAGTTATTAATATTATAGAATTATGTTCTATGGAAAACTCTATCTCACTATTTGGTATTACTATAGTTTTTATAGTATTAGTATCCAATTTTAATATAGGATTATCATCAAGTTTTATACAGATACCCTTAATTGGAGCCACTTTGCCATAAAAAACAAAAACAGCCTCAATTCCTAGTGTTATTTCATTTTTGGCTATTTTTAAAAGAAAATCTGTTATGATTATAATCTTATATCCTTCAGATGTTTTACCGCGTAGTTTAAGTTCCATACGATAGGAATTTTTTTCTGCAAAAATCCTCCAACTCATAACTTCTTCATTACTAACATTAAAAATTACATGATCATTCTTTATAATAAATTTATATTCTTGATCCCCAAGAATAAAACTACCTTCCATTATAACTACTCCTCACACTAAAATTGTCAGAATTTATAATTTCTTATTGTTATCTTTATAGTATTTAAACTTCTCATTATTAGCCTACTGTGTATATAGTATAAAGTTAAGAACTCAACACCATTCTTAATGGGTTCATGTCAACGCTTCAATTTTTGAGAAATATGGGCGAGCTCACAAAATCATAGCTTTTTTGCATTTATGTATGCCCTATTTTACTATCTTATCCACTAGCCCTCACATTGAAGACTGATATACAAGTTACAGTAATCAGCCGATATTAGATAAGACATTTTGTTTACTTAGATGTCAGATATTATCTAACACATACTTTTTAAATAATTCGGATCTAATAACACGTGCATTCCTATTGTTTGTGCCCGTAAACATATAAGAATAATATTTACTATAGTCGTTGTCTTCTCTTCCTAATTCTTTATTCTTTAAAATGTCTTTTTCAAAACTACTTAACTCCGATACTAATGTACTGATATCTATGCTTTTATTGCTATTATATATTTCAACAAATAGAGTAAAAAAGTTCGATTTTCTGTACCAAATTGAATCTAGCGGAAGGTTTAATTTTTCAAATAAGTGAAAAATACTGATAAACTTCTCCATTACCATCTCTTTGTTCTCATATGTATCATTAAATTTTATTATATACTTCTCTATCTCTTTATCTAGACTAAAATATCCCCCATGTTCAATTGTACTTAAAAGTAAAAGAATATAATATAAATCCTCCATCCTGCTAATCTGAGACTCAGTAAAAAATGTAAAATTGAAACCTTTTATACTGTCTAAAATTATTTTAGCTGTGTTAATAAACTCTCCATCATATACTGCATTATGAAGCTCAACCTGATTAAGACCATATTGAGTATAATTTATTCTCTTAAAAATTTCTTTAATAGTTTCAGTATCAATATCTCCTAAATCCCTAACTGCTATCTTATAATTCAAAAAATCCTTTTTAGTATCCTCATCTAAATCTTTATACTTTTTAACAATCTTCCCAAATTCTATAGAGTCCTCAGGTTCATTAATATACTGCACAATTGTACTCAACCTCTGTTGCCCATCAACAACAACATCTTGGGCTTCAATCTTTTCTAGATCAATACCCGATTGTGCAATATAGATTTCTGGAATTGGCAATCCTCTCAATAATGTTTCTATAAATTTTTCTTTATGTTCTCTTCCCCAAACAAACTTTCTTTGAAAACTAGGCTGTAAAATAAGCGTAGGCTCAAGCGCATTTAAGCGACCATAGATTTGTGATATTCTCATTGTACTTGGGTTATGTTCAATCTGCTTTGCCATTCAAGACACCTCGCATTTTTAAAGAATTATAGTATTGTTCAATAGTGTTTATATAATATTTTTCTAAATAATAGAAGCTTTTATATAGGCCTCCACGTACTTCATAGTTTCCAACCTCTGCCTTATTATGGGATATAGAATTAAAGAA
>JAOABG010000091.1 GCA_026418475.1 bacterium | reverse complement strand
ACCTTCCTATAGAGTTTTACTGCACTTATATTCTGAAATTCAATAAATTCTTTCTCGTACTTAAAAATTTTGTTTCATACTTATTAGCATTAGATATCTGAATGTACTTTGTTTCAAAATCACAATAGAACCTTCCACTTGAAAAATTCCCGAAATATTTCTAAAATGCCATACAGATGTATGGTATTTATTTATATCGCTTTGTATGTTTAATCCAACTCAGTTTCCTGTGACTGAGGTGGCGAGAGCGTGGTTGGAGTGGAAATTTGAGAATATTTGTGAGTTGATCGGGAATTTTATTTGAAAATAGAGAGAAGCTAATGTTCCCTAAAAATTTATACTCTGGAAAAGTTTATAATTTAATTTTATTGTTTATTCATAAAGTGATGAAAAAGAAAATAAAAGTTTTTAAGTGAATAGGATGTTTGAGTTTAATTGAATAGTAATGTTTAGAATGTTACTCTATTATGATATATTGTGTAAGTCAAAAAAATTATGTAAAATACCAAAAAAGAAGGAAATAAAATTATGCTAAAACAAAAATGTCCTGATTGCAATGGTACCGGCCGTTGTAGATTCTATAATGGAACTGGTAAAACACAAAATGGTCAAAAGTGCAATTGGTGTTCAACTTTTGGAGTTTATCATACCAAGGATCAAGGTAGTGGTGTATGCAATCGTTGTAAAGGAAAGGGAGAAATATGACATTGGTTTAACAATATGGAACTATGGGCAAAATTTGGTAAAAATTACTTCCAATTTATTGTATTTATTTAAGTATTTTTCTAATGCTTACTTAATTATGGAATGTTACACGGAAGACTGTGAGAACTATAAAAATTAAAATTTTAGGAATGCTAATATGATCGATAATCCATTACTTAGTTCAGTAGTTGGCATCGCTATAGGTGCAATTACTGGTTTAGCTGTTTCTGAGTTGTTTACTCGGGATAAAAT
The DNA here is from genome assembly GCA_026418475.1 of bacterium. Taxonomy (GTDB): domain Bacteria; phylum DRYD01; class DRYD01; order DRYD01; family DRYD01; genus DRYD01. Next base: position 3,049 of record JAOABG010000091.1, on the reverse strand, counting down.
GGAACAAACCAAGACTGCTATTGTTTTTAGAAAAGTAGTGATAGCTATTGTCGGTGCAACAATAGGCCATATTGCAGTTCTTTCCGTTCAGCTTCAGTTTCTCCTTAATGATGTAAAATATACCATGAGCCATCCGACACCATATGACGAAGCAGAAGATTGGATATCAAAACAATATGGAGCAACCCGTGAGCTTTTTCAAGAAAAATTAGAAGAACTTCGAACAAGGCTACTAATTATCACAAAAGGTGAAATTCTTGTTTCTAGGGATGAAGTATTTAATGTTTGGATAAGAGGATTTGAATTAATGAAACCTGGTGATATTGTATACGCTACAAATATAGTATCTGAAGGAGACTGGAAATATTTTGGACCAGAAGGTGGGGGTAGAAAAACTCAAGAAGATGCAATTAAAAGGGGAGTGACTATTCAAAGAATCATGTTATATGATCCTAATGACCTGTCACATAGAAATGGTCTTATTAGACTAGCCTCACTTCATGCTGAAGTTGGTGTCCAAGTTAAAGAACTGGATATTAATTGGCTTGAAACCCCTACCTACCAAGGTTGGCTTCAGCTTTTAGGCACGTCTGATATTGTATTATTTGGAGATAGCTTTTTGCTGTTAACATATATACATCCTAAAACAAAAAGCATTTTACGCTCAGAGGTTACAACAAACAAAGAAAAAATTAACGCTGCAAAAGCTTTTTATCAAAGGATTTGGAAGGATGCCAAAACTATCGAAATCAAAAAAAATAAGTGGAAATAAAATTTCTACTGCTGGACAATTCATTGAAAAATTTTTTTATGATTTAAATGACAAAATAACAAGAACAAGAGAAAATAAAATTTCATCGCCACTAGAGATTATTAGCAACAAGTTTAACTTAGATGTGCATGCATCACATTTAATTGGTTTAGTACCAGAAATTCTATTTGGGTTTCTGGAAGGCAAGAAAAAAGATGCTCGTTCCATTATATCGTTTTATTGTCCAAAAGAAGTGAAAAATCTTAAAGAAAGAAAGGGGGTACTTTTGTGTCATGCTCTAAGCCCATTTTCTGAGTCAATAGGATTACTTGCTGATATTGGCCGTGGTTTTCGCATTTCGCTGGGGCTCGGCTTACCCATGAAAGTAATGTTAGCTGGGACATCTTGGACTGAATATAACTGGGTTGTTGTTGATCTTGACTTGTCACAGAATCTACCATATAACCAATTGTGGCGGCAACAATTTTATGCATATCTTGGTATAGACTATGATCTTTTAACTACAGACAATATCATAGAAACAGATATCAGATTAATGGCCAGTAATTATGTAGAACTTTCAAAAGCTATCTGGGGTAAATCTATAAATACTCGCAAACTATCATACGATCAAGTAAAAAAATGCTTAGATAGTCTCAAACTTTACCCTAAAAATAATGTTGGAATAGATCTTTTTAGTATTAATGTTTTAAGCCCGGCATTAAAACCACATAAAATAGCACTTGAGTGTATTTTAAAGAATTTTTTACGGGTTGATTTTGTTACATTTCTTTACTTTTTTCTTCAATATTATCATCAACTTCGTTACAAGGGTTATTTGAAAGTCTCAGTTGCAAGAGAACGAGATTTCGATGAATCATTTAGGTTGATTGATAGTAAAATGACAAAAGACGAAAGGGATGAAAGAGATTTAGCAGGTTTGTATTTCCCCGATTATGAATATGGGAAAATAGAGATAAATAATAAATCAGAAAAACTTACGGCATTACCTTATTACTTCCCATCTGGTACTATCTATAAATTATTTCGAAACAATCTTGAAGGTGCCATCAATCATTGTATTATATTAAATGATGGTTGTAACCAAACTGATAAAACTGAGAAAATTAAAACTATACTTAAATCCTGTGATAAATTTTCAAAAGCTAGATTGATTTCAGATTTGTTAAGCTTTGCACATCTTTTTGCTCTCAAAAATTCTAATGTTAGAAATAAAGTTAAAAACTGGATGCAATCTATTCGTTCAAAAGATTTTTCTAAAACTTTATTGAATTCGTGGGATATTTATGCTAGTGACAATTCAAACAAAACTTTTAGTCATGATTGCAAAGAATGGAGTTATTTAGCTTTTACTGTGTTTGCAAAAGATATTCCAATTCCATATTTCTTTTTACCGTATCTTTGGGAGAATGAAGTTAGTGTTGAAGAAGAAGCTAATTTGATAAAAATTCTTTTACAACTCTCTGTAGATACTTTTGGAGTGCCCCAACTAAGCATAAAAAAATTGTCTAGAAAAATTAAGGCTACTAAATTACCTTAGGTTTTTATGTTATGTTTAATATTAGCATTCAAAAGAACTTAAAAGCTATTCTAATACCCGGATTAGTATTTCAATCTATTGTTACAGGAGGAGGATTTGCTACCGGAAGAGAAATAGTACAATATTGCATAAGACATGGAATAGCTTTCCCTTGGATTTTGATAACAATTTTAATCTTCTTTATCGTTCTCAATTTCTTAATGATTGAAACTGCTCGCTTATTTCAAGCTTTTGACTATCGGTCTTGGGGACAGAAAATCATTCCTAAATTGTGGATTGTGTTAGATGTGCTTTTTGTAGCAATGGCAATTCTTGTATGCTCCATAGTGATTTCTGGGGCTGTTGAAGTTGTTCAGGATATAATAGCAATACCAGCCATCGTAAGTTTATTTATATCAATCGTTATAATAGTACTGATTACTGCTGGTGGCAAGAAATATGTTTTAACAACAAAGATTTTTGGTGCTTGTTTTTTAATGCTTGGGTATTTAATGTTTTTATTTTTCTCTATCTCTAATTTTGGTAATAGTCTATATCACAACGTTCATACATTTGGAAATGTGCATGGTTGGTGGATCAGTGCACTTGAATATGTTGGATATAATACAGTTGCTTTACCTGCATGTTTATATACATTTCAATATGTAAAAAGTCGAAAACAAGCTTTGTTAGCTAGTGTTTTCTCGGGTTTTATGGTAATAATACCTATGCTGTTTGTTAGTTTAAGTGTGTTATCA
>JAOABG010000090.1 GCA_026418475.1 bacterium | reverse complement strand
CTCTTTATTTGGATCAATTAGTATTACTCTGTCCCTAAAAATAACAAAACTCCTATCACTACCACTATTAACAACTCTCATAAACTATCTCATAATTTTTGACGGTAATATAAATATGGGTAAATACAAAGAAAGTAGTATAAAAAAAACAAATATACCTATAGCAACAATAAGCAAAGGTTCAATCATCCTCATAATTCTTTCCATCAGAATTTCCATTTCTCTTGTGTAGAACTTATCAGCTTCCTCAAGCATTTTGTAAATACTACCACTTTTCTCACCGGTTATGAGCATCTGCTCAACTATGGGCTCAAAAAAATTAGTATTTATAAGACTTTCACTCAATCTTTTACCCTGTTCTATACTGCTTATGGATTCTTCTACTTTTTTAATAAATATAGCACTGGTAGTAGCATGAGAAGACATCTGCAAAGCCGGAATTATTAATATCCCATTTGTTAAAGTGGTATGTAAAGATTTAAAAAAAATTGAACAGTAATAGTATTTAAGAGCATTAGAAACAACTGGAATCATAAGCAAAAATTTTTCCAAATATTTCCTAAAATCAAAATTCTTCCAAAGATAAAAAACAAAACCCAAAAAACCAAATTTCAATAAATATAAAATATAACCTATCCTAATATCTAAATTAATGAACTTAAAATTGGTATTATAAATATCAGATAACTTTAACATAAGAACAGTAATAAATGGCAACTCCTTATAAACTTTTTCAATACCAATTATTTGTATGAATATCTGTTTGAATTTGGGGACAACAAAAAACATGGCAATCGCCCAAACAATCAAAACCGCAAAAATAACAAAAATTGGATAAATAAGAGCGTTTATCAATTTATTTCTCAAAGATAAAGAATATTCATAGTAATTGGCAAGACTGGAAAATATTTTATCCAAGTTTCCACTACTTTCCCCAACCTTTATCATATTAATAAACAGGTTTCCAAAATACTGCTCATACTTAGAAAAAGCTTTATAAAAACTCAAACCAGATTGAATATCAGAATTTATATTCTCAAAAACGATTCTCAGATGAGGTTTCTTCAAAGTTTTTATAAATATGTTCATCATTGAACTAACAGGTAAACCAGCTTCAAACATTTGACTAAACTGCCTACAAATAAAAGAAAGTGTTCCCAAATCAACTTTCTTTTGAGAAAGTAAATCAAAACCCTTTAAACCACTTATATTAATACCAACAGAAGAACTAATCGAAATTATAGTCTGAACATCAGGATTGGAAATAACCCTACTCATCACATCATCCTCATTCCTACCATCCAAAACAATAGACTTCATCTGATTATTATTATCAATATATTTTACATTGTACTTCATATTCAGCTTTATTCCATATTTTATTTTTAAGAAATTTCAAAAAATCCTTTTTACAACAAAATTCAGACAAGAATTTTTATGTTAAAAATTTGTAAATTCTTTAAACAAAGCTATTTAACAATTACAAAAACATAAATATTTAATAAATAAGAGTTGAAAAAATAAACTTTAACTTCTAAACAAGGGAAAATTATGGAAATAAGGAATAATAACTCAATTAATTATAATCCCCCAAACATCATAAGCAGAGAAATAAATGCACAAAACAATCAAAATGCCATTAACTCATCAAGGAACACAAGAATGCAAATCCAAGAAGCAATAGCTTGTAATATAGCAAAAGCAGGTGGAATTGAAGATAAATATGATTTGATAATTTGTCAAGCAGCACAAAAATATAATATAGATCCAAACTTAATAAAATCAATCATAAAAAAAGAAAGCTCATTTAACCCCAAAGCAAACTCAAAAGTAGGAGCAAAAGGATTAATGCAACTCACAGATCAAACATCACAATACCTAGGAGTAAAAAAACCCTTTGATCCCGAACAAAACATCATGGGAGGAACAAGATATATAAGTAAACTAATTGATAAATTTGATGGTAAACTAGAATTGGCACTCGCAGCATATAATTCCGGTCCAGCAAGAGTTAAAAAATATAATGACATACCTCCATTTAGAGAAACGCAAACATATGTAAGAAAAGTCATCGAATTCTATGAAAACTATAAAAATTCGGGCTAATACTAATGATCAACATCATTATCCCCTATATAAAACCTCAAAACCTTTAAGCTATAACCCTTCTTATTTGATTGGATAACTGGAATGTAAAGCTTCTTACCTTTAATAAGCATACTCAGTAAAAAAGTTGGTTTATCAAAAAATATTTCCACTTCATCAATTATTCTACCGCATTGATCCATTTGCAAAATTCTCAAAGGTTTATCAAGCTCATATTCTGGATTAGACGAAGAAAAATTGAAAACACAAGAATATATGTAACCCATGTTATCAATACATAGTTTTAACACTTGTCCATGATTAACACAAGGAATAATCTTTACACCATACTCACCAAAAGAATAATCTAACTTACCATTATATATCTTCATAATAACAGGCCTACCTATTGAATTCTTATCATAACTTATACCACCAACTATCAAATAATCATCTTTTATCTTTATATCAGATAATAAATCAACACCGTTACCACCAGCAACATTGTTAATCAACAAAATACCATTATTCCCAAAACTCTTATCAAGGTAACCCTTATTATCAAGTTTAACAAGCAACATATCTTTACAATGATTACCACTTTTACTAGAACCAACAAAATACATATTTCCATCCTTATTGGTTTGAAAAGAAGAAACACCATCCTCTTCCCTGCCACCAGCTAAATTGTCCAACATCAAAAAACCTTTATCATTATAACTTTTGTATAAATCCCCGTTAAATCCCAATTTCAACAGAAGTATATCAATATCATTCTTTCCACGTATAACAGTATTACCAACAATAAAAAAACTATCAAAAAGCTTCCTAAATCCAACTATAGTAGTATAATAATAATTGTCTATGTACTTACTTACGTCGATTTTTTTATAAAAATCCAGTTCAAAATTGGCACCCACATCCCTCAATTTACCCAAGAGGATACCATAACTACCTGAATTCCGATAACTACCAACAAAGTAAGGATAAGAAATTTCATGAACTGCAGAATTATCAATATTAACAACACTCTGATTAACATTTCCATTTGAATCAATTCTGAAAAATGATATACTATCGCCACCCGCATTGGGTACTATCATATTATCATTTTTATCAAAACTGACAGGAAAAAACGATGAACTCTTATACCCAAAACCAGAATCCAAAATATAGCTTGAGAAAAATATATCAACGCATTTTATCTTCTCCTTCTTCTCAAAACCAGAATATTTAATCTTAAGAGTATAATTACTACTACCAAAAGTATTGTCAATCATAATATAAGAAAAAGAAATACTTATGGAACAAATACAAACTATCAGAATTAACATAATAATTTTCAGCAACATACCCTATTTCAATTTCTCCATAATTAAAATTTACACATTCTAACTTAAAAATCCCTACTTAAAAACAAACGTTAAACCCAAATACTAAAAAAGGTTAATAAATACATTTTATAGAAAATTATTCATTCGGTAAACATGATAAACATAATACAAAGTTTACCTAAAATATCCTGGCTAAGTCTACTTGTTTTCGTATTAATAGCTTTCAAAATTTTACATATACACGGTATACCAGTATTCATAGTATCAAGCTTAGCTATACTTGGAATAGTAGTGATAATTGGGAAAGCCACAGAAGAAATCTCACTATATTATAACCCCGTAATAGCAGGAGTAATAAACGCCACATTTGGAAACATGACAGAATTAATAATAAGTGTTATTGCTCTAATCCAAGGGCAAGTTGAAGTTGCTTTGGCTTCAATAATAGGATCAATAATTGCAAATCTATTATTTCTTTTTGGACTATCAATGATTGCCGGAGGAACCAAATACAAAGAACAAAAAGTGGGTAGTGAAGCAGCACAGTCTAATATAACCTTATTAGCAATAATATTTATATACCTATCTGTAC
>JAOABG010000008.1 GCA_026418475.1 bacterium | reverse complement strand
GTATAGAATGCGTTAAAAAATTTAATGGAATGTTTTCTTTTGCTTTGTATGATAATTTTAAAAAGAAGTTATATCTTGTTAGGGATAGGTGCGGTATAAAGCCAATGTACTGGTCTATTGATGAAGATTATAATTTTACATTTGCAAGTGAAGTGAAGTCAATTCTGGTTTATAGGGGTTGGAATTTCAAATTGGATAATTCATCTTTATTGGAGTATTTAACTTTTCAAAATTTTTTATCAAATAAGACATTGTATAAAGATATTTTCATTTTGGAGCCTAGTAAGTATATTGAAATTGATTTACTGAAGAGAAATTTTTATATCCGAGATTATTGGGATTTTGATTTCATTTCTTTAGTTGATTTTTCTTTGAATAAGAACGCAGCAATTGATGAATTGAGTGTTATTATGGAATCTGCTGTTAAGAGACAAATGGTTTCTGATGTCGAAGTGGGTAGTTATCTGAGTGGAGGTATTGATACTGGTATATTGGTAGCCTTTGCTTCTAAATTATTTAAGTCCAATACTTTGAAGACTTTTACTATTGGTTTTGACATGACAAGTGTAAGTGGTTTGGAGTTGAGTTTTGATGAGAGAGATAAGGCTGAGTACATGTCTTATTTGTTTTCGACAGAGCATTATGAAATGGTTTTAAAAGCTGGTGATATGGAGAGGTGTTTTGAAAAATTGGTTTACCATTTAGAGGAGCCTCGTGTTGGGCAGAGTTATCCAAATTTTTACGCTTCTAAATTGGCTTCTAAGTTTGTCAAGGTTGTGTTGAGTGGTACTGGAGGTGATGAGCTTTTTGGAGGATATCCATGGAGGTATCATTCATTTGCACAGGCCAAATCGTTTGAGGAATTTGTTGATAGCTATTATAGTTATTGGCACAGATTGGTAGATCCTAATTATTTTCGTAGAATATTTGAACAAATGATTAAAGAGGTAGGTGAAGATTACACCAGAGATATTTTTGTTTCTATCTTAAAAAAACAATTTTCATCTATGTGTAATAAAAAACTGGATTATGATACTATGTTGTTAATGGCTTTTTATTTTGAGGTAAAGACTTTTTTACATGGGTTATTGATTATTGAAGATAAACTTTCTATGGCTCATGGTTTGGAAGTGAGGGTGCCATTTCTGGATAATGAAGTTATAAATTTAGCTCTGAGGATACCTGCTTTTTTAAAACTGAGCAGCTTTAAAAATGTTGATGTTTTCGATAATGAAATTAAACAAAAGGCAGAGGTTGTTAATGGGAAATATATTTTAAGATTGTTAGCAAATAGACTTATAGGTTCAAAGATTTCGGAATTGAAAAAGCAGGGATTTACAGCTCCAGATACTAGCTGGTTTAAAGGAGAAAGTATTGAGTTTGTTAAAAAGAAACTATTGAATCCAAAGGCAAGAATATACAACTTGATGAGTAGAAAACATGTGAAGGATGTTTTAGAAGAACATTTCACAGGTAGAAAAAATAGAAGATTGTTTATTTGGAGTTTATTGTATTTGGAATATTGGTTGAAAATATATTGTAATTTATGATTTTGGTTATCTGCCCAGTATACAACGAATATGATAAAATATTGGATTTTATTAAGTCAATATTGGGATATATAAGCAAACATGTTCATTTTCTTTTTATGGAGGATAATTCTGATGATTTAACTAAGGAAATCTGTTTGTATATTAATAATTCATTACCTCTCAATATGAGGGATAAATTGTTTTTTATTTTTAATGATGTTAATTTGGGTTATGGGGAAAATTTGTTTAAAGGTTTCTATTTTGCTCTTGAGAGGAGTTATGAGTATGTTTTGACTATAGATTGTGATTTCCAGCATTTGCCATCATATATACCGATTTTTTTGAATTTATCAAAAAAATACGATTTTCTGACTGGTAGTAGATATTCCTTTAATAGTTTGATGTTAAGTAAAAAGAATTTTTTTAGATATTTGATCAATAAGAAAATGGTTGATTTAATAAGGATATTTTATGGAAAGCGGATTTCCGATTTCTTTTGTGGTTTCAGATTGTATAAAAGAAATCTTTTGGAATATATTTATGTTAATCTTTTAAACTATAAATTGCTTAATAATGTGAGGTTTTCGTATGATTTCCCTGTTTATTTATGGGTTGATATATTGAATTTTATTGATGTTGTAAGAGAGGTTTCTATACCTTTTATTTTTTTTGAGGAAAGAAATTTCAAGGGTAGTAATTCTAAATTATTGGTTGATCATTATGAAAGGGCAAAGATGTATACAAAAATTTTTGTTGAGTACTATAATAAAAGAAGGAGGTAGTATAGTTTTATGTTTTATTTTCTACTGATTTTTGGGCTTTTTATTTTTGCTTTTTGTTTAAGTTCCTGTGGTTTAAATAATAAGGTTTCGGGTATAACTTTTTGGTCTTCTTCTTTGAAGCCATATTTTACGGATTATATTGAGGGTATCATAAAGAATTTTGAGGAAATTTATGGTATTGAGGTTAATTGGCAGGATTACCCAATAGATTCTATTTATCAAAAGATGCTTACAAATTTTGGTACTGATCTTTCTCCTGATGTTGTAAATATTAATCCTCAGTTGGCTGCTGGATTATATAAACAGGGTATGATTGTTGATATAATGATTTATGACAGAGATATAGAACATTATTTTCATTCTAATTTGATTGAGGGGTGTAAAATTGGAAATGAATTGATAACTATTCCATGGTATTCTTCTACCAAGATGTTGATTTACAACAAGAAGATATTTGATTTTTCTAAAGTGGAAATAAGAGATTATGAAGAGTTCTTTGATGTAGTAAGAAAAATAAGGCAGGAAAAAGGAGTTTATGGTTTCTATCCATTTTTGAAGTTTGAACAGGACATGTTAGGTTTGGGATTGATTGGAGATCCTGATGATCCATTTAATGATCAGGTTATCAAATTTTTTACAACTTTGAGAAAGAATAGGGATTATTTACCTTCGGGATTTTTAGTTTCTTCTGTTGATGTTGCTTATTCTATGTATAAAGATGGTAAGGTGGCTTCTATTCTTATAGGTCCTCAGTTTTTATATAGAATAAAAAAGGAGAGTCCTGAGCTTTACGCTTCTACTTCTGTTATTCTGTTTCCTTTTAAAAACTATCCAGTTACCATGATGAGTTTAAGTGTTGTTAATAACAGAGATTTGGAGAGGATTAGTAATTCTCTAAAGTTTATAAAGTTCTTAACTAATTTTGAGAATCAGAATAGGTTTTTCCAGATGGTTCCTGTTTTACCTAGTGTAAAAGGGAATTACAGTGTTGAAGATCAGGACGATCTTATTAGATCGGTGAAAAAAGAGATGATAAAACTTTTTCCTAAAGGCAAAGTTTTTGATCTCTATTTTTATAACGTTATTCCTGATCCTGTTGTAAGAAGTAATATATTTAAAAATTTCATGAATGATGTTTTTAGTAATTCAAATAGTATGGAATATATTCAACAGGAATATAGGAAAAAGTGGATAGAGAGTAAAAAATAATAATTTTTGTTTAATTTTTTTGTATTTTTGTAGGATTGTCATATTTTTTGTTGAATATATTAAATACCAGGAAGAAATTAAGATATAGTTTTTGTTGATAAAATGGGTGAATTGGTTTAGGAGGTGTAAAGTGTGTCAAAGTTACCAAGAATAAGAATAAAAATGTTAAGTTGGGATCATAATTTGTTGGATAAATCTGTTAGTAAAATAGTTGATATTGCTTTAGGTACGGGTGCTACTATTTCTGGACCAGTATATTTACCTATAAAAAAGAGAGTGTTTTGTATAACTAGATCTCCTCACGTAGATAAAAGATCGGGTGAGCATTTCGAATTGAGGGTTCATAAGAGATTGGTTGATTTGATCAATTATACTCCAAAAACTATAGAAGAGATAAAAAAGATGGAAATACCTGCTGGTGTTGAGGTTTTTATTAAAACTATATGATACAAAACCCTTTTAGAACTTTCAAAAATAGTAATTATTTATTCTACTGGGTTTTTAATACTTTTTCGTTGATTGGTACTTGGGTTGATTTTACACTAAGACAATGGGTAATTGTTGAGATGATAAAAAGTGAAAGACTTGCCTCTCAATACATAGGTATATATAATTTGATTAGGTTTATTCCTTCTGTTTTTCTTTCTTTTTTTGCAGGATATCTTTCTGATAAGGTTAGTGTGAGATTAATTCTTTTGGCTATAAGTATGGTTGATTTTTTGAATGCTTGTTTCATTTCTTATTTGGTTTTTACTAACAATTTGAATACTATAAATTTTTTAATTCTCGCTTTATTTTTGGGGATAACAAGTAGTTTTTATTTTCCTACGAGAAGTAAGTTGATAAACTCTATTGTTAAAGATAAGCAAGATATACCTGGTTCTTTTAGTTGGCAAGGGATATCTTTTAATTTTTCAAGGATAGTTGGTCCTATTATTGCTGGATATGTTGCAAAATATTTTGGTTTATCTTGGGGATTTGCTTTGAATGCTTTATCTTTTGTTCCACTTATGATATATTTACTTTTTTCTAATGAGATTCGTTCAAAAGATATCAATAATTTAAATGATAATAAAACTGACAAAACTTTTATTGAAACACTCAAAAATACATTGTATTATATTAATTCAAACAGGAGTATAAAGAAATGTTTTTATAGTATATTCACTGTTAATTTTTGGGGTATATCTTTGATGTCTTTTTTGCAGGTTTTTACTAAAGAAATTTTGGGTGCGGGTATTAGTTATTTTTCTTTTTTGATGTCCTGTTTGGGATTAGGTGCTATGGTGGGGGCTTTTATAGTTGCTTCTACTAATTATCAGGTAATACTATCTTTTAGAGAAGAGTTTTTTATTTTGGTATATGGTTTGCTTATTCTCATTTTATCTTTTTTACCTGAATTTTCCTTTTTTATAATATTCTTTATTGGTGTTTTCCAGGCTTTGACTTTTGGGTTTACTAATAATAAAGTTCAGTTATTGACAGATGGTGAAGTTCTGGGGAAAGTCATGGGAATATATTCAATGTTTAACATATCTTTATCTTATTTTGGTATTTTTTGTATTTCTCAAATAGGTTATATGTTGGGGATTTTGAATTTGTTTAAAGTTGTGTCTTTGTTTATTATTTTGTCAGCTTTATTTATTGGAATAAGAGCGAAGGAGGGACTGTTATGAAGGAAGCAAAAATTGGGATTTTGGGTGTCAAAGTGGGAATGACAGAGGTGTATCAGGACAAAGTTTTGGTTCCTGTTACTGCAATAATGGCTGGTCCATGTAGGATTGTTGATATAAAGACGAATGAAAGGGATGGATACTGTGCTTTGAAGGTGGGTTTTATAAAGACTGATAGGCTTAACAAGCCATCAAGTGGTGTATTTAAGAATGTTGGAGAAAATTACAAAATTTTGAGTGAGATAAGGGTAAGTCCTGAAATTGCCTCTAAGTATAAAATCGGTGATGTTATAGACTCAAGTGTTTTTGTAAAAGATGATATTGTTAACATAACTGGTTATACTAAGGGTAGGGGATTTTCGGGAATGATAAAAAGGTGGAATGCTTCAAGAGGACCCATGTCTCATGGTAGTAAGCACCACAGAAAAGCTGGAAGTAATGCTACCTCAAGAATAGGTCCCACAAGACCTGGTAAAAGAAGACCTGGAAGATATGGAAATGAAAAGGTTACAATAAGAAACTTAAAAATAATTGATGTTATACCTGATAAGAATATAATTTTGGTCAAAGGTGGAATACCGGGTTCTAAAAATTCAGTTGTTAAGATAGTTAAAAATTGAATTTTAAAGAGGTGAATGGTATGAAAAAAGAAGTGAACGATCTTCAAAAAGAAGTGGTTATCTATGATCTGGATAGTAACAATAACGTAGTTCCTATAGAGAAGATGGTTTTGGATTTTAACAGGAAGCCATCTTTACATCATATACATCAACATTTAGTTTTTCAGTGGTCTAATAGGAGATTGGGAACAGTATCTACGAAAAGGAGAGACGAGGTTAGAGGTGGGGGTAAAAAACCATGGCCTCAAAAACACACTGGTAGAGCAAGGCATGGAAGTATCAGGTCTCCTATTTGGAGAAAAGGTGGAGTGGTTTTTGGTCCTAAACCAAGAGATTGGAGTATTAAGATGAACAAAAAGGAGAGAAAATTATCTCTCTATTCTCTTATATATAGCAAAATAAGTGATTTTGTGGTTTTAAAAGAATACAATTTTAATGAAGCCAATACAAAGAAGGTAAAGTCTATTTTTGATAATATTGAAAAGGAGTTTGGGAAAATAAAGAAATTTTTGATTATGTATGCTGAAAAAGATCAAAACACTATAAATCTGATAAAGAGTGTAAGAAATTATCAAAAGGTTAGAAACATAATTAAGGCTAATAATATTAATGTAGAGGATTTTTTGAGTGCTGACAAAATTGTGCTGGATAAAAAATCGTTGCTTGTATTGAAAGATTTATTTGTTGATTATTTTAATAAGGAGGTAGGAGAGTATGAACAGGCAGAAGTCAAAGCATAAAGACGTTAAATTGGCTCCATCTGAAGTTATAAAGCAACCTGTTCTTACAGAAAAGGCTCTAAGATTATTGAATGAAACTAAATTAAAAAAGTATGTTTTTAAAGTTTTACCTTCTGCTAATAAAAATGATATAAAAGAAGCTGTTGAAAAAATTTTTAATGTCAAAGTTGAAAAGGTAAATGTAATAAATATACCCTCAAGAACGAAGTATTATAGATACAGATTTAAATATAATCGACCATCATATAAAAAAGCGGTTGTTACTTTGAAAGAGGGATACAGAATAGAAGCCATTGATTCTTCTATAGAGAAAGAAAAATAAAGGAGATGAGAGTTTATGAAGAAAACTAATCCTACTTCTCCAGGTAGAAGGTTTACAACGTATCATAATTTTAAAGAAATTTTAACAACGGATGAACCTTATAAACCTTTGACTAAGATTAAAAAACCTAAGGCTGGGAGAAATAATCAAGGTAAGGTTACCGTTAGATTCAGATCTGGAGGTCATAAAAAGAGAATAAGAATAATTGATTTTAAAAGAGATAAAGATAATATTCCTGCTGTTGTAAAGACAATAGAATATGATCCAAATAGAACGGCATGGATTTCTTTGGTTGAGTATTCAGATGGGGAGAAAAGGTATATTTTAACTCCCGAAGGTTTAAAAGTTGGGGATACTATATTATCTGGTGAAGATGTTGAAATAAAGGTTGGTAACTGTTTACCTTTGAGGAGTATTCCTGTTGGAACTTTTATTCATAATTTAGAGTTGTACCCTGGTAAGGGTGCTCAACTTGTTCGTTCTGCTGGAAGTGTTGCTCAACTTATAGGTAAAGAGGGTGATTATGCTATAGTCAGGTTACCATCGGGTGAAATAAGGAAGGTGAATTTGAAGTGCAGGGCCACTATTGGTAGGGTTTCTAATTCAGATCATTCTAACATTGTAATTGGTAAAGCTGGGAGAAATATACATATGGGTTGGAGGCCTCATGTGAGGGGAAGTTGTATGAATGTTGTTGATCATCCTCATGGAGGAGGAGAGGGTAGAACTCACCCTGGTAGACCTAGTGTTACCCCTTGGGGTAAACCAACTGTTGGATATAAGACAAGAAAGAAAAAGAAACCTTCCACAGGATTTATTATATCTAGGAGAAGCAAAAAATAGTAAATAATTGGGAGGGACTAAGTATGGGTAGAAGTACAAAAAAGGGGCCATACGTCGATCCTAAACTTTATAAAAAAGTTCTTGTTGCTAAAGAAAAGGGTGAAAAAACTATAAAAACTTGGTCAAGAAGGAGCACAATTGTTCCTGAGATGGTTGGGCTAACTTTTCTTGTTCACAACGGTAAGGGACATGTTCCTGTTTATGTTAATGAACAAATGGTGAATCATAAATTAGGGGAGTTTGCACCAACCAGAACGTTCAAGGGCCATCCTGATAAAAAAGCTGCTAAAGCAGCTAAAAAATAGAGCAGCTAAAAAAAATAGGAGGACTAATATGTATCAATATGCTTTCAAAATAAAATATAAAAAATCAAAAGAAGATAAGGATTATCTTAGTCAGATAATATATGCAAAGAATTTAGTTGAGGCCAAAAGAGTGGCTCACGAAAGCTATTGGAAGGAAAAGTGGTATGAGTTTAAAGTAGATTTTCTGAAATTCAACGCTTTTGCCAGATACTTAAGAACATCTTATAAAAAATTGATGCCCATTCTTGATTTACTGAGGAATAAAAATTTGGATGATGCTATCAATATTGTTGCTTTTATCCCTCGAAAAGCTGCAAGAATGGTTGAAAAGCTACTTCTCTCTGTAAAAGCTAATATAGAGTATCTTTCAGATAGATACAAAGATTTAAATATTAATAACTTTTTCATATATGAGTTATTTGTTACCAAAGGTCCTTTTATTAAGAGATGGGATACTAAATACAGAGGTAGTGCCACGAGAATATTAAAACCAACTTCTCATTTAACTGTTAAGGTTGCTTACAGAGAGCCTGTTAAAAAAATTAAGAAGGAAATGGTAAAGAAGTAGTAAGGAGGTAAGTTATGGGCCAGAAAGTTCATCCTAAAGCCCTCAGACTTGGTATAAATAAATATTGGGATAGTGTTTGGTTATTCCCCAAGAGAAAAGAGTATCAAGATGCTTTAATTGAAGATAATAACATAAGAAAATTTATTTTTAAAGAAGTAAGGAAGAGTGTGATACAGAGGATGGGAATAAAAGTTAAGGAAGGTAGTGCAAAATTTAAAGATCCGAATCCAGCATCGATTGAGAAAATTGTTATAAAAAGAAGAGGATCTAATATTCATATAACTATTTATACTTCCAAGCCTGCGGTTATTATTGGTAAGAAAGGTTCTGAAATAGAAAATATAAGATCAAAAATTCAGAGAGAATTTGGTAAACAGGATGTTATTGTTGAGGTTAGAGAGGTTGAACATCCTGATTTGAGTGCCAAGTTGGTTGCACATAGCATAGCAAGACAGTTGGAACAGAGAGTGAGTTTCAGGAGAGCTATGAGAGCTGCTGCAGTAAGAGTTATGAGGGTTGGTGCTCAAGGTATAAGAATTGAAGTATCTGGTAGGTTAGATGGAGCTGAATTGGCCAGGACCGAAAGGATTATCCTTGGAAAAGTTCCTCTTCAAACTCTGACAGCCGATATAGATTATGCTTTGGATGAGTCTTTAACCAAATGGGGAGTTATAGGTGTAAAGGTGTGGATATATAAGGGATTAACGTTTAGAGATGAGGATACTAAAAAACAGTTTGAAGTATTGGAGAAACTTAAGTTAGCAAATATGCCAAAAGATTTAGTATAATAGAGAGGTGGATGTATTATGTTGGCACCTAAAAGAACAAAATATAGGAAGACCCAGAGGGGAAGAATGAAAAGGAGAGCTACAAAGGGTAATAGAGTAGTTTTTGGTGATTTTGGTATTCAAGCTCTGGAACCTGCTTGGATTACTGCTAATCAGATAGAGGCGGCAAGAATTGTGATATCTAAAAATTTGAAAAAGGGTGGTAAGATATGGATAAGAGTTTTTCCTCATAAGAGTGTTTCTAAGAAGCCAGCTGAAACAAGAATGGGGGGCGGTAAAGGAGATGTTGACAGATATGTTGCTGTTGTCAGACCTGGTACCATAATGTTTGAAGTTACAGGTTTAAAGGAAGAACAAGCTTTTGAAGTCTTGAGACAAGCTTCATATAAGCTTCCAATAAAGACGAGATTTGTTGGAAAGCAGGGGGGATAAATTATGAAATCTAGAAAAGATCTTGAGTTGCTCAGAAGTATGAGTTATAGTGATTTAGTTAAAGAATTGAAAAATACGAGAAAAGAATTTTTTGATAATAAAATGAAATCTACTATAACTGGTGAATTGAAACCACATTTATTTTCAACTTTCAGAAAAAAAATAGCAAGAATAAAGTATTTGATGTCCACTAAAAGGAGTGATATAAATGAGAACAAATAAAAAGAAGTTTGTTGGAGTAGTTGTTAGTGATAAAATGGATAAAACTGTGGTTGTCAAAGTGGAAAGAAATAAAATGCATCCAAAATACAAAAAAGTGGTTAAAACTTATAAAAAATTTTATGCTCATGATGAAAATAATGAATGCAGTGAAGGTGATAAAGTCTTAATTATTGAATCTAGACCTTTGAGTAGGTTAAAAAAGTGGGTTGTTATTAAAGTTTTAGAAAAAGCACAAAATGTGTAAGAGGATTTTAAGAATATTGGCTACGAGTGTAAAGGAGTGGTATAATTATGTTACCAAGAATGACTAAGCTAACTGTTGCTGACAACTCTGGAGCCAAAAAGGTCCAATTGATTGGAACTTATGGAGCTTCACAGAAGATTTACTGTTATATAGGAGATATAGTTAAAGTTGCTGTTAAAGAATCTATACCAAATTCAAATATAGAGAAAGGGGATGTTGTCAGAGCTGTTATTGTTAGAACCACTAAGAAATACAGAAGACAAGATGGTAGTTATGTTAGATTTGATAATAATGCTGTTGTTATAATTGACGATCAGGGGAATCCAAAGGGTACGAGAATTTTTGGGCCAATACCCAGGGAACTAAGGGAAAAAGGTTTTGCTAAAATATTATCATTAGCAACAGAGGTGGTATAAAATGAAAATTAGGAAAGGTGACAAAGTTTTGGTTATATCTGGAAGAAATAAAGGAGAGGTTGGTAAAGTTGTTAAAGTTGTTGGTGATAGGGTAACCATACAAGGAATAAATAAGGTTAAAAAACATGTGAAATCTCCGAATCCAGAACAAAAAAAACCTACAATAGTTCAAGTAGAAAGGCCTATTCATATTTCTAATTTGATGCTTATTGATTCTACTGATAATAAACCTACTAGAGTTGGTTATAAGTTTATTGAGAAAGATGGAAAAAAAGTGAAAATAAGAATATCAAAAAGAACTAAACAGGAGATAAAGGTTGAAAAATAGATCCGCTTTACCGGGGGATCAAGCGGAATAAAAATCCTCGGATAATAAAAAAATGCTGAAACTAAATGAAATGAGATTATATGAAAAATATAAAAAAGAGGTTGTTCCAGAGCTAATGAGAATGTTTAATTATAAGAATGTTATGCAGGTCCCTAAAATAGAAAAAGTTGTTGTCAATATGGGTGTTGGTGATGCAACTCAAAATCAGGATATAATAAAAAAAATACAAAAGCAGCTAACTGTTATAACTGGTCAGGCTCCTGTAGTCATAAAAGCTAAAAAATCTATTTCCAATTTTAAGCTCAGAAAAGGTATGAATATAGGGCTTAAAGTTACTTTGAGAAAAGCAAAAATGTGGGCTTTTCTCGATAAGCTCATTTCTATCGTACTACCCAGAATTAGGGATTTTAGAGGGATAAACAATAATGGTTTTGATGGAAGAGGGAATTACAATCTTGGTATAAAAGAACAGATAATATTTCCTGAGTTATCGTATGATGACATTGATAAAGTCAGAGGAATGGATATAAATATAACAACTACTGCTAGGAATGATAAAGAAGCTTATGAATTGCTCAGATTAATTGGATTACCATTTAAAAAGTAATATAAGGAGGAGTTTATGCCCAGAAAAGGTCAGTTAGAAAAATGGAAAAAAGCTCCTAAATACCAAGTTAGGTTTAGAAATAGATGTAGGGTTTGTGGAAGACCCAGAGGATATATAAGGATATTCGGAATATGTAGAATGTGTTTAAGAAAGATGGCGTATGAAGGATTAATTCCGGGTGTCAGAAAAGCAAGTTGGTAAGAGAGGTGAGTTAAACAATGGTTACCGATCCAGTTGCTGATATGTTTGCTAGAATCAAAAATGCCATAAATAGGAAACATGAAACTGTAAAAATACCGGGTTCTAAATTTAAAAAGGGAATACTTGATCTATTGAAAAGAGAAGGCTATATTGTGGATTACTCTGTAGAACCGGTAAGTGAGTTTTCTTACAATTTTGTCGTGAAAATAAAATATCACAATGGAAAATCAATATTGAATGATTTGGTAAAGGTTAGTAAACCTGGTAGAAGAATTTATAAATCTTACAATGATATACCCTTAGTTTTTTCCGGTATGGGGTTAACAATTGTGTCCACTTCAAGAGGTATTGTCTCACACCGGGAAGCCATGAAAAATAAAATTGGTGGAGAAATAATAGGATTTGTTTACTAAGGGAGGAAAGAGATATGTCAAAATTAATAAGGAAGCCAATAGTTTTGCCACCTAACACAAAAGTTGAAATGAAAGGAGATAAACTCACTTTAATAGGTTCTAAAGGATCTGTTTCTAAAACTTTTAGGACAGAGTTCGTAGAAATAAAAACCGAGGAGAATAAAATTTTTGTAATTCCCAAATTGGGTGAGCAATCAAAGAGAGCTGATAGGTTCATAAGGAAATTGGCTGGAACATATTGGAGCATAATAAATTCCATGGTTATTGGAGTTAATGAGGGGTTCACGAAAACACTGCAAATAGTTGGTTTGGGATGGAAGGCTAATCAGAAGGGTGAGGGAGTTGAGTTCTTTGTCGGTTATTCTCATCCTGTTGTATTTTATCCTCCGAAGGGTATATCAGTCAAGGTTGAAGATCCACAAAAAGTATCTGTTAGTGGATTAGATAAAGAGCTTGTTGGACAAATTGCTGCAAATATAAGAAAGATTAGAAAACCTGATAGCTATAAAGGAAAAGGTATTAGATACTTGGATGAAAAACTAATACTAAAAGAAAGTAAAAAAGGAGCAAAAGGTAGGTAATCGAAAATGAAGGTGAGATCTTCTGTAAAAAAAATATGTGCTTATTGCAAAGTTATAAAAAGAAATGGGAAAATAAGAGTTATTTGTACAAAATCCAAAAAACATAAACAAGTTCAAGGGTAAAAAGAGGGTGAAAATATTATGCCAAGAATAGCAGGAGTTAATATACCGGAAAACAAGCAACTTTGGATCTCATTAAGATACATCTATGGTATAGGTCCTACAACAGCAATGGAAATATTGAAAAATACAAATATAGATCCATATAAAAAAGCCAAAAATTTGACGCCAGAAGAAATAACCAGAATACAAAAATACATAGAAGAGAATTATATGGTGGAAGGGGATCTGAGGAGACAGATAAGCCAAAATGTTAGAGAATTGATTGAAATAAGATGCTACAGAGGAATAAGACATCAAAAGGGGCTACCTGTTAGAGGACAAAGAACTAGAACAAATTCAAGAACAAGAAAAGGACCAAAACCCAATAGAATAGGAACTAAAAAGAAATAGTTAAAGATTAATGAAAATACTTGGTATAGATTGGGGTAAAAAAAAATAGGATTGGCTATTGCTAATACTGACTTTAAGATTATAAAGCCGCTTAAAAATATACCGAATACAAAAAATTCAGTAAATGAAATTTTTAATATAATAAGGGATTACTCAATAGATTCTGTTGTAATTGGTTTACCTGTTTTTCCTGTTTCTAAACGACTAAACAATTTATATCCTCTTATAAAGGAATTTTCTAATCGGTTGAAAAAATTAATTTCCCAAGAGTTAAAAGGAAAAGTAGAAATATATTTTGTTGAAGAAGATTATACTACTGAGTTAGCCAAAATTAAGTTCGGTGTTTCTAAAGATATAGACAAGTATTCTGCTACTGTTATTTTGCAATACTATATAAATTATCATCTGGGAGGGAATTATGATAATAACACATGAGATAGGATCCTTGGCTAAGCCTTCTTGGAGAGTTAAGCCATTCAGAAATTTACCTCTGAATGAGGATGATTTAAATGAAGCAATTAGATGGGCTAAAAAATTGAAGATAGAACATGAAACAGAAGAATTGTTTGAGATAATAAGAAAGAATTTTAATAATGTTAATATATCTGAGACAGATAAACAAAAAGTTGTCTTTTACTCTTCGTTATATGCTGTTAGACTTTTGGAGAATGTTGGACTGGATCTTGTTTATGATGGTGAGCAACATAGAAGTGAAATGTATGAATATCCTATAAGAAATATTGAGGGATTTGAGTTTAAGGGACATGTCAGGAGCTTTGATAATAAGTACTATAAAAAAGCTTCAATTGTTTCTAAACCGAGGTTAAAAAATTATTATCATCGTAAAGAAACTCAGGAGATAAAGTCATTTATCAAGAAAAAGCTTAAGATACCTATTACTGGACCATATACTCTTGTTGATTGGTCTTTCAATGAATATTACTATAAAATTGACTTATTTCAACTCCAAGATAAAAAATATAGGTGGGAATTCCTTAAAGATATATGCCATATTGTAAGACAAAATATAGAAGATATAATAAATAGTGGTGCTGATTTTATTCAGATAGATGAACCTGCTGCAACAACAAAAAAAGAAGAAATAGAAATGTTTGTTGATTCTATCTACGAAACTGTTAATGGTTTACAAAATAAATCCACCTTCTCTATTCATATTTGTTTTTCTAATTATCAACTTCTTTTTCCATATATTGAGAAATTGGATGGTATAATAAAAGAGCTGCATTTTGAATACGCTAACAGAGATAGTTGGGAACTTGGTAAACACAATAGAAAAGGATATGATATACTCAAAAATTTTAAAGATAACAATTTTGTTGTTGGTCTTGGTGTTATAGACGTCCATACCGATAAGATTGAAAGCGTTGATTTAATAAAAGAAAGAATTTTATACGCTTTGGATGTGGTTGGTCATAGGATATATGTTGCTCCTGATTGTGGATTGAGAACCAGAACTTGGGATGTCGCTTATCAAAAATTATCCAACATGGTGGAGGCTGTTAAATGTATAACTTGATAGTTTTAGATGAATGTGATAGTACACAAGAAGAAATAAAGAAGAGATTGAAAGATGGAGATCTTTTAGCAGTACTTTCTAAAAGACAGTTTAAAGGAAAAGGCAGCTATTCAAGAGAATGGGTTTCTGATGAAGGAGGATTATACCTATCTTTTGTGTATCCTGTAATAAAATGTGACTTTCCCATATCTATACTTTTTTCTATTCTTGTTATTGTGGCCTTGAGGAAATATTTAAATTATCCTTTCTCTGAATATTTGGGAATTATATATCCTAACGATTTGGTTATAAAATATGAAAGTATTTACTATAAGTTGGGAGGTTTATTAGTTGAAACGTTCAAAAATAACTATATCATAGGAATTGGTATAAATGTTAATAACAATGTTTCAAATTATGATTTTGAACATAAAGCTATAAGTTTAAAAGAATTTTCTTTATTATTAAAAAATGAGTATGAAAATTTTGATATAACATATATTGCACAAGCAATTTTAAACCAAGTGAGTTGTTTTCATAAGGGTGAATTTTCCCCAGAAAATGAGATTAATTCAATTGACTTTATCAATTATCTGAATAATATAAAAGTTATTGTTTTTATGGATGGCCAGGAAATAATAGACCAGTTTGAAAAAATAAAAGTTGACTATGTTAATAAAAAGATAATCTTATATAAAGGAAGAATGAGAAGGGATTTTGAATTTGAAAAGATAAGAAGAATTTTATATTAATTGTTATTTAGTTTGATATGATGGTTTCTTTAAGTTTTTTTAGGGCTTTTGATTGAATCCTTGATACATTTACCTGTATAGTATTTAGTTTTTTGGCTATTTCTTCTTGAGTTAATCCTTCAAAGAATTTTAGTGTTATTACGGTTTTTTCAAGTGGATCCAATTTTGATATTGCCTCTTGAAGTGACATTTTTCTATCAACTTCCTCAATTACATTTTTTTTATCTGATATTATTTCGCTTATTTTTTTTTCGTTTCCTAAGGTACTGTTTTCTAACGAGAATTGTTTTTGTTTGGAAAATTCCATGTGTTCTATTAACTTCTCTTTGTTTATTTGTGTATATTCTTCTAGTTCTTTCAATGTAGGTGGACGCTTGAGTTTCTGTGTCAATTCTCTTATTTTCTGATTTATCACAGATTGATTTTCATAGATCTCCCGAGGTGGCCTTACTAGGTTATGAAAATCCCTATAGTATTTTTTTATTTCGCCTGTAATGTAAAGTGATGCAAAACTAATAAAATTATCTGATTTTTTAAAATCGAAGTTTTCTATTGCTTTGATTAATCCTATTACTCCATTTTGTATTGAATCATCTATTTCACTTATATTGGAATTTTTATAGGCCAAATATTTTACATATGGTAGCATTATTTCCACTACTTTGTTTCTGTATGCCTTTTCTCTAGTTATATAGTATTTTTTTAGTAGCAAATTTATTTCTTCTTTGTTCATTATGTGTTAAAATTTCAATAAATTCAATTATATCTAAATATTTAATTTATCTAAATTGTTAGGTTATGGCTTGTATCTGTAGAGCATTCGTGGAAATGGTATGGTCTCTCTAACGTGTTCTAATTTACATATCCAAGCTACGAATCTTTCTATTCCTAACCCAAAACCACTATGAGGTACACTGCCATATTTTCTCAAATCAAGATACCATTGGTAATCTTCTATTGGTATGTTTTCTTCTTGCATTCTATTTAATAGGGTTTGATAGTCATCTTCTCTTTGGCTTCCTCCAACTATCTCACCGTACCCTTCCGGTGCTATTATATCCATATTTAGAACAAATCCTGGATTTTGCGGATCTATTTTCATATAAAACGGTTTGATATTTTTGGGATAATGTGTAATAATTACAGGTTTATCAAAGTTTTCAGATATTGCAGTTTCCTCTGGAGCCCCAAAATCATCTCCAAAATGGAAATTAATACCTTTTCGTTTGATTATATCTACAGCTTCTGAATAGGTTATTCTATAAAATGGTGGAACTATTTTTCTTAAATCTTCAACATTTCTTTCTAATAAAATGAGTTCATAGATGTTATTTTCCAAGACTTTTTGAATAACATAAGATATCATTTTTTGTGATATATCTATTATATCTTCTAATGTAGCAAAAGCCATTTCTGGTTCTACCATCCAAAATTCTATCAAATGCCTTCTTGTTTTACTCTTTTCTGCCCTGAATGTTGGACCAAAACAATAAACTTTATTAAAGGACAATGCTCCTGCTTCCTGGTACAATTGCCCACTTTGGGATAGATACATTTTTTCGCCGAAGTAATCTACTTCAAATAGAGTTGTGGTTCCTTCACAAGCTGAAGGAGTAAATATTGGACTGTCAAACTCTATGAATCCCTCTTGATTTAAATATTCTCTTATGTAATGTTTTATACTGTGCCTTATCCTGAGTATTGCAAATTGTTTTCTGCTTCTTATCCAGAGATGTCTGTGATCTAACAGGAAATCATTCCCATGTTCTTTAGGTGTTATCGGGTAGTCTATAGTTTTATGTAAGAGTCTTATTGTTTTTGTTAAAATTTCAAAACCCAATGGAGATCTTTTGTCTTCTTTGAGTATACCCTCAATTTCACATGTACTTTCCTGAGTACATTCATCAAAAATGTTGAATAGTTCTGGATTATCTATTACACATTGAATAAAACCTTTTCCATCTCTTAGTATTAGAAACCTTATTTTTCCACTGCTTCTTTTGTTCCATACCCAGCCTTTAATATTTATTAATTTATTTTCTAATTCTTTACCATTTTTTCTTATGTTTTCTGTGTTTGTATGGAATATTTCATTTGTATTCATGACTTTACCTCGTAGTTATTTTATTATTTTTCTTATTTGTTTGTTTATATTTTCAGGAAAAACATACTGAAAAAAGCTGATCATATAAGGATTGATGTTTGATATAACATTATATGAATAGGAATCTGTAATATATTGTTTGAAGTGCCCTTTTGATGGGAATATTGTAATTATCAAGAATATTGCCCACCAAAAAATGATGGTTTTTATGGTTGCTAATATTCCTCCAACTAATTTGTTAGTTTTATCCAATGTTTCACTGCGTTTTGAATACAATTCTAAACCGTATCCTATTGCAAGTATTATAAAAAATGTGCAAAAAAATACTATTATTCCTGCTGTAAAAGTTATTAACACTTTATTTGGAGTTTTTAGAATGGCACTTATTAAATTTCCGAATGGCTCAGTCAGATTAAACGAGGCTATTATAGCTATTATTAATCCAATAATATCTGTTAATTCTGCAATTATCCCCCTTTCATAACCTATTTTAAACAAGGAAACGAGGGAAATAATGACAAGTAAGTCAATCATTTACCTTTAATGGCTTTACTAATTAGTGATGATATTAAAGAAGGATTGGCTTTTTTAGAACACTTGCTTAGTAATATTCTTGTATCATCTATATTTGTAATAACATAGTAAGAATTGTCTGTATCTACAACCATATTATTTATTCTTTCTGAAGAAAATCCAGAGAACATTGATAGATCTTTATATACTGCAACTATTGTTGATATAGAAAAATCATCCAATGATTCATTAGAACAGTATTCTAATTCTTCTGTTTCTGTGTTTATGATATGAAATTCTTCTAATGGAGGGATTTGGGATAATTTACTAACTATATTATCTATAACCATTATTTTACTTTCCTCCTTGGTTTTGATTGTTGTTCTTTTTTCTTCTCTTGTTGGAAATACTTTTTTACTTTCTTGCTCTATATTTCTTATAGTAGTTATGTTTTCTTCTTTTTTATATTCTTCTTCTTTTTTGATTTCTCTTATTTCACCTTCTTCTATGTTTTTGCTTGTATGTTTATCTTTTATCATTGATTCTATTTGTTCTGTTGTTTGGTCAAACGTTTCTTCAATTTTTTCTTCAACGAATATTGAGTTTGTTATATCTTCTGCTGTTTCTATTTCATTTTCTTGTTTTTCTATTATTTCTATTATCTGTTCGTCTAAATGTTGATATTCATCTAAATGCTGTTTTTCTTCTAAATATTGATATTCATTTTTTTCTTCAACTATTTCTAAAAGATTTTGTTCTTCGTTATATACATTTTGTAATTCTACTATTTCATTTTCTTGATCTATTTTTTCAATAGGTATCGTTTCTGTTTCTTGGTTTTCTGGGATTTCGTGCATAACTGTTTCTTCTATCATTTGATTAATTTTTTGTTCTTTTTTAGTGGGAGTATCTTCTTTCTTATCTATTTCTAAAAGTAATGCTTCAATTTCTTTATCTAAGTCATCAAGTGATACTGAAGATTCTTTTTGTTGAGAAAGATTATCAATTTTTTTTTCCTCTGTTTTATCAAGTGCTTCTTCCATTTCAATTTCAAATCTTATATCTTGTGGCCTGTACTTTATCATTGATTCAAGTGTATCAAGAAGGTTTTCATCCTCTAGTTTTTTCTTTAAAAACATTGGTAAATAGCTTAGTAGATCTTCCTCCGTTATTTGAATTAAATATATTATTGCTTCTATTTCTGCATATTCGTCTAATGAAACATCTATTATTATTCCATTTTTTAATATCATTTTACCTGTTAAACTTCCATGATTAAGGATTAACTCTACTATGTTTGCTTTATTTTTAAGCTTTTCTATTGTTTTTATTAAGCTTTCCCTTTCTAAGTCAACTATTTCTGTGATACTTTCTATTTTTTTAGTAATTGATGATAATTTTTGTTTATCTGATGGTGGTGGTTTTATATATTCTGGCTTTTTAAATAACTTTTCTCCTCTTGGATCTTTTTGTTCAAAGCTTTGCATTTACTTTCTCTCCCTCTTTTTATATTAACTATCTTTGGAATAGGTAATCCCTATATTAAATTTAAAAGAAACAGTAACAGAACTCCTCCTAACTAGCTTTAAAAAATGATTAAATTTTTGTAAAATTTTTATTAATAAAAATTTTTATTTTATTTCCACTTTAGCACCGACTTCTTCTAATTTTTTCTTAGTTTGTTCAGCTTCCTCTTTTGTAACTCCTTCTTTTATTGGTTTTGGTAAACTTTCAACGAAGTCTTTTGCTTCTTTTAATTGCATATTAGTTATTTCTCTTACTACTTTTAAAACGTTCAATTTAGCATTTTCTGGGTATCCAACAACTATTACATCAAAAGAGGTTTTTTCTTCTTTTTCTTCAGCTGGTGCAGCTGCGGCTCCTGGTACTGCTGCTGCAAAAGCCACTGGAGCACTTGCTTGTACGCCAAATTTGTCCTCTATGGCTTTTATTAAATCTACTAATTCTAAAACACTCATTTGACCTATTGCTTCTACTATTTGTTCTTTGGTTACCATGTTTTTCCTTCCTTTACAAGCACTTTTCACTTGCTTTTGGCAAGCTTTTGGCTTGTTCAGAGTACTTTTATACCGCGCTCTTGAACGCGGTTATCCTTTCTTTTCTTTCACTGCTTGTAAAGCCCATAATAATTTTAATATAATGGTGTTGAGTGTACTTGCTAACTTTGATATTGGTGCTTTTAATGTCCCTGCTAATTGAGCAAGTAGTACTTCTTTTGAGGGTATTTTGGACAACTGATTTACATCTTGAGCACTGATCACTTTGCCTTCTAGGATACCGAAAAGTATCTCCGGTATATCCTCTTTTATATTTTTTTCTTTCCTTAGGGTTGAAATTATTTCATCAAGTTTCTTAGCCAAGTTTATGGGATCATTTTTTGTGTAATTTACAACAACTGCTCCTCTTATTTTGGGAACCAGTTCATTATAGTTTTTTTCTTCAAGTGCTATCTTTAAAAATGAATTTTTTATTACTTTTATATCTCCACCTATTTCCTCTATACCAGAATTGTATTTGACAAATTCCCATGCTTTAATACTGACATTTGGTTTTTGATACAAAGTAAAGACTATTAATTTTGAGTTGTTTATTATATCCCTTGCCAGGTTTAATTTTTCTTGTTTTTCTTCATTAACTTTTGGTTCATAATTGGGGATTACTTTCCTTGGTTTGTCTTTTAACTTAACAGAAATGGTAGATGCGGACATTTATTTAACCTCCTGTTATTATTTTTACCTACTTAGATTAATTTGACAATATTTGGATTTTCCCTTTTTTATAAGTCAATTGATTTTCAAAGGAAATTCATATATAAAAATAAAAATAATAAAGTAGAATGGATGATCAAGAATTTATAAAAAAACTTAAGCAAATAATAGATATATTTTCTTCCGAGAATTTTGAGTTTGCAATAAAAATATCAGATGAAATGGAAAATATGTTATCTGATCCAGAAGAGAAAAGATTTATTAAAAATATAAAAAATGTTATATATGCCACTTATTTGATTAATAAACAGGAAATTGATGAGGCTCTCAAACTTTTAGAAAGTTCCTACTTGGAATTGAAAAATTTCAGACCAAACTATAAAGGTTTGAAAGTTGAAAATTTGATCCAGAGTATTAATCAATCCATTGCTGATATAAAAACTATTATTAAAAATGAAAAAAAATAGTAATAATCTGGAGAAATTAAATGAAAAGATAATAAAATTTTTTCGAAAAATAAATATAAACAAATTATTAGATAAGAACTTTTTTACTAAAAAACAAATAGTTCCTTTTGTTGTTGGTGGATTAATAAGAGATGTGGTATTGAATAAAAAGAATGAAAAAATTGATATTGATATTGTTTTATTATTGAAAAGTTATGATCCGGAGTGTTATAAAAAATGTATAAAATGTTTTTGTAAAGAATGTGAATACAAAATAGTTGAACTTGATAATAAAAACCTAGTATATAGAGCAGTTATAAACACAAAAATATACATAGATTTCACTTATACGTTTGACTTACAAAGAGATTTTTTTAGAAGAGACTACACCATAAATTCCTTGTATTTTGACATTTATAAAGAAAAATTGATTGATCTTAACAATTGTATAGATGATATATTGAATAAAAAATTAAAAACGGTTAATTTTGATAACTTAATTATTGATCCAATAAGAATGATCAGAGGAATAAGAATAAAAAATGAGTTTGGTTTGACTTTTGATCCTCAAACGGAAATCTTTATAAAAGAAAATTTTTTTTGTATTTCTGGTACTAATCCTGTCAGAATGAAGCAAGAAATAACCAAGATATTTAATCTTTATAGATCCTATCTTGCAATAAAGGATCTGATTGAAATGGGTTTCTTTGATATATATAACATAAAAATATCAAATCCCGAAGAGCTCATAGAAATAGTAAAAGTATTTGATTTGTCATACTTTATCTATTCAGAAATATTAAAAAATGAATATGATTTCATAATTCGTGAAAAAAGCTATTATCTCTTTTTACTTCTATCTGCTTATATTCTCAAAACTTCAAGAGATCTTAGTAATTGGGGATTTAATATTATATTTGGTGATAACATTATAAAAAAATCTAAACAAATATTGTATAACTGGAATAAAAGACAGGATCCCAAATTTATAATAAACAACTTTAAACATAAAAATAGTAATCAAACCTTTGAACTTATATTTATTAATTTTTTATTGAATATTTTTAAAATTGATAAAGATGAATATGTTTCCACTTTGGAGACCTTGTTCAAAGTGTGTAACTATATATGCGAAACTAAGGAATCTATTATACCTTTTGATAAATATATTCAACTGTTTAATGTTGAAAACTATGATAAATATGTTGAATATGTTATTTCTACCTTGGTTTAAATCTTCAAGTATTCTTTTATTTTTTGAAGAGAAACTTTGGTAGAAAGACACTATTTGCTATTAAAGTTGGAATTATTGCACTTAATATTACAGCAACTACTATTAATGAGTATTGATTTAAGTTTATAATGTTATGTGTTAACCCATATAAAGCTGAAATGGTTCCAAAAGTTAAACCTGTTGACATCATCATTGTATAATACCAACTTTTGTTTTTATCCTTAATAAAAATTTTTACAATTGGATATAAGCCAATTATTTTTGATAGAACTTTTGAGAATAGTAAGATTATTACTAAACTTGGAAATGACAAAATAACTTTTATTGACAAAAGAAAACCTGCTTTTATAAAGTAAAAAGGTGTTAATATTCCTATTGTTATTGATCTTAATCTTTTCATAAAATTTTCGTCTTTGGTTACTGTGTCTGATATGATAATTCCTATGATATATGCTGGTAATATAGGTTCGTTTCCTGACCATAATGCCACTGTTCCCAGAATTATTAGTATGAACTTTATCCATTTAACCCTAAATGCTGATCCCTTATTTGAATATTTATTTATCAGAAATTTACTTACTTTTGGAATAATAATAAAAGAAATAATACATAAAAATAAAAAAATAAGAGTTTTATAGTTAAATGGAGAAAATATTAAGCTGAGTGCTAGTACTGTTACTAAGTCATTTATAAAACATGATGCTAATATTCCTTTACCAAAATCAGACTGATTTAAATTATAATTATACATTACTGTATAAACTACTGCTACTGAAGTTGTTGATAGAGCTATTCCTGTGATTAAACTGGCTTTGATATTCCATTTTAAGATTAATAATGCCACTAGAAAGCATCCTATAAATGGTGCTAAGAAACCTAACAAACCAACTGATAATACCTCTTTACTCTTATTCTTTATAACGCCAATATTTACTTCTGTTCCTGCTAAAAAAGTTAAAAATATTGCTCCAAGAGAAGATAGGACTTTTAACCATTCTGCCTTTAAAATTAATTCACTCAGATTCTCTTGTAATCCAAATATGCCAATAATGTAGCTTGCCGCAGATGCTGTTATTATCTCTGATAATGATAATGGGATTTTAAATTCAATTGCTATTAAGACGGATATTAACGCTATCAGAACCAGGAGTGATATTTGATAATATACTGTTTCCATGGAGTCTCCCTCCTTTATTTTTGTTTTTAGGAGTCATCAGCTGCCTCTGAAGCAGCGGTTAAAGGGAGACTCCATTCCCTTCCCTTTTCTATTATACAGAATATAATTTTCTCCTTTTTATTTTTGAGGGAATTTTTACATTTTTTTTACAAATATTGCAATGTCTGATGCTTTGAAAAATAATTAACATAAATATGAAGGAAATTAATAATTATAAAATTAGTAATCCGAAGATTATTAGTAAAAAAATTTTTACAAAATATGACAATAAAAAAAGTAATATAAAATATCTTCCAAAAGACAATTTTATAAAAAATATTAATCAAACATCTGCTTGCAATCAAAATTATGTTAGTCAAACAAATCCAATAAATATAAATAACCTATTTAAGGTTTTCCTGAAATCTTTAAACAAAAATTATCCTGTACCTCTTGATTTACATAAATATCTACCTCAAACTTTTGATCTAATAAACAAGCTTGGTCTTATTAACTACAACATAGATTATTACTCTTCTATTTATACACCATTATCCAATTATTTTATCAAGGATTTTAATTATTTATTAGAAACAGGAATTATTCTTTTTATTATTTCGAATTCAAAAGGAAATCCCACTATTGCCAGAGATTTGAAAAACATAATGAAAAATAATGATGATAAATTGATAGATGATCTATCATTTTTTATTGATAATGATACTTACCTGAATAAAAAAGTATTTGGATTTTTATCAAATAGTTTTATTCTCAATTCCCCCTTCTATATTAAGGATGTACCGCCCAATATTCTAGATATGTTTGTTAAATCAAAACAAATATTAAATGTTATCAATTCTAAAAACTATATAGATTCATATTTGTGGGATCAAATAAATGGTTTTTTAAACGATTTATTTTCATCTTTAAAAT
The DNA here is from genome assembly GCA_026418475.1 of bacterium. Lineage (GTDB taxonomy): Bacteria > DRYD01 > DRYD01 > DRYD01 > DRYD01 > DRYD01. The sequence goes on along the minus strand of JAOABG010000008.1, from coordinate 9,272 downwards.
TGAAAAATGATTATCTAAGAAAAATAACGAAAGAGATAAGTTTCAGAGAGGTAGAGATTTGGAAAAACTTTTTCGTATTGATTTCCCAAGTTTTATCTGTTCTTAATAATATAAAATCATATCCTATTTCCAATAAACATGATTTGGACAGATTTATGGAAGTCATATACTATATGAATTTAACTCTTAAAGATAATTCCTACATCTTTTACCTGAAAGATAAAATGGTTTCAAATGAACATAAGAATATATTAAATGAATCTATTGATAATTATCAATCTCATGGTGTTTCTTATAATGAGGCTGTTAAAAATTCCGTTACTGATTTATTTTCTTCCTACATTTCTTATGTTAGCTCATTTATAAGAAAAAATTTGAGAAATAAAGATTTTACATATGGTGATTTTTACCACTTCTTCAAAATATATATATACTCTTCTTTACTTATTGAATTGATAAAAAATTCAAAGGATAATACTCAAATATTTAATTTTTATAAAAATAATTTGTCTTCCTTAGTCCTTACTAAGTATTTTGCAAATAATTTTTACCAAATCTTAAATAATCCTGATAAACAAAAGGTTTTGTCTGCACTTGAGGTTTTAAAAAGTATATCTCAAAGGGCTACCATTTCTGCTTTTCCTTTCGATCCCAATCTACCTAAAAATAGAACGCTTTACCTGAGATTAAATCTGTGGATAAAAACCCTAAAAAATTTACCCAAAGATAATAATTATAAAGACAATGTTAATATTATGATTTCCTATTTGAATAAAATTTTAAAGTCATACCAAAATACCGATGAACTTTCTAATATCCTAAATAATATCAATTTTGAAAATGTAGTTCAATGGATAAATCTCTTGGATCCTCTTTTCAATTCATTAGCAGGGAGTAACATTTCTAAGAAGTATGGAAATCTTGATTACCTTTTTTCTCAATTGGTTATCAATACTTATTTCAAAAATAGAACCGCTAACAATTATAGTGATTATGAATTTAGGGATAAAATCATAAAAAACATATACGAAAACGATCCAGAGTTGAACTCTTTGGTTGATGACTTAATTTTTTACAACACTCTGAAAGTTAATAACCGAGATCCAGTTTTTAACGGCTTTATAGATACATTACATAATTATTATAATTCTTGTTTGACTTTAGTATAAAATAATATTTATTTTTATGGAAATATTCCAAGTTGGTTGTATGAAAGTGCTATTTTCTCTATTGCAAGAACGAAAGCTGCTGTTTTCATATCTATATCCTTTTCTATGGATTTTTCATAAATACTATTGAATCCATTGATCATGCTCTCATATAAACCTGATTTAACTATATCCTCTTCTGAGAAAGTATTGATTACATTTTTATATTCTATTTTATTATTTGTGGCTTTTTCTATTTCTTTTAAGAGGTTGATATTATTTTCTTCTCTCAGTCTTTTCTCAAGCCTTCCAAACCTAACATGTGATAAATTTTTTAAGTATTCAAAATATGAAACTGTTACTCCACCCGAATTATAGAGTATATCTGGGATAATGAGCTTACCATTTGTTGATAGTTTATTATGTGCGTTAAATGTTGTGGGTCCATTTGCTGCTTCTGCTATTATTGGAGCTTTTATTTTATCAACATTCTCATCATTTATAACATTTTCAAGTGCTGCTGGAATAAGGACATCCACTTCCAATTCTAAGCAGTCTTGGGGGTTGGGAGTAGATTTGGCATCAGGATATCCAAAAACACCTCCCTTTAATTTAACGTATTCACTCAATTTATCTATGTTTATCCCTTTTTCATTATATATAGTTCCTGTTATATCTGCCACAGAAACTATTTTTATTTGCTTATCGAAAAGGAATTTTGATAAATAGTAACCAACATTACCAAATCCTTGGATTGATATAGTTATATCCTCTATATTTTTCTCAAGTTTAAATTTTTTAGTTATATCCTTCCTTTCTGTTAAGAGATAGTTTAATATATAAAATCCTCCTAATCCTGTGGCATATTTTCTTCCTCTTATTCCTGATTGTTCTATTGGTTTCCCTGTTACACAAGCTAAATAATCTACTTCTCTGTTGGACAGAGTTGCATAGGTATCCAATATCCAGGCCATTTCTCTTTCTCCAGATCCCATATCTGGACCCGGAATATCTATTGATGGACCTATGAAATTCTTCCTGTATAACTCAAATGTGTACCTTCTTACCGCCCTTTCTAATTCATTGGCAGAATATTTTTGCGGATTTATTTTTATTGCTCCTTTTGCTCCACCAAATGGAATATCCATTATTGCACATTTGTAACTCATTAAAGCTGCCAATGCCATTACTTCATCTAAAGAAACTTCATTACTTATTCTAATACCTCCCTTGGTTGGAAGTTTGTGGAAACTATGTTGTGCTCTCCAACCATAGATCGTTTCTATTTCTCCGTTATCTTTTTTTATTGGGAATGTGACATTTATTACTGATTTACACTGTTTTATTAATTCTAATAGATCTGGTCTTATTTTCACATATTTTGTAGCTTTGTCTACGAATGAGTTAACTTCTTTGAAAAAGCTCATAATTTCTCCTTTCTATATATTTCATGTTAAAAATTCTCCACCATCAACATAGATGGTGTTTCCAGTTATCCAGTATGAAGCTGGGTGAGATAATAGCATTATTGCATTTGCTATGTCTATTGGTGTTGTCAGTTTCCCATGTGGATTATATTTCTGAGCTTTTTCCATCATATCTTCATGACCCGGTATTTTCATTAGTGCTGGTGTAGGTGTAACTCCAGCACATATGGCATTGGCTGTTATACCATATGGTGCTAATTCCAAAGCCAATTGTCTTATATGTGCTTCTAAGATAGCTTTAGCTGCTGATACAGGTCCATAACTTTTCCAGTTTCTGCTGGAACCTATACTTGTCATTGCAAATATCCTTGCATCTTTACAAAACATGTTATTTTTGAGCAATTTCTGAACCCAATACACCAATGAATTTGCCATAACATCAATCGTCATTTCTAATTGCTCCTTAGAAACTGAATCATCACCAATGTAAGGTTTTAAAGATCCAAAAGCTAGAGAATGGAGTAGTACCCTGATTGTTTTCTCTCCAATGTTGTTTTTGAGTTCTCTAACTATTTCATCCATTTTGCTGTTATCTGCTGCATTGGTGTTATAAAAAATTGTTTTTCTTCCCAAATTTTCTATTGTATTTTTGACATCAATGGCATTCTGGAGAGTTGATTTTCTATCCAAATGGATACCAATTATGTCCATTCCTGTTTTAGCAAGTGTTATTGCTGTTGCTGCTCCAAAACCTGATGATGCTCCCAATATCAGTGCCCATCCACTTAGTTTTATAGGCTCCCTTATCAAATCCACCATATTTTCTGTTTTTAGCATAACTCCTGTTTTGATGTCCGTATATTTATATACCGCTTACTCGGACAAGCGGTTATATCTTCTCAAACTCTCGTATATCATTTTCTATAGGTTCAAAAGCTTCTTGCCAAAAATCAGGACTTTTTAAATCTATTCCCAATCCTTTTAATATTCTTTCTGGTTTATCTTTTGGAGTGTTTTTTAGTATCTCTCTGTAATCTCTACTTGTTATATTACCTTTTTCATATAAATTGTATAATGCCAATCCTATGAGTAATCCAACTAAATAAGGGTAATTATAGTAATTTGATGAGTAATAATGCGGCTTATTTGCCCACATATATGGATGGTAAGAATTTATACTGTCTAAATAAACTTCTTTTTGAGAATCTAACATTATACTACATAATTCTTTGGGTGTTAATATCCTCTCCTTTCTTATGTTTATGATTTTATCCTCGAATAGGAAACGTGAGATTATATCTATTACTACAACACTTGTGGTATATAGGTATCCGTCAAGTATATATGCCTGAACATATTTATTTTCTGAATTCTTTATTGCATTTCTCCTCGTTATTGTTTCTGCCAGTATGCTTGCTGTCTCTGCCAATATTAATGGTGAATGTCTGTAGATTGGTGTGTTCTCAGACATTACCCAGTTATGGTAGGCGTGACCAAGCTCATGAGCTAATGTTAAAACAGATTTTATTGAGTTATCATAATTTACCAGTATTCTTGATTCATTGTTATGAACATATATACAGAACCCACCGTCTGTTTTACCTAATCTTGGTTCAGCATCTATCCAATTATAGTCGAATGCAGTCAAGGCCATCTTATACAGTTCATCTGAGAAACCTGAGAAATTTTCTAAGATAAATTCTTGGGCTTTATGGAATTCAAACTTTTCTATCTTGTCCGCAAAAAGAGGGGCTGATAAGTCAAACCAATCCAATTTTTCTAATCCTAATATTTGAGCTTTTTTATTGAAATATCTTTGGAATTTGTCCAAATTTTCAATAGAAGTGTTTAAAACTATATCTAATACTTCTTTGTCTATTTGGTTGTAAAAAAGTGATTGCTCTAAAATACTTTTGAAGTTTCTATTTTTACTTATAACTATTGAGTCCCATTTTACTGAATTTAAGATTCTGGCAAATATATATTCATTTTCACTGAATATCTCTATTTCTTTTTCATAGGCTTTTTGACGTATTTCTCTTTCAGGGTTATTATAATAGTTCCTAAGTTGACTTATTGAAATAATCTTGTCTTCAAATTGAACCTTTATGTTTGAAATTAATTCATTATATAAGGTTTTCCATTCTGATGATGAAGAAATGTAAAGAGAGCTGTATAGTTCTTCTTTTTCGTTAGACATCCTATGCTCGTAATTTTCTACAGATTGCTTTAGAAAATAGCTGTATTCTGAGATATCTACTTTGCTTTCAAATATCAGTTTTTCAATTTTTATATGTAATAAATGCAAAGATGAATTAATTTGATAAAGGACTCCCTTCATTTTATGAGCTTGCTCATTTTTGCTATCTGTTGAAAGAATACATGTTATGTATGCTTGCAATTTCCTATTGATTTGAGTTATTTTTTCATATTCTGAAATGATTTGTTTTATTTTTTCATTGTTATCTGTTTTTTCTGTTTCCTTATCTGATGATTGTATGATTATTTTAAGATTCTCTATTAGTTTCTTTAGTAATTCTATTTCTTTGTGTATTTCAGGAGAATCTGGTGAAGGATATATGGTTTCTAAATTCCATTGAATACTTTTTAGCATAGTATAAATTAATCTTCTTTCTTATCTTTGTAATGTTTACTGTATAAATAGATTATTAACTGTCCCCATAAGAAAAGAGTACCGAAGAGGAAATTTGAAAATTTTCTTAATTTAACCTGTTTTTCATAAGTTTTTGCTAATCCCCAAGTTATGGCAGAAGTCCAGAAACCGTTGGATAAATGGTAGGCTATTGAAGTTATAAAGAATGTGTATGTAATATATCCTATTGGTAGAAGTGGGCGAGTAAACCATACATTAACTTTTTGATATGTTAAATCTCTTTCATGTGGAATATTGAACATCCTCCTTATTGAAAAAGGTAAATATTCGTTGAATCTTATTGTTATTAGATGGAATAATAAAGTTTTTAATATGATATATGCTGATATTCTTTGTAATATGTATCTGTAATTTGTTTCACTCTTTATTCTCATATCTATTTTACCTTTGCGTAATAAAATTAATCCAATAACAATATGTGATACTAATGGTATGTATATACCAAATATTTCTACTAATGGGAAGAGAGGATTTTTATGAATAGATTTTGATAGTTTATTCAATTTTTTGGGATTGTATGCTAATGTATTATTAATAAAGTGAGCTATCACAAATCCACCAATGAACAAGATTCCTGTTATTGAATGTATCCTTTTATATACTATGTATGGAATGCTATCTATTTTTTGTGTTATAACAAGCAATGAATTTTTCAGATTTTTTTGACAATTGGAAATGAAATTGGTGGTTGTTAATTTCAATTCTTTTGATATATTCCTTTGTTTTATAGAATTTTTGAGAATTCTCTTGCCAATGAACACTCCACTTACTAATCCCAACCCTATGATAAGTAGCATGGGGTTATTCTCCTTTCCTATATTAGAGCCTTTTTTATATTTACCTCATTGAGAACTTCTTCTTTTCTTGTTGCCCAAGTTGGGTAAGGAAAGTGTATCACAATTGGAACTGGGCAGTCAGGCTGTGATATTATCATATTACCTGGTTTGAGTATAATTGCTCTCTTTTTTAGATCTTCCGGTAGAAATGTATAGAAACTTTTAGATAGTTCAAAAGCATCTGACCTGCCTATTACCCTTATGGCACAGTTTGAAACTATTCTGTGATCTATTTGGCTTGCTGTTTGTTGTGCTCCTATCAAGATTATTCCTAAACTTCTTCCTCTTTCTGCTATATCTATTAGAACATCCTTTATGGGAGTATCATTTGATACTGGAGCGTATTTATTTAACTCATCTATAACAAAAAAGTATTTATTTGTATCGTTTTCTTCTTCCTTTTTCAAATATATAAGGTAAAGAATTGAGGATACTACGAACAGTTTTGCTTTTTCATTCAGATTATGGACATCTATTACCGTTAGTTGATTGTTTTCAATTTCTTTAACTATATTTGTTTTGTTTTCTTGGGACTTATTTATTAGAAAATTGCAATCTTCTTTAACTTTTTTGAATCTTCTTAAAAAGGCGTTTATAGTTGACCTTGATTCATTCAGTTTACTTATGTTTTCATCTAAGTAATCTTTTATGTATTGAAATAGCTGATCCAGATTTTCAATGTATCCCTTGGGTGCTTCTATTACACCTTGGTTTTCTAAATCTTTATCTGTTTTTTCTATTAAATGTTGCATATGTTTTTCAACGATTGATATTATTCTTTCCAAGCTTTGAAAATCTTTTGACTCATCAACAAAAAAGAATTTAAACAATTCTTTTTTAAAGATTTCTGTTAATGTGAAATAGTATAAACTACCTTTTACTAAACTATCGGGTATATCCATTTCAAGTTTATTTTTCTTCGGTGGTATCAGAATTTTGACATTATTAAATGATTTAGGTTCTAAGGATAGCTTTAGATATTTTTCTTCTAAGTCTTTTGATGACTCATTTTTCATATTTCTATAGTTGTTTTTGTAGTTAAGATATAGCAGATCAAATGATTTGACATTAAAAACTATTGCTCTATACTGATTAGAATATGGTGATTTTTGTAATAGAGAAAATAAAAGAAATGTGGCAAAAGATGTTTTGGTTGCCACTCCTGACATACCTGTTATATTCACATGTGCTCCACTTGTTCCATCAACAAAATCCAAATTTAAATAAGCATTACATTCGTTCCTTAAAAATCCGATTGGTATTTTGTTATCCATTTTATCAAAATATAAAGCAATTTCGGAATTGGTTTTATCTACTAAATAAACCTCTGATGATGGTTCTGGGGGCACATAAATTTCAGGTTCTATTCTGGTTACAAATACCTTTGCAGCAGTTATATTTATGTATGGTATCTTTTTATCTATTATTAATTCTGTTTCTATTGCATATTGGCTTGCTTCTGTGTATTTTATGATTTCTCTAACTATTCCATAATGAAAAACTTCTGTATTGTTATAATTACTTTTTACTACTACTATATCATCAAGTTGAACTAAAGATTCTTTATCAACAAGGAAGTGGAACTCATATGGTGTGTTTGGCTTATGCCCCAGGATGTATCCTATTTTTTTCATTAATTTATACTTTTTCTTCCTGATTTTTCTTAGCTTCTGCTATTACTTGTTGTGAGATGTTTGGTGGAGCTTCTTCATAGTGTGATAATTTCATTGAAAATGTGGCTCTACCTTGTGTTGCTGATTTAAGTTCTACAGATAGATCTTTTATTTCCATCCATGGTGCTTCTGCTTTTATGAATTGCCAACCCTTTCTTGATGATGCTTCCATTCCCATTATTCTTGCTCTTTTGGTATTTAGTAGTCCTATAACATCTCCCAACATACTGTCTGGTACAAGGATTTCTAAGTTCATTATTGGTTCAAGTAATATTGGATTGGATTTTGACATGGCTTCTCTGAATGCCATTGCACCAGCTATTTGAAAAGCTAAATCACTTGAGTCAACTTCGTGATATTTACCATCAAATAATATGGCTCTTATATCCACTACTTTGTTACCAGATAGTATTCCTTCTTCCATTGCATTCCTTATCCCTTTTTCAACCGATGGTATGAAGTTTTTGGGTATTACTCCTCCAACGATTCTGTCTACGAATTCAAATCCTTGTCCACGTGGTAGAGGTTCCAATTCTAAATGTGCTATACCAAATTGTCCTCTACCTCCAGATTGCTTTACATACTTTCCAACAGCTTGAGCTTTGCCTTTTATGGTTTCTAAATATGGTATCTTTCTAGGGGTAATTTCTATATTCACTTTATACTTATTCTTTAATTTTGAGATGATATAATCTTGATGAACATCTCCTATGGTTGATATTACGAATTGTTTGACATCATGGTCTCTATAGGCTTTAAATGTGGGATCTTCTTCAAGTATTCTGTTTATTGCAGAAGAGAGTTTTTCTTCGTCAGCTTTACTTTTAGGTTCGACACTTTTTTCGTAAAGTGGTTCTGGATATATAATTGGTTTAAGTGGTGAGTTTTCTGAGGAAGAAAGAACATCTCCCGATAATGACTGTTCCAACTTATATGTTGCACAAATATCACCTGCAACACATTCATTTATTGGATTATGTTGATCTCCCGATATTTCAACTAAAACCGAAATTTTTTCTTTATAATTTTTGGTAACGTTTTGAATAGAGGAATCCTTAGTTATTTTTCCACTAAATACTCTTATATAGGAAACCCTACCTTTGTAGGGATCTGAAAGGGTTTTGAATATTAAAGCTGATAAATCTTTGTCGTTAACTGTTAATAGTTCTGCTTCATCAGAATTTAGAGATATTAGTTCAATGTACTTCAATAAGAGTTTTACTGATTCAGGTATCTTAGAGCTAATAGTAAACAATGGAAATATTAATTTCATTTTATATGCTTTTTTAAGATTATCCAATATTTCTTGAGTTGATAATTCTCCTTGATCTAAATACTTGTTCAATAAATCTTCACTAGTTTCTGCTATAGTCTCTGTGATTTTTTCTAAATAAGTGTTTGTTTGTTTTTCTATAGGATTTTCTATTTCCTTTAATTCTCCTTTGTCAAATGAGTAAGCTTTTTTAGATATTACATCTACTGCTCCTTTGAAAATATTATTCTCATATATGGGG
>JAOABG010000089.1:419-4013 GCA_026418475.1 bacterium | reverse complement strand
AACCAGGATCTCTCTGTCCCAACTTCTGCGGGGTTCTGAGCATTAACTACTATCGCTATGTTTTCTACTGCAAATATTCCTCCTAGTATTTCACCAATAAAATCTGAAAATCCGGGAGTGTCTATTAAATTCAATTTGTAATTTTTGGTCTTTATTGGGAACACTTTCAGATTTGTGGTAGTTTTTCTCCTTTTTTCTTCTTCATCTGTATCCAATAGAGATGGCGTTCCAAAAGTACTTGAGAGTTTATTCAAATAGGCAATTGTTTCTATTATTGATGTTTTTCCTGTTGATGAGTGACCGAGTAGACAGAGATTTTTTATTATCATGACTTCCTCCTTATACTTCTAAGTATTCTCGTGGTATTTTTTTACCTGCTTTTAGTGCACATTCTCTGTGCCATTTTTTACCTCCGATCTTAACCCATTTGGTTCCTTCAATAAGTCCTCTGCAATATCTACATTTAGCAGGTCCAGGTTTTTTTATACTTGCTTTTTTCTTTTGTGCCATGATTACCTCCTTGGGATTTAATCCTTACAATAATATTAATTTAACGGAGTGTTGAATTTTCCTTGTTGTGTGATAATATTAATTCTTCTACTGGGTTGAAGTATTCTTCTGATTTTTCAAAAACTCCATCTATTCCTTTACCTTTGTCTTTGGGTCTTTTTGTATCTGCGAATAAACCTTCTTCTATTGCCTGAAATAATCCTTTCTTTTCTACTTCTACTAATATTTCATATGCTTTTTGTTGTAAATAATTTGCTCTTTGTTCTATAATTCCACCGGGTTTGATTTCTATTTCATTAAATAGATCTTTTGCTGAATTAAAAGTATATTTTACTGCTTTTAAGCTGAGATATCTGTCTTGAAGGAGGGGAGTATGTATGGCTTCTGTCAAAACTCCTATTAAATGTATATGTTGATTGGTTAAGATTGATACTAAGTTAAACATATTGTCTATTAGGTGAGTATGAAATATGTTTCCTGTTACCCATCTTGTTGGAGGCATGTATTTAAGTGGACAGTTTGGAAATAGATTCCTTATTAATAAAGCTTGTGATAACTCGTATAAAAATGAATTGGTTATATCTGGTCTTATTTCATAGGCGTGTCCCAAGCCTATTAATCTATCTGGCATACCACATTTTTTTGCAAATTCATAGTTTATATAATGTGATGATATTATTGTATATCCTTTTTCAAAAGCATCTGCTGTGGTTAAATAGTTATCTTCTCCTGTATTGATTATTATGTCTGATAAGGTAATTACTAATCTTGAAAAATATTGATCAATGAATGTTCTCTTGGGGTTTATATCTCTGAATAATATTCCATACATACTGTCGTTTAGGAGCATATCTAATCTTTCTATTGCTGCTAATGAGGCTATTTCTGGCATACATAGTCCCGACGAATAATTAACCAGCATTAGGTATCTTTTTTGGTTTTCCATTTCTTGGTCCAGTGTTTCTCGCATTAATTTGAAGTTAGCTTGGGTAGCAAATGTTCCTCCGTATCCTTCTGTTGTTAGTCCTTCGGGAACGTAGTCCAACAGGCTTTGTGCTGAAGATCTGATTACAGCTATACAATCTGCACCTTGCTTTACAGCAGACAATGCTTGAACCTTGTCTTCAAATATATTACCTGTTGCAACTATTACATATATCCATGGTTTATGTGGAAGCCCATATTTTTCTATTAGTTCTTCTCTTTTCTTTCGCTGTGATAATATTAATTTGATACCTTTTTCTGCTAATTCAAAAGAATATTTTTTATAACCATCGATTTTATTTTTTATTTCCTTTATTTCATCTGGTTTTATTTTTTCTATTTTTTCAATGGTTTCTTGTATGTTTTTGTTAGATAAATGATAGAGATATCCTATTAGATTGGATATTCCTTTGTTGATTATGTTAGCTTTTTGTGCTTTTTCTATTAGGATGTTACAATAGGGTATCCCTTCTTTGTTTGCTCCATTTATTCCCATTATTCTTAAGGTTGCTCTTTCTATACTTACTGTTGAGTGTTTTTTGATGAACTGAAAAACATTGTTAACTATTTTTTGGGCTATTTCGTGTGATTTTTGTGCCAGTTCTCTATTGATATTTAATGTGCTCATATTTCATAGATTTTGACATTAATTTATTTGCTTCCTTGTGTTTTTGGTTCTAATTTTTTCATTGTAAAAAAAATGTTAAATTTTTTTTATTTCTTAGGGTAATGGGGCGTTTTTGTGTAAATTAACTATAGGGGATTGAAAATGCATAAAGGATACGCCCTTTATTTATGGCTTGCATTGTTCACGGTTTTTGTTTCCTTTTTTTCTATTATTCTCTTTAACTACGTAAGTGGAGATATAAGAGTTACTAAGAAGCTTGTAAAAGAAACAAATTTTTATAATACAATTAAAGGAATAGCGGTAATTGCTACTGAATTGAATAGGAAAGGTCATACAAAAGGGGAGTACTTTTTAAAAGGAATTAAGTATAATTTTTATACCACAAGGATAACGCAAACGAGAATATTAGTTCAAGTATATGCTAATGATGATCTAATAGCAAGAGTTATTGTTCAAGACAGAAAGTACTTATCTGATTTGAACCTTTATTTTTCCGAAAAATTGGAAGGAGAGACTTCCTTGAGTTCCTCTACAAGATATTCAACATTTGCTACTACTGCTGAAAATATGGAGGTATTTGGTGATAATAATGTGTTTGTACGAGCTTATATATCCCCAAGTACTGTTGTTAATGATAAGGGACCTGTAGAAATAAAAGATAACAAAGGTAAAGTTGTTAATATTGAATATGAAAATTTGAAGGAATTACAAAAATATTCTCAATATGCAAGTTTTATTAGTCCTAATATTGATAATTTTTTTAAAAATTATGTTGTTAATATAGCCAATAATTTAGGATATAGAAGTCAAATCAGTAGAACATTTCCTGACGAAGTTGTTGATCTTACTAAATATGGATCTATCTTTATATCAGGTAATAATGTTGAGAGTGTTTATATTAATTTTTATCCCGCTTATAATTCTGGTGATCAAGAAATAAAATTTTCAGTTAAATATAAAAATAAACATGAAGTTGATAAATATAATTATTATCTTGTAATGAATCCTGGAACTACTGTTAGTGTAAACGTAGATAATATAATAACTAATGATCAATTTATTATCAATCAGATAGAATATTATAAAAATATTAGTAACAATAATATTATTAATGTTAGTTTGAATAATTTTTCTGATTATAAAGTTTATAAAGTTCTTATCAAATATGATAAGGATAATAATCCTATTAGGAGCATAATTTATAGAACTAGATATCAGAGAACTTTTATCTATTCAACTCATGATATTCACATGGGTAGTGATTCTCCTGGTACTTTTAATGGAGGTATTATTAATAGTGATATTCTGTTGGTTAGTAGTAAGAATATAAACATATTTGGTCATATAGTTTATAATGAGTTTGATTCTATTGAGAGTTTTGTAAATTTGGCTGAAGGGAATTCTTTTACCTTTCCAGCTGATTCTAAGAGCTATTTAAATGTTATTGCTAATAATGTGATTATAAACTCGGA
>JAOABG010000089.1:0-409 GCA_026418475.1 bacterium | reverse complement strand
GCAATAGTGCAACTTATTTAACTAAGAAGGAAATTAAAAGGTTGTATTATTTTGGATCTAATGTATCTTATAGAAGGTATGATCCACTTAACGAGAAAATTCTTTCTGATGATAGAGAATCAATTAACATTTTGAAGGCAGATTTTTCTACGTGTAGAATCTTAGGTGTGGAGATACTGAAATGAAAATTTTTTTAATGAAAATTTTTTTAGTTAAAATTTTTTTAGTTTATGAAGCAATTGAAGTCTAATGATAAGCTGACTTTTGTACTAATATTAAGATATTTACTTGAAAGTGGTATACCACTTATTCATTCTATTAATATTTTAGAGAAATCTCTATCGAATTATTCTAAATCAATTGCTGAAGTGAGAAAAATGGTTAACAATGGTAACCCTTTGTTTTATTC
>JAOABG010000088.1 GCA_026418475.1 bacterium | reverse complement strand
GAATATGGTATAGAGGTAAAGTATATAAATCCAAAATATACTTCTCAAAGGTGTAGTAGATGTGGATATATAGATAAAGATAACAGAGAAACTCAAGAAAAGTTTATTTGTAAGAATTGTAGTTACAAAGAAAATGCAGATATAAATGCAAGTCAAAATATTGCTGTTTTAGGTATAGAAGAAATAATAAAATCAAATAAATAAATTAGTTTTGGGTTGATTCAGCAGCCTAAAGGTGAGTTGAAAGTTGTGAATAAGACCTTATTAAGGCGTTGCAACTCTCACCAATCCTCATAGGGTGCTGTCGATCCCCTAGGTTTTTTGCAAGATTGGTGGTCGACAGTAAAAATAATAAAATACACATTTAAAAAAGCATTGAAAAAACTATGTTTTTGTAATGGGTTTATGAACCACCTATAGAGGAACTGAACTTCCGTCCCAAACACTACTTGTCATCTGTTTAATGCCGTTTATGAACCACCTATAGAGGAACTGAACTATAATAATCAAAAACATCTCTGGAGCTTACTTCATATGTTTATGAACCACCTATAGAGGAACTGAACACAGTACCATCATTCATTGAAAATAAATGCAAATTTCCATAAATAGCTAGGCTTAATGTCTAGCTATTTATTTTTATAATGATTAATAATTTTAAAATGTACCATGTTATTTCCAACAAAACACACAATTTATATAATTGAATAAATTTATTTTGGGGTGATAACATGAACACAGATAAAGCAACATCAAATGGATGGGGAATAATTCATAAAAAGATAATGAAGGATACAAGACTAACAATAGAGGCAAAGGGCATATCCATCACTAGATACTATAACAAAGGAACTTAGAATTACAAAAAATATGATATTTTTTTAATTCCCCTATTGACTCTAACGTAACGTGATAGATTATGATGAAGATGGAGGTGGTGAGGTGTATAAAATAAAAGAAGTTGCCGATATGGTTGGCATTAGTGTTCGAACACTCCATCATTATGATGAAATTGGACTATTAAAACCTGAATCTGTAACCGAAGCAGGATATAGGCTATATTCAGAAAAAGATTTAGAAAAGCTGCAGCAGATTTTGTTCTTTAAAGAACTAGATTTTGATTTAAAGTCAATAAAGGAAATATTAAACGATCCAAACTTTGATAGAAAAAGAGCTCTAGAGCTTCATAAACAACTTCTAATAAAGAAAAGAGATAGACTAAATAAAATAATAGAATGTGTTGAAAACACAATAGAGTCAGCTGAAAGGGGAATTAAAATGAGTAAAGAAAATATGTTTAAGGCGTTTGATATGAGTGAAATAGAAAAACACCAACAAAAGTATGCAGAGGAGACAAAACAAAAATATGGACATACTGATGCATATAAAGAGTCTATGGAGAAGACGTCAAAATACACAAAGAATGATTGGGAAAATATAATGCAAAGAGCAACAGAGATATACACAGAGATTGCATCTTTGATGGATAGATCACCAGAAGATGAAGAAGTTCAAATGGCAGTTGAAAAGTGGAGACAGCACATTACAGATAATTTTTATTATTGTACAATAGATATATTTAGAGGGCTAGGAGAACTTTATGTTCTAGATGAGAGATTTAAAAACAATATTGATAAAATTAAAAAAGGTCTTTCAGAGTTTTTAAGTGAGGCTATAAAAATTTATTGTGACAGAGCAAAAGAATAAATATACTATAAAAAAACAACAGGCAATTAGACCTGTTGTTTTTTTATATAACAGATTTAGTCTATTATTTTAGAATTCCCTGTAATAATGGCCTACTTGGTACAGAAACTTTAGAATTGCTAGGAAGAATGTAAACTTGATTTCCAGCTGTTAAAAGAGGCATAATTATTATACTTCCTATCCAGGTGCCTATTTCATCCGGAACACGGGTAAGGGAAAATCCATATCCACCTATTCCTGCAATCCCAACAAATCCATCATAGCCATCATAGTTTCCTAGGCTTGAAGGCTCAGGGAGATTTACTCCAGTGATTACAAGTTGGTGCTGTCCATTTTGCAATCTTTGAACCATTGCACAGCCAAACGCATTTTGTAATGAAGTGCTGATGGGTTTTAATATAGTGCAAGTTGGGAATTTAAGTGGTACAGGAACACAAATAACATCACCAGGGAATATGATATTTTCATCAGGAATATGTGGGTTATTCCATATAAGAAGATCAATTGGTATGCCTATATTTTGAGCTATTTTAGCTATGGAATCCCCAGATTTTATAGTATATTTTTCGTAGCCAATAGGACAGCTCTCAGGTACTCTAGGAACTCCAGGTGGAGGTTGTTTTGGTACACAGAGTACATCTCCTGGGAAAATTTTATCTGGATCCTTGATGTGGGGGTTTTCCACAACTAAAAAACCAACGGTTACATTAAATCGTTTAGCTATTTTTTCAAGGGTATCTCCTTTAACAACAACGTATCTTTGAAAACCAACTCGGCACCTTTCAGGTATTTGTGCACGTGTTTTATTATCAATATTATCTTTCAAGATATCAACCCTCTATTATTTATATATAATTAGAATATGAAAAATTAGCTTAAGTTGTGAAATTTATTACAATAATTTCAAACCTTCATTTTTGTGTCAAGAGTAATAGTTATAGGCTATTTTTATAATGCATAAAAAACGAAAAAATGTGAATACTACATAGACACAAAGAGGGTGGTCATATGAAGGTTGCTATTATGGGTGCAGGAATTTCTGGTTTGTCCTGTGCAATAATGCTAGAAAGAAATGGAATAGAGCCAACTATATTTGAAAAAAGAAGTAGAGTTGGTGACAGATTTATTAATGC
The DNA here is from genome assembly GCA_026418475.1 of bacterium. Lineage (GTDB taxonomy): Bacteria > DRYD01 > DRYD01 > DRYD01 > DRYD01 > DRYD01. Next base: position 1,285 of record JAOABG010000088.1, on the reverse strand, counting down.
AGAATCGATGTTTGATATACTAAATAGACCAATAAAAGATTGCCTACCATATATAAAAGAAAAATTCAATATTGAACTACAACCCATTTCAGAGGTAGATAAATTATTTATTCATTCTAAAAATGAAGTTTCTAGTATTGATGGTAAAATAGGATACACAAATATGCGTGGAAGACATGAAGAGTCCTTTGAAAGACAACTTGAAAAGCAGTTAAAGAGCAAAATTATTTTCAACTCAACCGACCAATATGAAACTCTCTGTAAAGAATTTGATTATGTGATTTTAGCTACAGGTGATGGAGAGTATGCATCAAACCTAGGAAATTACAGATGTGATCTTACCTGTACAATAGTTGGAGCAACAGTTGTTGGAGATTTCATAAAAAGTAATCCTCACGTATGGTTCAATTATGACATCATTCCTAAGGGATATGGTTGGCTCATCCCATTTTCAGAAAAAGAAGCAAATTTAGTTATGGCTTATCCTGATTATCCAAACAACATTAAGTTAGATAGACAAAGTATGTGGCAAAAGTTCTATGATTTAGCAAGCAATAATTTAGAGCAAAATTTCAAGGTTAGAGATAGTTTTCAGATAACAAGATATATGATGGGAATTTGCATAAGGCCCAAAATAGACAATACATATTTTATAGGTAATTGTTTTGGAACCATTAGCCCAGGACTTGGGTTTGGACAGTTTGTGTCAATTCTAACAGGGGTTTATTGTGCTTATGATATTCTTGGAATGGGAAAATATGAAAAACTTGTTGAACCTCTATTTGAGAATTATAACAATTCTCTTGTGTTAAGGAGATATCTAGAGAACTTGACAGATGAAGAACTAGATAAAATAGTTAAAGACCTAGATAACAAATTGCTAGATAAGTTAATCGATAAATTGTGTGATAACAAAACAAGTGTTGATATATTAAAAATTTCAACACCCATAATGAAATTAATAAATAAAATTAAAGAAGATTAAATTTAATAGAATAGAATTATTTAGCAAATATAAAAATATACTTTTTATTGAAAGGAAAAATCCAATTAACAAGATATGGGGGATGGTTATAATTAAAAGGATAAACTATAGGGATTTGAAAAAAGATTTACTAGATTATGCTGGACCATCAGGTATATGGCCACTTATTGGTAGCATAGATGGAGCTAATGAAGATGAACTTCTTAAAATTGCCAAACAACTTGGATATGATGTTTCAAATTATATGTCAGATGATGAAAACTATGAATTAGAGGATGAAGAAGAGAGAGAAGATAATAT
>JAOABG010000087.1 GCA_026418475.1 bacterium | reverse complement strand
GCTATATTATATTTTATAGATGAAAAAGTAGAATTGGCAATATTTGAAATAGGTATAGGAGGATTAAACGACTCAACAAACTCTATAAATTCAATAATAAACATTATAACCAATATATCACTTGAACATACAGACATATTAGGAAAAACGATAAAAAAAATAGCAGAACAAAAAGCCGGCATAATAAAAAATAAATCCATAGTTATAACAAACACATCAAAAGGATTGAATATAATAAAAGATAAATGTAACCAAACCAACTCAGATCTGTATATACTTAAAAAATCCGTTAAAATAAAGAAAATATCCTCAAATTTCCCCCACTATACCTATAGAATAAAAATAGATAACAAATATTACACATTAAAATTTCAGTCTTATTATCTGGTAGAAAATTTCTCAATTGCACTACTCGCTTCATTAATATATAGTAAAAATATCATAAAAAATATAAACTTAGAAAACAAAGATCTACAAGAAATAATAAATTCGCTAAATGTTCCCCTAAAAATGCAAATATTTAAGCACAAAAACAAAGAAATAATAATCGATACAGCAAAAGATTATTCATCATTAATGAAATTATTCAAAGAATTACTAAAAAACCAAAAAGATTTCGATGTTATTTTATCATTTTCAAAGGGAAAAGAAATAAAACTCATAAAAAAAATTTTTTTACTACTAATTAATAACAATATAAGAATTTACCTAACAGAGCACTCTATAGAAGAAAAGAAAATGAGAATAAATAAGTTAATGGAAAACCTAAATAAAATCATGTCAGAAAATGAAAAGAACAAATTAATAAAACACGTTGAAATTATTCCACAGATAAAAGATACAGAGTCATTATATGATATTTTGGAAAAAACAAACAAAAACCATATAGTTATCACAGGTTCATTATATTTCGTTTCAGAAATATATAACCTGCTAAAAGAAACACCAATAAAAAACAAATAAAGGAGATCAATATGCTACTATTTGGAACAGCAGGAATACCGAACTCTGCAAAACAAGATACATTCTCAGGTATTATGAGGCTAAGAGAACTAAAATTAGAAGCAATGGAACTGGAATTCGTACATGGAGTAAAAATATCATACATAAATGCACAAAAAATTAATACCTTTTCAAACAAAAACAATATATCCTTATCTTCACATGCACCATACTATATAAATTTGAACTCATTAGAAAAAGAAAAAGTGGAAGCCAGTATTGTAAGAATAATAAAAACCGCAGAAATATCTCACATATGTGGAGCAAGAAACATAGTGGTTCACCCAGGATACTACCACAACATGGATAAGTTAGATGCTTATAATAATATCAAAAAAGCTTTAAAAAAAGCAGTGGAAGAAATAGAAAGTTATAACGTTACACTGAGAATAGAAACAATGGGAAAACCGACACAGTTTGGATCACTAGAAGAAGTATTGAATTTATCACAAGATCTGGGACCCAAAGTAATGCCCTGTATAGACTTTGCACATCTACACGCAAGAACAATAGGGAAACTCAACACTTACCAAGAATTTTGCCAAATACTTGACGATGTGGAACACAAACTAGGGAAAAAAGGTATAAAAGATATACACATACATGTATCAGGTATAAAATATTCTGAAAAAGGAGAATTACACCACCTTAATCTTAAAGAGTCTGATTTCAACTATATTGATTTCATAAAATCTCTTAAAGATTTAGAAGTAGAAGGTTTGGTTATCTGTGAAAGTCCCAATCTCGAAGAAGATGCAATAATGCTAAAAGAATTATATCATAACTAATTCAGGATTACTTATAAGAAAAAGGCACATAATAGATAGGGTTTGGGATTTTGAATCCTTTTACTGCATATCCTCCTTCTAAATCACTCATTTGATCACCAACATTGGCTATTATAGTATAACCCATTTCTTCAATTTTTTTTCTTGAATCTAATTTATGTTTTCCAACAGCTTCATCTCCTTTTCTAAAAAAAATCCCATCAAAATTGGTAAAACCCTCCTTTTCTAAATTTAGAACAGTATTCTTTACATCATCATAGCTGTTTTTCCTACCAGTTATAAAAAATACTTTAACATCTAACTTTTTACATAAGTGATATAACTCTAAAACAGGCTTTATGGCAGTTGCGTGCAAACCACTTTTCCACTGTTCCCACTTTTGCCAATCGTGATGTAAATTATTATCCATGTAAAACTTCAGATTGGAAAGAGCAGTTTCATCTATATCTAAAACTACCGCAGGATTGGTAACTTTATGATGAATGGTTTCTATATGTTTCATAGCTTTCTTTATAACATCCTCTATTTGCCTTTCATACTCACCACTCTCTATATAATGTTTTATCTCATTTTTAATTTTACCCAAATTCATTGGTTCTTCAGAAACAGAAACTATATCCTCAACATCATTCTCAATATTATAAACATTAACTTTTGCAACTCCTTGAATAACCAAATTATTTCCTACATTTTTATGTATATTATTTATATTCATATTAAATATCTTGTAAAATACATGAAATAAAAAAGTAGTAAAATGTAAAAAAAATGTTAAAAAAATATTAAAAATTAACTTTCTTGATAGTAAATTTTATTTATCTGTTTGAGTACAACTGGTGCTAAAAAAGTGGTAATTAAGACAACAAATATTATCACAGCATAGAGTAAATCATTAAATATCTTTGCTTGTCTTCCAAACTCAGCAAAAATAAGGCCAACTTCACCACGAGGTAACATAGAAAATCCTATCATCAACCTTTCTCTTAGACTAACATTAACAACAAATCCAGCTAAAACCTTAGAAAGCACAGCCACTACCCCTATAACAAAAGACAAAATCCAAAATTCATAGGATGCAAAATTTATATTCTTGAGATTAACCTGTAGACCTATAAAAACAAAAAACACTGGTGTAAATAACCATATTAAAGGCAACACAGAATGCTCAACTTTCTCTATTGTTTGTTTCTTTGTAGACAAGAACTTCAAAAAAGGTATATTAAAACCTCTGGAAATAGCCAAACCAACTATAAAAGCCCCAAGGATCTCGGGAGAACCAAACTTATAAGCTAAAAAAGAGAAAATGAATACTACCGAAATAACAGCAGCAGGTATGAAATCAAGGTTTTCTAATTTTTCAGAAAGTACCTCAACCAACTTTGTCATAATCTGAGCTACAAGAGGAGAAAAAACAAAAAATGTTCCCAAATACATAACCAAAACCATGATGTTATTAACTTCAAAAGACAAACTCTGAGATAGTTGGACCAAAGCCGCTAAAATAACAACACCAAATATATCATCCAAAACTGCAGCTCCCAAAACAACTTGTGCAAAACTATCTTTCATCCTACCCAAATCTTTTAAAACTCTAACAGTTATGCCTATACTTGTGGCAGCCAAAGTTCCACCAATAAACAATGAAGTAATCAGATCCATCTTTAAGATAAAAAAGCAAATAGGGTAAGAAAAAACAATAGGCAAAATAGCACCAGCAAAAGCAACAATAATAGCATTGAATCCAACCATCCTCAACTGTTTTATATTTGCCTCCATACCAACCTGAAAAAGTAAAAGAACAACACCAATTTCAGCAAGTATTTTAATAACCTCATTGGGAGTGACCAACCCCAGAACACTTTTTCCCAAAATCACACCAACTAAAATTTCACCTATAACGGATGGATATCCAAATTTAGAAATGGTATCACCAATAATCCTTGCCAATAAAACAATGAGTCCCAAGTACAGAAATATACTATGATCCAATTTTACCTCCCAAAATTTTAATATAATTTAATAAAAAACAAAATATAGTTTTAATCTCTAAACTTTCGTGGTATGTTTAACCATATAGTTCAAAAGGTCAGCAACTCTGTTAGCATACCCCATCTCATTATCATACCAAGCAAATATCTTCACCATATTACCATTTATAACCTGGGTTGATAATCCATCAACAATAGATGAATAAGTTGATCCTTTGAAATCCATGGAGACCAGTGGTTCCTCAGTATATCCCAATATTCCTTTCATATAACTCTGGGAGGCTTCTTTAAGAGAATTGTTTACATCCTCTAATGTAACCTGCTTTTCAGTCAAAACAACAAAGTCAACTAAAGAAACAGTTGGAGTAGGAACTCTTATTG
>JAOABG010000086.1 GCA_026418475.1 bacterium | reverse complement strand
ACAAAAAACAGTTGGGAGCAATATTCATTGACTATCTACAACTCATAAAGGGAGAAAACAGACAGGATTCCAGAGTACAAGAATTATCAGAAATATCCAGATCACTCAAAGCTTTAGCAAAAGAATTAAATGTTCCAGTAATAGCACTATCCCAATTATCAAGAGAAGTAGAAAAGAGAAATGACAAAAGACCTCTATTATCAGATTTGAGAGAAAGTGGAGCTATAGAACAAGAAGCCGATGTAGTAATGTTCTTATACAGAGATGATTACTATAATAAAGACTCGAAAAAAGCTAATTTAACAGAAGTAATATTAGCCAAGCAGAGAAATGGTCCCACAGGATCAATATTCCTATATTTCGCAAGAGATATACTGAAATTCTTTCCAACCGCATAATGGAATACTCTAAAAATACTATTCTAAGAATAGGTTGGTTCTTCATACTAACAGTAATTTCCATATTAATTGTTGCTTTTTTCTTAGGGAAAATGAAAAATTATAAAGATTATTATTCAATTTATTTAATATTCAAAGATGTATCAGGTTTATCTGAGGAATCCAAAGTCTACATGTCAGGGGTAGAAATAGGTAGAGTTGAAGATTTATCATTTCAAAATGATTACACAGTAAAAGTGAAAATTGTTATCAACAAAAAATTCAAAATACCTAAAAACTCGATTTTCTATATAGCTGGAAATATAATGTCAGAAAGATATTTATACATAGAACCCTTTATCAACAATGAGTATTATAAAGATGGTGATATAGAAAGTAGAAATACCTACCCAATGATAGACTGGTATCAGGTGCTCAAACAAACATATTTAGCGTTTCAGGATTTACAGAACACAGCAATATATTTTAAACAAACACTCCAAGCAATGGATTTACCCAATAAAGTAAATGTTATAACAAATGATCTAAGAGGATTAATATATGACACCAGAAAAGATATAAACTATCTAACAAGTATATTAGACAAGAATATTTCAATCATATCAAACAACATCAATTTATTACTGATAGCTTCAAAAATAACAGTTGATAATATAAATTCTAAAGTCAATTCAATCGGCAATAATTTAGAAAGTTCAACAAAAAAAATGGATCAAATATTACAAGAAAACAAAGAAGATGTGAGACATATAGTAAATAATATAAAGCAAACTTCTGAAAATTTGTATGATATAACACATGACATAAGGTCATTAATAAGGGACACAACAATAAGAGAAGACCTTTTGGACACAATAAAAAACCTGAGGAAAATGTCAAAAAGTTTAGCAAACTCTGCAGAACAGGTAGAAGATTTAGTTAAAGACAGCAAACTAAAAGAAGATTTAAAAGTCTCCATTGCAAAACTCAGAGATGTTGTGGAGATAACAGACTTCCTACTTACCCCTGCAAAGAAACTAAAAGAAGAAACATTAAAAAAGGAAGATTTCAAATTTGCTTCGATAAATGCCTACATAGATAGTATAGAAGACAAAACAGATAACCCTGCAGTAAGTATTGATATAGACATTTTTCCCAATTCTAAGCGAGGGTTTAAAGTTGGGATCTTCGACTTAGGAAAAACTTCAAAACTGAATCTCCAACTAACCTACTGGAACGAAAAAATGGATCTCCGCTACAGAATGGGGTTAATAAACTCTGAACTCGGTGTAGGAATAGATAAAAAACTATCTGATAAGTTCTATTTCACAGCAGAATTACTCAAACCGTCAGATATTCAGCTCAATACCTTCATAGACTACAAAATTTTCTCCAACGGATACTTAAGAGTGGGCTACAGAGACATATTAACCAAAGACAGAAAATTGAACATAGGAACACAATTCAAGTTCTAAGAAAATGAAAAAAATAGTTCTGATAGGAGGAGGAAGTGGAATATCATCAATATTAAAAGGGTTAAAATCGTTTAGTGAGTTTGAAATATATTCTATTTCTACTCCAACAGATGATGGTGGTTCAACAGGTAAAATCCTAAAGATATACGATGATCTTATCCCACTGGGAGACATAAGAAACTGCATTGCAAGCCTGGCAGAAGACCCCATACTGGAACAATTGTTACAATACAGGTTTGACAGAGCAGAATTAAATACTCATGCACTTGGAAACCTAATACTTTTAGCGCTATATAAATTATCAAAAAATGATATTAATGAATTTACCGAAAAAATATATAAACTGTTCAAAATAAAAGGGAAAGCATTAATATCTTGTAAAAAAAGGGGAATATTAGTAGCTAAAATGAAGAATGGACAAATAATAAAGGGTGAAACCCTAATAAACGAATTTTTAGATAAAAACAACACGGAGATAGAAGAGGTTTTCTTAGAAGAGATAACTGAAAATGATGTAAATACTTTGGCATTAGAAGCAATAAGAAATTCCGATTTAATCATCGTAGGACCAGGAAGCATCTATTCAAGTATAGTATCAAATTTCTTAGTTGAACCAGTATTGAGAGAATACAACAACTCCAATGCTATTAAAATATATATAGCTAACATTGTTAACCAGCCTAATGAATGCCCAAAATACTTACTCTCAGACTACCTAAAAATCCTGAAAAAATATAATATACAAATTGATCATATACTCTTCAATAATAGAAGTATACCTCCAGAAACATTAGAAAAATATAAATACAAAGACCAAAGATATGATCTAATAATAAATGATCTGAATCAAAAAAATATCATAGAGGAAGATCTTTTAGATGATAAAGAAGATTTAATTAGACATGACGGTATAAAAGTGACAAAAGCAGTAATAAAAATAATAGATAGTGTTGAAAAAATTTCACCAAAAATTTGTTGAAACTTTATCAAATCTAAACTATAATATCTCTTTCAATAAAACTTTTAATTTACTAACGATATTATCAATTTTCTATGCTATTTTTGTTTTAATAAAGCAAGAAACAAATATAGTCATACTTATAATAGATTTAATCTTTTTGATCCTATTTGGTTTTGAGCTTATTGTAAGGTATTTAGCTTCTGGAAACTTAAAGAAATTTTGGAAAAATTATTACATAGATGTTATTGCACTAATAGGATGGATACCTTTTTACTATTTTTCAGAGTTCGCACTTCTGAGGATAATAAGGTTACTCAGGTTACTTACAGTAATAAAAATTCTAACCACAATAGATAAAAAGTTGAGATTACTTATAAGAAATATCTTTATAATATTTGTAATAACGGTATTCTTGATTTTAGTTGCCTCTTCAGTAATTTCAATAAACTATGGAAGCGATGTTATTAACTCTCTTCAATGGAGTTTATATGTAATTTTCACAGGTGAGATTCCTGAGGGATTAGAAAAAAAACAGCTCTTTTGGATAGGTATGATTTTAATAATGTCGAATGGGTTATTATTAGCAGGAATAATAGGAACAGTATCAAGCTACATAATGGAAAAATTCAGAAATCTAACAGATTTTGATAGCATACCCGACACAAAAGACATAGTTATCATAATAAACTACGATAAAGAAATAATATCTTCTCTGATTAAAGAATACTTTGAGTCTCTTATAAAAAATAAAAGATCAATAGAAACAAAAGTGGTTATAATAAGTACAATGAACGATAAAGATTATGAAGTACTCACCAATGTTCTTGAAAACATACCATTTTTTGAAATAATTAAACAGAATGTATATATAGTTAACGAAAACCCACTACTCGTAAATCTATACGAAAAGTTAGTAAAAATGAAAGAAAAAATTAAAAGAATATTCATATTACCAGACGAAAGAATAGATGATGATTACCATAAAGACACTAACGTAGCCTTCATATCCATGAATATCGTCAATTATTTAGGTAAAGAGTTTTCTAGAAGAAAAGTGTTCGCATTAACAAACACGGATATAGTTAACATTCCACACATACATTTAGTTAGAAGCTACGAAATAATATCCAAATTGATCAATATAGAGATATCCATACCATATATAGGTTTAGCAGAACAATTTTTAGTATCTTTTAACAACAGAATAATAGAAATCCCAATTAGCTCAATAATAAGCGATGTACAAAATATAAACCAAATAGATGAACTAATAAAATATATCCAAAATAAGTACAAACAAATTCTAATAGGATACATAAACAAAGATGGCAAGTTTGTTAATATAATTCCAATGTATTCCGAATTCTTAGATCCACAAAATCAAAAAGAATCAATAAAATATACTGAAATACAGAGTTTATTGGTAATGAAATGAAAACCACTTCCAAAATTACAGATTATTTGCGCCCCTTGGGAATAGTTTTTGGAGACATAGGAACAAGCCCAATATATACAGTAAGCCTGGTAGGTTTCATATTAAAACAAAAAGATCCTGAACTAATAA
>JAOABG010000085.1 GCA_026418475.1 bacterium | reverse complement strand
GGTATATACACGGCCGATTTAATATTCCTGAATGATGTTGATAATACTTTTAGAGAGATAATTATAGAGAATAGTAAGGTACTTTATGAAGAAAACTGAATTATTAGTTTTGTTGGTTAAGTTAAAGAGAGCTTATTACAAACTTAAAGAGGCGGTCAATTCAGATATAAAAAGTGAACTTGAAAGAGATGGAGTAATACAGAGGTTTGAATTTACATTTGATATCTTCTGGAAGACACTTAAAATTATTCTGAGATATAAAGGTATTGAATGTTTTAGTCCTCGAGATTGCATTAAAATAGCCTTCAGAAATGGTATAATTCCTGATGATGAAATATTTTTGGATATGTTGGAAGACAAAAATTTAACGTCACATATGTATGATGAAAATGTTGTCATTCAGATATTTCAAAGGGTAAAAATTTACACTGCTTACATAGAGAAAGCTATAGAGAAGATTGAGATAGAGTTATGAACATTAGTATAATACTACCTATCTATAACGCTGAAGGATTTATTCTTGATTCTTTGAGGAAATTAGTGGAATTACTTGAAAAAATCCAAGCTGATGAAACTCAGATAATTCTTGTCAACGATGGAAGTATGGACAATACTCTAGAAAAGATCAATGAGTTTATAAATTCTTATGATGGTGTTATTCATTTTGATCTTGTTTCCTATAAAAAAAATAGAAATATAGGGTTTGCATTAAGAAAAGGGATAGAAAAAGTTAGGAATGAAATAGTTATCATAATGGATTGTGATTTACCTTTTAAACTGGATATAATTAATGAATCTCTTACATTGATTGAGAGTTGTGATTTGGTAAGTGTCGATAGGACTAAAAAGAGGGAGTCTTATAATGTTGGACTTTTTAGATTCTTATTACATCGGGGGCTGATTTTTATTATTAAGGTTATGTTTGGAAAATACATAAAAGGTATAGATGATTTTGTTGCAGGGTTTAAAGTTATAAAAAGGCATCTTTTGGATAAAATAGAGTCTAATCTTAGGTCCGATACTTCTTTGATTCATTTTGAAATAATACTTTTCACCAAGTTATTAAATTTAAGGGAGGATAACTATAAAATTTGTTTTGTTTACCCTACTCTTAATATAGAGACGAATAAATTTTCAACTTATTCTTTACCAAAAGTTTTAAAGACTGTGATTAAAATTTTGCTTGAACTTATTGTGATAAGAATAAATTTAAAACAAGTAAATGCAAGTCTCTAAGCTAGATAGATTATATTATAAGCCAAATTTATACTATATAACCCATATAAATAATGTTAAATCAATTATTGATAGAGGAATACTATCTAACAAGTTAGTAAATAATGAAGAAATACCATATGATGCTATACACAATGAAAATGTAATTCAGAGAAGAAAAGAGAGGAAACTGAATAATATATCTTTGTTGGAATATGTAAATCTTTATTTTAATCCTCGAAATGCAATGCTTTATCAGCTTGTTAATCAGTTGGGAATTGAGAAACTGGCCATGTTGGCGATAAAAAGCAGGATATTGGTTGATGTAGACAATGTTTATGTTACTAATGGAAATGCAGCTTCCAGCAGTACGAAATTTTATTCCAAGAAGGAGCATTCTGATGAGTGGTTCAAAATTATTCTTGAAATCAAGAATAAGGCTTTAATTCAATATTGGAACGAGGACTCAAAAAATATGGTGATGGCAGAGTGTTTAGTTTCTGATAGAATAGATAAGAAATACATAACAGAAATATATGTTGCTAATATCAATATAGCTGATAAACTTAAACGATATTTTGATAGTAAAGGAAGAATTTCAAATTTATCAATAATTCCCCAGCCTGACCTTTTCTTTAGTCCATTGAGGACAGTAAAACTTAAAGATAATCTTTCTTTGGTTCAAGGGGACATGTTTTTTTCAAACTTGCAGACTATTACTATAAGTGTAAATACTGATGGCGTGATGGGAAAGGGGCTTGCTTCAAGAACGAAACATCAGTTTCCATCTGTATACAAGAAATATAGGGATCTTTGTAATTCAAAGGAACTAAAGTTAGGTAAACCTTATATTCATAAAGAAGATATACGTTTGGATAATATTTTGCTTGATTGGCCTTCTGGTGATCGTAGAATTATTAAATGGTTTTTACTTTTTCCTACTAAGGAGCGCTGGAAGAAAAAATCTAAAGTGAAATATATTGTTGATGGGTTAGAATGGTTGGTGAATAACTATAAAAAAGAGGGTATAGAATCTATTGCTTTACCTGCTCTAGGTTGTGGATTGGGTGGATTAGATTGATCAACAGTTGGTCCTATTATGTGTAAATATTTGCAAAAATTTGACATACCCGTCGAAATATACCTGCCTACTGAAACGAATGTCCCTGAAGATCAGCTATCCAAAGACTTTCTATTTAGTTAGCTACATATGATTGAAAAAGTATATTTCCAAGATATAGATCTTGATGGTGCTTGTTTGGGTTATGTGGGTGGTAAGAAAGTTAGGGCTTTTGGGGTTTTACCAGGAGAAACAGCCAAAGTAAAAGTTGTCAAAAAAAGAAGAGAGTTTTTGGAAGTTGTTCCCGTAGAAATATTGGATTCCTCTCCATATAGAGTAAATCCTATTGAGGAACATTTTATTTCCTGCTCTCCATGGCAGGTGATGGATTATAATTATCAGCTTTTTTTAAAGAAAAAGATACTTGAGAATATTTTTGGTAGAGAAGATATAATTTTGGAACCATCTCCAGAGATTTTTGGGTACAGGACTAAAATGGAGTTTTCTTTTTTCATAGATGATGAAATAAATTTAGCTTTTTTCAAAAGAGGAACCTACAAGTCAAAGTATAAATTGAATTCTGGTTGTATTCTTGGTTCTCATAAAATGAACGAATTTGCTTTGAAAATAACTGAATCAATTAATAGAAGATTGACTGATTATTCTGTTTTCAAGGGTCTTATGGTTCGTGAGAGCAAAGCCAACGATTGTTTGATCGCTTCTTTATTTGTTAAAAGCAAGGAATTTGATTTGGAGATTGATTTGGAAGAGAACCGAGGTTTAGGAATTTTTTATTCTGATCCAAATTCTCCAGCTTTTGTCTTTACAGACAAATTGGAATACCAAGGTATTGAAAGAATTATGGAAAATATAAATGGCTTGAGGATATTCTATGGTTCTAAATCTTTTTTCCAGAATAATGTTTATTTATTACAAAAAGCTATAAGTGACATGAAATTTGAGATGGGGTATGTGAGAAAAATTGTAGAGTTGTATTGTGGTGTTGGAACTATAGGTTTAGCACTTTCCAATCTGGCTAAAGAGATTATTGGTATAGAGCTAATTGATGAGGCTTGTTATTTTGCTAAGATAAATACAGAAGTGAATAATATAAAAAACTATATAGTCTTAAACGGTGATGTTCGTGATATAGATACAGAGTTTTTTAAAAATATTGATGCTTTGATAGTTGATCCTCCTAGAAATGGACTAAATAATGAGGTTATAAAAAAGATAATCGATTGTTCACCACATATGATTGTATACCTTTCTTGTAATCCTTTGACTCAGAAGAGGGATTGTGAGTTACTCAAAGATAAGTATATGATTAAATTTATAAAAGGTTATGATTTTTATCCAAATACACCTCACATTGAATCTCTTATGATCCTTATTAGGAAATGATCTTTTGTTGGGAAAGGGTTGTACAAGAATAAATAGAAGCCTATAAATGATGTATTTTTATTTATTTTAAAGGAGGCTACTAAAAGAATGATTATTTATCTCAGAATAGTTTTCATAGTTTCAATTTTTGTTTGCATTTTGCTTTTTTATGTTGGGGCTCAGGATAGAGTTCACACTGCCGTATCTACTGATGGTAGCCCTTTTTTTCCTGATACAGGTTCCTGGACACCTGGGAACTCTTTTACTAACAATTCTACCATAAGTAATAGCTATAGTTTAGGGGTGTTGAATCCCTGGTTATGGGATCACAATTTTGCTGTTTATGTATATGATTTCAGTTCTTCATCATTCGTTAATAATGGTATTGTAATTAATCAGGCTAATTTCACTAGTCCTTCTGGTCTTAATAATTTTCTAAATGTTGGTGTATGGATAGGTTATAATTGGGTTTTGGGTAGCCAGAACTCTTCAATAACAAATAACGGAAACTTCACAAATACTTTAAATTTATCCAACCAAAATCAGGGAAATTTTTTTAATTATTCACTGTATTCTTCTTATTCTAATCCTATTATGGTTAACAATGGAGATATTAATAATATTATTAATGTATCAAATTGTAACAATATACAGAATTTATATAATTTTTCTATGGCTTCGTATGAATCGCAGTCTAATGATATATTCCAGAACTTTGGAACATTGAATAATATTATAAATGTTAATAATTCACACATAAATTTTGGTGTATTTAACTATTCTATAAATTCTTTTTCTAATATAAATAATTCTCTGAATGTAAA
>JAOABG010000084.1 GCA_026418475.1 bacterium | reverse complement strand
GCTTCATAGTCCTTTTTTTGTTGATATGGTACGTAGACTTTAACTCTGTCTTTTAAACCGATAGGTTTTAGACCCCATTCATCTAGAAGGACAACTTGCTCTTCGTTTGGTAATTTCATCGACCAATATATTCCCATCGTGTCTATCATTACTACTGTCAAGTTATTTCTATGTTTTTCTGGAAGTAAAGCTATCTCTTCTGCTATCACACCACCGAAATAACTTTTTCCTGTACCTCTCTTACCACATATCAAAAGCAGATGGGGTCTCAGCAAATCCATTAGAATTTTGTTAGCCAAGTATGCTTCTTCTCCTCTTCCAACAATATGTTTGCCTAAGAAAGCTGTAGCTTCTGTGCCGAATTTTGCTAGATCTTCTTTTAGTCTACCGACTATAATTTCGTTGGGCATCTGAATTATAATTTGGTTTTTGTTTGAAAAATATATTTGGTAAATTTTAGTTTTCTGTTAATTGGAAAAGTTTTAACGAAAATCTTAGGCAGATAATAAATAAAATAAAAATTGATTTTTAGGGTTTAGAGGTTGTTTTGTGAGTTTTTAAAATGTTATATTATTGAAAAGTTTGACGACAGCTTTCATTTAATATTTTCAAATTGGTATTAACTGCACTCAAATATCCCCTCCATAATTCTGATAATAATCCTGAATTAGATGGATGTTCAATATAATGAATAACTATTTCAACAGTTTTACCCGTTGTTCGATGAACTATACTTGTCCATCTTGGATTATTTGGTTTTTGTCCTGGAAGTAAACCTGCTGAATCTATTATTTTAACAGTATATGGAACCCCAGGAGGTATTCCATAACCAGTTAATTTTGCCACATTTTCAAAACAGCTAGTTAGAAACTCCCAAGCCATTTCCCAATCATTCAATTGAATTCTGGAAGTTGGAATTTCAAATCCTCCTTCCCTAGTAAAGTGACAAGAGAGGTAAGAAGTCCCTCTAGTAGTAAATTCAAGTAAATGGCAGATAATTTGTGACCACAAGTCTGCGTTACTCATAGAATATAATGGTGTCCTTTCTCTATTTTCGTCATTTATAGCTAATAAAGCTAATAAATATCCCATTCTTATTTTTAAAGGTTTACCCGGGTTTATCATAAAAAAATGTTGATATGGAACTTGAGTTTCCCTTTTCCCTGGGATAAAGCCTTGAAAATCGAGGACAAGATTATCACCTTTTCTCATAACAATGCCTGTATCTTGTATTATATCTCTAATATAATCTTCTACTTTATAATTTTGTATACGAGGGGCAAACAAAATCTGTTCGGCAAGGCTTCCATTATTTATACCAATTATCATATTTTTTTAAAAAATATTAAACTATTTAAAACTTTATTATAACTGTAAAAATCTTCAATTTTCGCAGGTTTGTTGTTTGTGTATAATAATTTCATGATATAATTATCAAAATTAGTAAAAACGCAAATTTTTTGTAATTATTTCCACAAATTCCTAATCTATTTTAGGCTCTTTAGAAACCCTTATATATTCTTTTTTGCCAAAAGTTTATTCTACATATTTCCCCTTAATAGGGGTATTTATGGGTGAGCCCCCCTTTTAATAGAGTTTTCAGGACCATAAAAAAATAAAAGTTTTCTGTTTCATTAATTTATTATGGGAGCATATATAGCAAATCCACTTAATCTTCCTGTAAATCCAGTTTATGATCCATCTAATATAGTTGTAAATCCAGTTTATGATCCATCTAATATAGTTGATATATCTAAATTATTTCGAACCAGCCAAATCTTCCAACAAATCTTATTATGTTTAGGTAGTCGAAAACTAACCTTAGGAGAATTGGTAGAAGATTGTCAACCAGGAAAAATATTTTATGTAAATCCGGCTTGTGAAATAATCCCATCATCACTAGGCTTAATTGTATTACCAGAAGATCTAAAGCGGTTAACTCGATATTTTGAAATGAACCTTGCTTTAGACCCATGTTCTCTAATGATTTTAGCATACCCTAGGGAGACATTGATGAAACATCTGCAAAGAACAGCCGATCTTGCTAGACCAGACCCGCCACTAGTTATAGGATTAGCAACCGGTTTAGAGGAAAAATTTTTCAATAGACTTTTAAATTTGGCTTTGGGTTTAAATACAGTGTCAGCGGCTATAATTAACGAAATTTTAGAACTAGCACGTTATTATGGGGTTGGAGAATATATTAGAAGGAGATGTGAAATTTCTGAGGAAAATTTAAAAGTTTGTATGAAAGCTTTAAGTTTTAATGATGGTCCGACAGCGAATTTGTTTAAAAAAGAAATTACAGTACCGAGAACTCCCACAGAGAATTTTATGTTACGTTGTATGCTTTATGCTGGCAAACTTTGGTTATATGTATTGGAACAAATTAGGAGGGGCGAAACAGTTGAATGGGGCAGAAGATTTCCACAATCTCCACAAATAGTCTATTAGTTAGCAATAAAAAATTTTCTATAACTAATATATCTTATGACATATCCCATATTTGATCCGAGAAAAGTCCCACCTCTAAGCCGTTTAAATCGTCTGAGATGGTTTTTAAGTTGTTATTTAAGCAAAATAAAATTTTCATCTCTTCTATTATTAGGTCTTTTCGTTTCACTACCAGCATATTTTTGTTGCTCGTTACTTTTTCTGCCAAAAGAAACATACTCTAAACCAACACCAACACCTCTTCCTTATACAGCGATAGTTCAGCCAGGCAATCCGGGAATTTCAGAATATGTAGAAAAAATGTTAATAGAATATAACCCTGGTAATTGTTTAAAAAGAGCTACCACCGAAGAAGAATGCTTACCGCGTTACTATATAACAAAAGAGGAGTTGAATAGAATTGAAGTAGTTATATTATCTAGCGGTCAAAAAATCATATTCGCCCATTTCCCTCCAGATATATACAAAATCGTAAACCTAAAGAAAGGAGGAATTATAGAGTCAGAAAAAGCACAATTATGTCGCTTACCTAAAGGTTGTGATCCAGAAACGAGAAGTATACCGTATACAGATCCAAACATTCCTTTAGCGGTAGGAAGGGATATTTGGTGCGGAGAACCGTGTAGCTTATCACCTTACAGATGGTCATTAGTAACACTTCCAAAAGTTGATTTTTGGCTTGGTGAAGTATATTCTATTATGATTAACGGGGCGCCTGTAGAAGGGCGTTTCGAAGTAACAGGTGAAGCCAAAATACAAATAGTTTTTCACTCGTGCGACGGAAGAATGTATGATTTAACAGAAGTATTCCCATAACACTTATCTCATATGGACCGGCTGGGATTTGAACCCAGAGCCTCTTGCTTGCAAGGCAAGCGATCTACCATTGATCTACCGGCCCAAACAATCAAACACCAAGTATTTTAAATTTAAGAATTTACCAAATTTAAAAAATCATCGACTTTTAAAACTCCATTAACAATTGCACCACTAGCATACTTGTGACCACCGCCACCTAATTTTTTTGCTATTTCAAACACATCATAATTTGTTAATGTTCTTAATTCAACCTTGGTTAAATTCTTTCTACCTCTCGTTTGATAATACAATAAAGCCAAAATATCTATTTTCATCCCCAATTCTTTTACCTTTTTCACAATCACCCTTGGAGGAGCATATTTCTTGCTAATAAAAACCCCAATTTTTACATCACCTCTTTCAAACAAATTAATCTCTTTTTCAACACTTTCCTCAATTTCCTTAACCCATCGCCTAAATTTCTCAACCATTACATCATTTTCCTTGTTCATCATTTCATCAGGACGTTTTGCCAATAAAGTAGACAAGTGTTTAAATTTGAAATGAAAATTCTTACCATAAAATAATTTTATACCATCTATCAAATCCCTCAAATACTCCCCTTCTAAGGTTTTCACATTATTTTTATCAATTTCGTCTGCCCAGTCAAATATCTTGTTTTCGCCCACACCAAAGTATTTTGCCGCAAGTCGAGCTGCACTCGGAGAATGCACATCATTAACTAGTTTTAACTCTTCACTCTCCTCAACAGAAATATTGTCCCAAATATGGTGGTCTATCCATATAACTTTGGTAAAAAATCTTGCAAGTTTAATGGTTTCATTTGATGGCGTAAGGTCAAACACAAACAACTCATTATCTATAGTATTCTTAGATATAGCTTTACATAGTACAAGTTTAAGGTTTGGTGGTGAAGCAAAATATAAACTAAACTTTTGATGGGGATATCTCATGAATACTGAAGCTGCTGAGATTATGCCGTCAGCATCGTTGTGAGTAATAATTAGTGGCATAATTCTATTTTTTGTTTTAGAAATAAAACCTTTAAGGCCCTAATTTTTCGGCGTTTATCAGCAAAAAGGAGGTGATCCAGCCGCACGTTCCCGTACGGCTACCTTGTTGCGACTTAGCCCTCCTCACAGAAACTAAACTTGACACAACCATCTAAGATTGTGCCTCGTTTAGAATCCACTCGGATGGCTTGACGGGCAGTGTGTGCAAGGAGCGGGGACGTATTCAACGAACGATAGTGACGTTCGTTTACTA
>JAOABG010000083.1 GCA_026418475.1 bacterium | reverse complement strand
CTTGGGGGGTTTTTAAAGCCATTTGCGGAATTTAAAAATAGAAAGGAGTGAAATAAATGTTTGACTTACAAAGTTTGCAGAAGTTGATTAAAAATTATGTTCCCAGTATTATTTATCAAACATCAAGTAAAATAGCGGAGTATAAAAATCCTGTTGTAAATTATCATCCACAATCTGATGATAAGTATTATCAAAGTGTTTTACCTTCTAAGTTGGAGATCAGAGAGTTTGTGCTTGATCAAAATAAGGATTTAGTAACTCAAAGGATAAAAGAATTAATTTTTGTTGATCAAAAAAATGGTAATGGAGATTACAGAATTGATTCTATAAATAATAAACAAAATCAATTTATAGAGAGGTTATTAAAATTTTTCCCCACAAAAGCTTTTATTATAAATACTGATCATACTGTAAACATTTTATCACAATATGATAAGGTCAAGGAGGAAGTGTCTAATTTTAGTTCAAATTTATCTAATATTAAGCCAGGAACTATACTTTACTATGCGATATCTACTGCTTATAATGTTGAAAAGAATGTTATAGAGTGGTCTAAAAGTGCTCAGGAAGATTTCTTTGGTAGTATAAACATAGACTTGTTTGGAAAGGGTACATTTAAGGGATTCACGGAGAATGCTGCTTATACTCCTCTTAATAATTATCTTTCTTTTGGAACTTTCGTGTCATATAAAGATAATGAAGTGTTTAATGCTTCTAAGGATAGTGATGTTGTTATTCACGAAGTTGGACATGCTACTTTGGATAGGCTAAGACCATTTTATATAGATAGCATTTTTCATTTGGAGACTTCTGCTGTTCATGAGGCTTTTAGTGATATAAATTCTTTTCTTTTTGCTGCAATGGATGAAAACATAAACGTTAGTGTTAATGAACTTGATAAGCCGAATAGTATTTCTTCTATTGCTGAGAGTTTTGGGACAGCCTTTTATACGCAGTTTAAGATACAAAAGTATATTCTTAATGAAGATCCGTTCATAGATTTTGAAAAAATCAGTGATAGTAGGCCTTTGCGTGAAATGACTTCTTTGGTTGAGTATAGGCCATATAATCAGCTTACCCTTTCTGAAAAGGAAGAACATAAATATTCTTTACCTTTAAGTACCACTTTTTATAAGGCTTTTTCTGAATATGCCAGGGACGTTGGCGATGTAAAAAAAGCTGCCAGGGAATTCTTTAAGGTTTTTGTAATGGGGACTAAAATTTCTCCTTTGGCTACCACGACAATGCCAGAATTCTATAAATCTTTTATAGTCGCCGATATTCTATATAACAATTCTACTATTTCTACCTATCTTATTAATTCTGCTAATAGTAGTAAGTTACTTAAGTCTTCCTTGGATGATATAAAGCTCGAAATTGAAAAATCAAAGAATATTGATGTTTCAGTTTTAAAAGAAAAACTTTCTGATCCTATGAATATTAAGGATATTGAAAAAGAGGTTATTAATTTGTTAAGAAGTTATTCTTCAGAGTTTTCGATTATTGACAAGATAAAAATCAGTGTTGTTCCTAATTTTAATGGAGGGATAAGTATAGAAGGTGTATACACTTATCCTGTGGGTTTAGATATTGATGGAAAAGATTTTCCTGTTTATGGTGGAATATTGCTTGTATTTGATAAGAATCTAAATTTGGTATATTCCAATATAGAGAAACCGTCGATTGAGAAGTTGTCTTATATGAAAGACCATTCTAAGAACAAAATTAAGAAATATTAAGATAGTTGTTGATGTTTCTTCAGAAAGATTGGGATGATGCCTGGCAGAAAATAAAATTTGTTATAGATGAATTGGGAGAGACTTTTTTCCCTTCAACTTCGGGTAATATAAGTGTAAAAATTGGGGATTTAGTTTACTGTACTCCAACTTCCATAAAAAAAAAGAATTTAGTAAGAGATATGATTTCAGTTGTTAATTTTGAAAATGAGTTATTGGAAGGTTTTAGACAAACCAGTGAGATAAACTTGCATTTGGAATTGTATAAGAATTTTGAGGGTGTTAATTTTGTTGTCCATACTCATCCACTGTATTGTGTTATTTTTAGTTGTACTAATAAAAAGATACAACTTGATTTATTGCCTGAGTATTATGTTAAAATAAGACAGATAGTTTATGTGAAATACATTACTCCTGGGACTAAGGTTTTAGGATATGAAGTTGTTAAGAATATTAAGAAGGTGTTAGGTGACGTTATGGAAGGGGTTGTGATTTTACGTAATCATGGGCTTGTTGTTTTTTCGTATGATTTGAATAGATGTGTTGATTTGACGTTTTGTGTTGAAGAAATAGCAAAAATAAACTATTTGCTGTTGGTTTTAGGGAATCACAAAAGGATACCAAAGAAAATGTTGGGTTACCTTAGTAAATATTTTTAACAGTAAATATTTCTGTTATGTTATTTTATAATTTATTATCCATTCGTTTTCATCCTGTTTAATTTTACCTTCTGTGTGTAAGTCAGTTGTTACATCTATTGATAATTTGGTTTCCACTTGTAGTTCTGGATTTTCTGAGGATTTGGATATGTATGTTGCTCTTACTAGTTCTTTTGTGCAGGTGCAGTTTTGTTTAACTTTGTACAGGCTTTCTTCAGTTTCGGGGTTATAGGTTAGAGTTAATTGGGAGTATAATTTACTTTTTATTATTTCTTTTAGGTCTAGTTTTGTCATTTTGGGACTTGGTAAGATAATTGATGACTGGTTTTGGAAACCCCATTGATCAAATGTTTCGTTGTAAACGGAGTTGACCATACCATTTTCTATTATGTTTTTTAGAAACAGTTGTTTTTTGAGATTGGGATCGACATTTGATTCCATTATCATAACTTTGGTATTTATTTGATTGTTTCCTATGTTTCCTTGGACTGTTATGGTATTAGAATTTAGTGGTTTGAATAAGAGTTTTATTGGTAGGTTGGCAAACATTCCTTCTATTTTTGCATAGCCTTGTTCTTTTATTTTATCATTTATTTTTGACATGATAAAGCTGTCGTTGAAAGGTAAAAGTGCCTGTTCGAGAGAGTTATCTATCTTTGAGAAATCTATGTTAAATGTGTTTTTTATGTTTGTGTTTATTGTGTTTATATTCATCAATTTATCCTCCTTATTGAGACATTATTCTATTTTATTTTCAATTTTGAAAAGAAAATTTTTAATTTCAGAAAAAAATTTTAAAAAAAATGTAAAATTTTGTATAAATAGGATTAATTGAAATTAAAGGTAGTGAAGTATGTGTAAAGAAAATATAAATTGAGGAATATGAAGCCAAATCCTTTTGAAAAGTATATACGTAAAGGTTCTTATAGTTCTAGTTCTCAGGAGCATCCTGCTTTTGCCATAACCAAGCCTCAGTTCACTGCTTTTGAAAGTAAGTTCATACATGGTTTTTTTAAGGACTATTTTGAACAGTTATCTATTTGTTTATCTGAAGTAATTCAGAAAAAAATGGTTATTGAGTTGTCTAATGTTGAAGTTTTACAGTTTTCTGAGTTCATTGATTATATACCCAACCCGAGTTTGATAGTGAGGTTTGATATTGAGGACAGTTTGACGGTTCATCCAAAGTGCATTGTTATTTTGGACCCTTATATAGTTTTCATTTTTTTAAATCTGTTGCTTGGGGGTAAAGGAGAGTTGTCTTCTAAAATCAGGGAATTCACTAAACTTGAGTTGCATTTATTTTCTACTTTTTTTGTGGACGAGTTGATAAAGAATTACAATAAAATGTTAAACACTTTGTCAAGTCAGGAGAATAAGAAGTTGGGATTCATTAAATTGGAGAAGGTTTCATCTGAATCTGCTTTAGCTCTTGTTATACCATATACTGTTACTGTTGCCAAAATAAACTTCAGTATTCGTGTTGAAATGGTGGAATCTGTTGCCAATTTCATTGTTCCTTTTAACTATTTGAGAGAATTAGTACCCCAGCAAAAAAGTGTTTTATCTACTTCTGTTAATCCTGATATTTTAAATAAAATATTGAAGGATCAATCAAAGATATTGAGTGAGAAGAACATAAGTTTTAGTAAGGTTGAGTTAGTTGTTGAGTTAGGGAAAACTGAAGTTTTGTTTGGAGATCTACTTAATATTGAAGTTGGTGATATAATAGCCTTAGATAACAGGATTGATGAAGAGGCAAAAATAAAAATAGAGGGAAAAACCAAATTTTTGGGAACTATAGGTTTAGTGGGTAACAAGGTTGGTGTGAAAATAACTAAAATATTAACAGAAGAAGAGTCGGAAGAATATTGAAAACATATTTTAATTGGTTGGGGGTGTTTTTATGAATGATAAGGATGTTGTTAAGCCTTTCAATTTACCTCAGTTGGAGAAGACTCCAATTCAGTCGAGTTCAGAATCCAATTTGGAATTGTTGCAGGATATTCCATTAACTGTTACTGTTGAGATAGGTAGGGCAAAAATGTTGGTGAAGGATGTTTTGAAGTTAGCAGTGGGTGCTGTTGTAGAGTTGGACAAGCTTGCTGGAGAGCCTGTGGATATCTTGGTTAATGGGAAAATAATAGCTAAAGGTGAAGTTATAGCTGTTAATGAAAATTACGGTATAAGGATAACTGAGATCTGTCTCTTATACACATCTCCGAGCCCAC
>JAOABG010000082.1 GCA_026418475.1 bacterium | reverse complement strand
GTACAATAATGTATGGTGATAATTCATCATTTGTTATAGATGGTTCTGTTAAGGGTAAGGGAAGTATGGTGGCCACTGGGCATGGAGCCACTGGGGATGGAACAACTGCTATTCATCGTGCAATGAATTATTATCAATTGAATTCTAATTCTTATTGGTCTCCATATGATTCATCTAATGCCCAGTATTTGGTTAATAAAGGAGATATTGTTGCCAGGTTTGATCAGTTAAAAAGCCCAGACTCAAATATTGCTATTATAGCAGATAACAACTTTGTTATTAATCCTCTTTCTGCTCAAGATAACACAGACTTTTTTGAAAGACTAATTTTACATCAATTGCTTAATTATGCTTCAAATCCTAATTATAATAATAATAATAATAATTGGACTCTTTCTGCAAATCCTGGTGCATCTGTACCTTCTTATTCTACACACATGTTTCAGTTTATTCTTGACAACCCAGCAAATATTGATGGATTGTTTAAGCCAGGGGGTGTAATACGGTCAAAAGATAGAGATTGGGCAAATTATTCTATAAGAGTTAATGGAAACGTCAATGATTACAATGACGAAACTGTTTATTCATATGTGTTTAGTTCTAGTGGTTTATTTAATACTACTGTTACAGTGGCTACTGTTACAGGGGGATCAAGTTTGTTAAGTGGTACTTCTACTGGTGTTTTTACTAATATTGTCAAAAATTTTGATGATAATCCCGAATTGAATGCTACGATTAATTTAAGTAATGTTGGTTTACCTTTTGCGCAATGTTTGCATAAGAGTATATTTAGTAATGCTCATTTTGTTGCCTATTGGAATAATAATGTTGGAGTTGTGGTGGTTGGTCAAGGTGGTAATAGCCCCTCCTTGAATTTTTATGCTCTTGAACGTGATTCTCAGGGACAATGGAGGATGGTTTTAAATAAAACAGTTAATAAAAATATTAGTGTAAACAATATAAAAGCTTATCTTGATAATATCGATAGTAGTGGTTCTAACAGTTTTATAACATTAGAAAAATTAGCATTGGGTTTAATGGCTGCTTCCAAAAATGATGGAAAATACCTTGAGCATTGGAATGATTTTGGTAAATTTAATAATCAAAGAATTCATCAAGATGGTTCTGCAATAGTTAGGGATAGATTAAAAGGTTTATATGCTGAATATTACAAAATTCTCAAGCAAAATGGTTTTACTTCTGACCCTGGTGGCTACAATGATGTTTTTGTTACAGGTCCATCAATAGATAAAAATTATTTTCCTTTTTTAAGAGTTGCAAATGGTCCTGCAGTTGGCGAGAGGGTTAGGGAAACATTGAATAGCATTTTTGGTTTTTCCAATATTGTTGTTGACAATCCTAATTTAATTTCTTCTTATATGTCACAGCCAAATGATGTAAAGTTGGAAGGTATGGTTTGGGTTGGAAACAGGCTTGAGGCAGTCACAGGGAATAGGAATAATCTACTTTTCAAGGGAGCAACTGTAATTGGTAGAAATGAAAACGCTTTCCTAGGTATAAAAGGAGTCAATAATACAACTTTTATCTTTGATTCTGATATAATAGAAATGTTAGAGAGTATGGAAGCTCCCTCTTTTATGATACCTACTTTTTATAAGCAATATGATAGAATCTATACAGGTAATTAGTGTATATGGAAGTTGATAGTTTGTTTGAGGTTAAAATGGGATAATTTAAAGTAGTTTTGGATTAATTTTTCTATAATTGGTTGTGGGATACAGCCAACGAGCTCAGATTCTTTTAGTTCCAATCCCTTTTCCTTGATTTTTTTTACGATTGTATTGTATATTTTTATAAAGTCTGTTTGATGAGCTTTGAGGATATTTGTGGACAGTTGGACCAATTTTTTGGAGGGTAAGAAGAATGCCAATGCTTGGAGGTTTTTTATACCTCCATTGCTTTCCCTTAGCTCTTTTACCAATTCCTTTGTTTTGCTTAGTATTTCTTGGGTTTTGTGATTTGGTGTTTCTATATTGAAATTGAATGCTATTAGTGGGTATCTTGTTCCTATAAATGAGACTCCCATTTGAGGATGAAATATTTCTTTTTCAAATATGTCTGGAAGGTAATCTTTATCATTTGGCGACAAATTTTTTATGAATTCTATACCTTTGTTTCTAATTTTTGATAGTGTTTTTGTTTGTGGGCGTTTGGAAGACAGTGAGTAAAGGTATACTGGGATTTTGTATTTATTGAAGAATTGGTAAGCAAATTTTTCGGTCCAAATAATTAATTTCTCATAGCTAACATTTTTAACTGGTACAAATGGTATGACGTCTATTATACCGGATCTTGGGTGAACACCTTGGTGCTTGTTTATATCTAATATTTCTATGACATTGTCTGTTATTGTGAATATAGCCATAAATACGCTTTTGGGTTTACCTAATATTGTGAAGACTGACCTATTGTGATCATAATCACAGTGAATGTCTTTAATTTCTATATCTGGGATTAACTTGATTTTATTTACAATTCTATTTATGAGTTTCACATTTTTTCCTTCTGAAATGTTAGGGACTGTTTCTATTATCATATTAAAATTCTTAAATATTTGATCACTACATTCCTTGTTTATCGGATATTTGGTGATTAAAAAAGGTTTTTTTTGATTTGAAGAGAAAAAATAAAAAAAGGGGGAATTTTTTATGATAAAGGAGGCCAATTCTTCGGTTTTATTTGCTGAGGCTCAGGAGCATTTGGTTGGTGGAGTTAACAGTCCTGTAAGAAGTTTTAAAAATGTCGGGATTGAACCTATTTATTTTCATAAGGGTAATGGTCCTTGCTTAACTTCTGTTGAGGGGAGGAAATTTATAGATTATGTTTTAGGTTGGGGAACTTTTATATTAGGACATTCTGATAATGATGTAAAAAGTGCAATATTAAAGCAAATGGAATTGGGTGTACATTTTGGTTCTTGCCATGAGTTAGAGATAGAGTTTGCTAAGATTATAAAGAAAGCATTTAAATGTATACACAAGGTAAGAGTTGTTAATAGTGGTACTGAAGCTGTTATGGTGGCTGTAAGGCTGGCAAGAGCTTTTACAGGCAGAAAAAAGATATTGAAGTTTTCTGGCAATTATCATGGTCATTTGGATTATCTTCTTGTTAAAAGTGGATCTGGATTGGCAACTCTGAATATCCCTTTGAGTAAAGGAATTCCATCAGAATTTATCAATGAAACTATTATTGTGGAATATAATGATACCTCTGCTTTGGAAATATGCTTTGATAAACATGGGGATCAAATAGCTGCTGTTATTGTTGAACCTGTGGCTGGGAACATGGGTGTTGTACCACCTAAAAATGGTTTCCTTAGAACTCTAAGAGAAATAACAAAAATTTATAATTCTGTTTTGATATTTGATGAGGTTATAACGGGATTTAGATTTGAGTTTGGTGGTTTATCAAATGAATATGACCCTGATCTTGTTGTGTTGGGTAAAATAGTTGGTGGTGGGTTGCCTATTGGAGTGGTCGGAGGTAAAAAGGAGATAATGGATTTGTTAGTTCCAATAGGAGAGGTGTATCATGCTGGTACTTTCAGCGCAAATCCACTTACTCTAATAGCAGGGATAGCAACTTTGAGAAAACTTATGCAATTGAATTATACTTATTTAGAAGAATTATCACAAATATTTGAAGAAGGTGTTATTGGTATAAAGAATAGATACAATAACAGTAAGATTAGGTTTAATCGCTATGGTTCGATGATGTCCATATTTTTTAATGACTTTGAGGTTATTGATTCCAAGACTGCCTATAGTTCTGATAGAGATATGTATTCTTTATTTTATAAGTTTCTTTTGGAAAAGGGTGTATATTTGCCTCCTTCTCCTTTTGAGTCTATTTTTATTTCTTTTTCTCACACAATAAATGAGATTAATTATACTATAGATCGGATAGAGGAGTTTTTTATTAATATGTAGGAATTTTTTTGGTTTTTTTGAATTGTTTTTAAGGGGTATGTTGAATGTTGATTTTTGAAAAAAGTGAACATGAACTGATTGCCAATTTTGCTTTGCTCAGTGAGAGGAAGCATTTGATAGAAAAAATAGAAAGTGCTTACTCTGATTTACATTCTGTTTTGGCTAAAATAGCTGATAACTATGAAGATTATAAAAAACTATTAATCAGTTCAGGAGAAAGTACAAAGGTAGAATTGTTTATTGATAGTTTAGTTGATGAACTAAAGGATAACCCGAAATGTATTAGAGAATTGCTAGGAATTATTGATGATACTCTTATTGAGTTGTCTACCAAAAAAAATAATATAAAAAAAGAAATTATGGATTCTGTTTCTATCGATGTTAAGTCTGAAGATTTTGCTGTAAAGGTAGACAGTTTTTTGGATGATTATAGGCTGGTTTTGCAGGAACTATCACAGAAGAAGTTTTTTGAAGAAGCTCCTAAGAAATTGGCAAAAATAAAAAGAATATATGAAAAAATATTTTCCATGCTTGATGAGAATTTAAGAGTGATTTTTTTTGAACAGAATAATCTCAATCTTTATAATAGATATGTTGCTATTGATGTTATTATTGATGAATTGAGAATATTAAGAGAGTTGGTGTATAAAATTAATGAAAAACTGGAAGCTTCTGTTTCCTCGGTAATTCTAGAAAAGGAACGACAAATTGAGGAAGCTACCAGAGAGGTTCATATTGCCAACGAAAACACTGTTCAGGAGAGAATTGCTGAAGAAAACACTGTTCAGGAGAGAATTGCTGAAGAAAACACTGTTCAGGAG
>JAOABG010000081.1 GCA_026418475.1 bacterium | reverse complement strand
GTTAAATTATGTTCTTTAGTAGTTAAGTAGAGAAAAAAACTGAATCTGATCAATATCCATATTGGTATATTTAGGGTTGTTATCTTGTAATCTATTATTTGTTTATCTGTTTCTATTTTTAGTAAACTTGATAAATCCATTATTCTTCATTTTAAGGTTGACTCTTTATAAATTGGAGATAGACTGTTATATCGACTTTGTTATCTATTAATGGTATGTATTTATCCATGCCAAATTCTGAACGATTTATTGTGAATTGAGAGGAATATATTATTATATCTTGGTTTTTGAAGTTTTTACCTTCCTGTTCTTTTTTCACATAAATTGATATTTCTTTTTCTATTTTTAGAATTTTTAATTTACCGCTTAGAATAAACTGGCTGTTGTCTTTTAGTAGGGGAGTAATTGAAAATGAGTGGAATTCAATTGTTGGATATTCATTGGTATTAAAGAAATCCTGGCTTAACAAGTGTTTATCTCTTTCTTTGTCACCTGTATCTAAACTATTTGTGAAAATTTTTATTTTAGCTATACTTTTTGTAAAATCTTTATGATCTATGTTTAATGTTCCTTCAAAATTATTAAATCTTCCTATTGTTGGAATCCCTAATTGTGCATAATTTTTTATATTGAACATTATTGTTGAGTGAGTTCTGTCCAAGAAGTACTCCTCAGAGTAAGATAATGTAAATATTAGCAATATCATTATTAAAATAGATTTATGTATCATATTACTCTCCTTGTGCTTTTGAGAATAAGTGTTTGTTATCATGTTTTCTAAGTACTTCAATATGCATCCATTTGATCTGTAGCTCTGTTATTTTTTTTAGGAATTCTAATATATCTTGATAGGATAAAGCTTTATCTGATAGGTATCTACATCTGTACCAGTTTACCATTAGTATTTCCGGTACTGGTGGGGGGTATATTTTTGTGCCTCTGTTTGATATCATTTTTAATTCAAGGTTTTCTATCTTTTGTGGTATCTCAGGTAATGATTCTACTTTATTCCATTCTATGAATAAGTCTATTCCTGTGATTTCCCATCTTTCTGAGGGTGTTGGAGATGGGGGATCAAAGAAACGTATTTCACTTTGGTGTTCTTTATTAGCTACCTCAATATATGTTTGAGTTTTATTTATTTCTTTTATTATTGCTTCAGTAAATTCTGTTGTTGAGTAGTTGCCTCCTAAGTCTTGGGTTTTTATTCCTGATTTTAGGGTATTTTGGAGTGCTTGTTCTATTTTTTCAGCATAGTTTTTCATACCTATATGTTTTAACATCATTGTGGATGATAGTATAAGAGCTGTGGGGTTTGCTATGTTTTTACCTGCTATGTCTGGTGCCGAGCCATGCACTGCTTCAAAAACTGCCAGGTTTTTACCTATATTTCCACTTGGTGCTAATCCAAGTCCTCCAACTAGGCCAGCACATAGATCGCTCACTATATCTCCAAATATGTTTGGTAGAACGAGGACATCAAATTTTTCCGGGTTTGTCACTAATTGCATACAGAGATTATCCACTATTATGTCATCTGCTTTTATATCTGGATATTTTTGTGATAATTCATTAAAAGTTTCTAGGAACAATCCATCAGACATTTTTTGGATGTTTGCTTTATGAACACAGGTTAGTCTTTTTCTGTTGTTATTTCTGGTGTATTCAAAAGCAAAAGAATGTATCATGAATGAGCCTTGTCTTGTTATTATTCTGAGAGTTTGTGCTACGTCTGGAGTTTCCATATGTTCTATTGCTCCATATGTGTCTTCTATGTTTTCTCTTATAACTACTATATCTATATTACCGAATCTTGTATTGACACCGGGTAATGTTTTAGCTGGTCTGACATTTGCAAATAATTCTAAAGATTTTCTAATGGTTACGTTAACACTTTTGTGTCCAGTTCCAACTGGTGTAGTCGTTGGTCCTTTTAATGCTATCTTGTTGTGTTTTATGGAATTTAGTGTTTCTTCTGGAAGTGGGGTACCATATTTTTCATAACATTCTAATCCTGCGGGTTTTTTATCCCATTCAACTGGAACTTTTGCTGCCTCAAATATCTTTATAACAGAGGTACTTATTTCTTTTCCTATTCCATCTCCTTCTATAAGGGTTACTTTTTTCATTTCTAACTCCTTGTAAGTTTTATTTGTTTCTTGTCACTTCGTCACTTTTATACTATCTATTGATTTATTTGTTGATTTATTCGTTTGATTTGTTTGAGTTGATGATGGATTTACAATATTTTCGTTTATAATTGGCGTTAATGCATTCCAGTTTCTTGTTTGTATTATTATTTTTGTTGGTCCTTTAATTCTTAAGGTTATGTTGTGTTCTGAGAAAGCTAAATTTGTTATGTTTTGTATTTTATAATTAATTCCTTTTTGAAAGGCTATAATGTGGAAATAGTTTATATCTGATTCGTTTTCTATTTCAAATTCTTTTATTGCTCCGAATCCTGAAATAAATACACCACCCTCTCCAGAGATTTTTAGACAAACCAGATGTTTTAAGTTCTGAATTTTATTTTTTTCAGATAGAACATATTCTAACAATATAAAAGGAAGGTTTCTTATGTTTAGAATATTTTTTATTATGGATCTTATTGAAAAAATGGACTTTAATGAAAAATTTGATAAAAATGATTTTATTGATGATTGAGTTATTCCTAATGCTTTTAACATTATCGTATCTTTTAAGTATTCTATTTCTGGAGTTATACTTAAGTTTCCGTAATGTCCAAGGTAATAATCTGAAAAGACAACATATTCTTCATTAGGTTTTATCTCTAGGTGTTTTATATCTCCAGGTATTATGTGAGTTAGATATACTTCGCTTTCTTCTATTGCAGTTAATTTAGTTAAAAATAGGTCTGAAGTGTTTCCTAGATTAAATAGATTTTTTATGTCTTTGTTTTTTATACTTTGTATTATATTTTGTATCATTTTTGTTAAGTCTTGTGTTTCTATTGCTATGTTACCTTTACTTGAAAGAAATGAGTGTGGATTTATAAATATTTGTTCTTGTGGTTTGAGATTGATTTTAATTATGGTACTGTAGGGGTAATATTCTTGAGACCATTCCATATTGAGGTTTTAGAGATGACCCTGACGGGATTCGAACCCGTGTCTCCGGCTTGAAGGGCCGGTGTCCTAGTCCACTAGACGACAGGGCCTCTATATAATTAAAGAGTTCTACTTTTTTTTTAATATTCCTTCCTAAATTTTTAAGGGATGGAAAATAACACTATTGCTACGAGAGATAAGATAATGGCAATTATTTGTGTTAAAGTCAACTTTTCTTTAAGTATTATTATTCCGAGTAGAACAGAGATTACGGGATAGAGTGCTGTTAGAACTGTTACAGTTGCCAAATTCCCTTTTTCATAAGCCTTCAGTAGAAAGAATGTTCCTAAACCTCCTGTTAACCCTGCAAGCAAACCTGATATGATATATAATTTAAGATCTGGAGATAAGGAATTTTTTAAGATTCCCATTGTTGA
Organism: bacterium; assembly: GCA_026418475.1. Taxonomy (GTDB): domain Bacteria; phylum DRYD01; class DRYD01; order DRYD01; family DRYD01; genus DRYD01. The sequence goes on along the minus strand of JAOABG010000081.1, from coordinate 1,322 downwards.
AAAAAATACCATTGATGCCACTATTAAAACTCCTGTTGATTGAAAAATGAAAGCTATTCGAGGGTCTAATTTAAAAGTTGCCACTTTCATGAAGAATCCAGAGATCCCCCACAGAACTAAGCTTATAACAGAGAATATTAACCACCATTCTAACTTCATTGTATTTATAAAATTTGTTTTAACAACCTGTTATTCCTTTTTAACTTTATAAAATTTAACTGAATTTAACATTATAAAAATTGATTTTGTTTGATTTACCAGTTTGTATCTTTATTAGTCTTTGTATTCTTTATTAAAGTATTAATTTTCTGGTTTTTATTTTATACTATTTATTGAACAATCTTACTTTAAAAACAATGATTTCAGAAGAAATGCCAGAAAATAAGAGTTATATGAGTTGTGGATAATGGTATGAATAGTTTTTATTAGTATGTATGAGAAATTGATTATGTTTTCTTTATATTATCTGATAATCATGGATTAGGAGATTTGGTTTTTGAATAAAAATTCTGGAAAACACGTTGTATTATTTATACAACTAATTTCATTTTTCTGCTGATTTATAAATTTTATAATTTTTATAATTAGGATTGTCTAATTTGTTGGATTTTGAAAGATTTGATAGATTTGGAGGAGGAATCAATAACAATGCCAATAGCAAAGATTTTTTCGTAATTAAGGTATTTGTTGAAGTACTGTTTGGAGAGTATTTGCTCTAAAGGTTGTCCTTTATCAACTTTGAATTCAAATATGTAAGCAGTATTTTGATGTAGAACAGTTAAGTCAATGTTGCCAGTAGAAGAGGTATCTTCAGCTATGACGTTCAGCCCAGTGGAAACAAGGAAAACATAAAACACAGTGCAATAGAAAGCTTCATATTGAGAAGTGTGGGTATACCATTGGAAAGGGATTTGAGCGAAGAGGTTGTTAAGAAAAGAAGGTAGGAATTCCAAAGTGGAGTTATCGAGAATATCAATGAGTTGCAAGGTAAATTTTTGTTTGAGATAAGCAGAGTTAGTAAAAAGAGAAGCTAATCTGGAATTGAGAGAAATTTTAACTTCAAAGTTAGGATAAGATAGAGTAAAAAAGGTTTGTTGATTTTTGATGAAAGAATCCTTAATAGTAAGGTAGCCTGTTTGGAAGAGAAGAGCTTCAGGTTCAATGGATTCAATATCAAAAGCACTTAATATGTCTTCAGAGGAGATTATTTTTTCTAGTTGAGGGATATAGAACTGTTTTTGTTGTAGGACTTTGATGAGAAAGGAAGGAGTGCCAGTTTCAAACCAGTAAGGTAGGAATTGTCTTTCTTGTAAGTATAAGAG
>JAOABG010000080.1 GCA_026418475.1 bacterium | reverse complement strand
GTATAATGTGGACCACTCCGAAAGATTTTAATCAATTAATTACTTTTATAAACTTTTTTTCTAGACCCGATCCTAAATCATTATCTGTTGTTATTTCTACAAAACTGTATGGTGCTATAAATTATGCTGGCAAAGTTATTCCTTTAACCACTCCTCAACTGTATAAATATTATCTTCAATATAGTATGCCTTTTATATATCTTTCTTACTATCCTGTTATAATAGTCCATAAGACCAATTTTATACCACTTGGCTATGATATATTTCAGATAGATATAAATGGTTCCATTTCCAAAGCTGAAAGAAAAAAACAAGAAAAAACCATATTATCATATATTAAAAATGTTAAAAATATAGACAATAATGGTTTTATTAAAAGGAATTCAAATAATGTCGATGATGTAGAACAAGAAATATATAATATTTTGAAAAATTACAATACTAAAACAAATAAAGAAGAAGAAAATACTAATAATAAAGGTAATCAGGAACAAGATAAAGAGAGTTCTGATACTGACTCCAATATGGTTAATCTCTCAAACTATGAAGATTTAGTTGATGGTACCCAAAACAATGTTGTAATAGATTATCAGTCTAATATAGTTTTTTCTCAAGAAAGTTTTGGAGAAATAAAGGTGGATAAACCGCTATTTAAAATATTATATCATAATAATCAATTTTTGGGATTCTTTTATAACTTTGATAATTCAACCAATTTATATGTTTTCAAAAATGACGGGAAAATCATAAATTCTGTTAAATTTGATGGTATATTTTCTGATGTCAGATTATCAAATAATAAAATAGTGGCCTCTACTTATGAAGGTCAAATAATAATTATAAATCCATCAAACTTTTCAATTGAAAAAAAGATAAAGACTGATTATGTTTTTCAAAATGCAGATTTTTATAAAAATTATCTAGTTGCTACAAATATTAAATATCCATCTTCTTTGGTGTTTTTTTCTCTTGATGGTAATAAATTAAGAGAAGAGGTGCTGCCTTTCATAAATATTTCTAATTTACTTATTGATGGTGATAATATTCTGTTGGCTTGTTATGGAGGAATGGTATTGAAAATGAATGAAAATGAAAAAAAGTATTTTCAGACGTATCAGGAAAATGTCACAGCTCTGAGAGTTATAGATGATAATTTACTTATTGGTACATACCCCAAACCTTATCTGTACGTTATACCAAACTACAGAAATAATACAGGATTTAACAGACCAATACTTTATGATGGATTTGATACCAATGGATATGTTGAGGACATAATACTTTTTAATAATAAAGTATTCTTGAGTTATAAAGGGAGTAAATTATCAGTTTTTTCTATTAAAAAAGAAGAACTTTTAGGTATAATAAATGATAGGTTTCAAAAAACTCATAACCTGAATTGGGAAAAGAACATATCTGTCCCAAACTTTTATTGGTTTATACCTTTTGTTAAGTCTTCTGAAAAATTTTATATTCCTTACATATCTAATACGTTTACTGTTATAAATTTTTCCAACAAATCGGAAAAGGGACATTATATCTCTAAGGTTTTTGATTCTGGACAACAAAAATATTTATATGACTTTGTTATAAGAGCGGAAGGGAATTATGATCTATTTATAAGGTGGGGTAATAACCCCATAGTTGATCAGACATGGACAAAATGGATAAACTATAAAGATATTAACAGATTTAACTACCAGTATAGATATTTTCAATACAAATTTATAATCTATCCTGGAACTACGATACATTCCATTTTCGGATTATTTGAAAAGATTAATTATAAACCATTTTTTATTATTGATTCTGGGAAGAAGGTTTATAACTCCAATGGGTCTATTAATGTTAGTTTGTGGGATCCAAATGGTGATAAATTGAACGTTTATCTGAAGTATTATGACGGTAAAAAATGGACTGAGATTGATAAGAAACAGGTCACAACTAAAAAAACGGATGTAAATAATCCTGATTTTTCAACCAATGTTTCTCTTAGTATTTCAATGTTAAATAATAAGAAAGGTAAAGTTAATCTGAAACTTACTGTTGATGATTTACCATTAAATCCTTCAAACTATTTTATTCAAGAACAAGAGCTACAGATATTTATTGATAATTCTAAACCAGTAGTGAAAAAGTATACATATGTAAATAATGTATTGAAAATTTTAGTAGAAGATGATTCATTTGTTGAAGCTTTTATTAAAAATGAAAAAGATATTATACCTATGAAACTTAACAAAATAGAAAAGAATGTTTATGAATACATTCTGAATATACAAAACTTAGATAAGCAAACTCAAGTTATTGTTAAAGATGAGGCGGAGAATACTCAAGAATTAAAAATAATACTATGAAAAAAAAAGATATAATATTTATAATATTTTGGGTAATTGGGGCCTTATTTTTAATTGCTCTTTTTATCTCTCCTTTTTCTGCTCAAAAAATATATTTATTGCTTTCTAAAATATCTCTATATAATACTGTTTCTTTAAAACATGTAGATCATGAACATGGTGAGGAAGAAAAGGAATTGGTTTATTTTGAAAATGAATTTGTGAATCAACCCTATGCCAATCCTATGGATTCATCTATTGAACTTATTCAATTATCTTTATCTCTTACTGTTTTGTTCTTATTAGTAGTTCAATTTAGGAGAATGAGTAGATAGAGTTAGTATTTGTTGAATATTTGTTGTGAAATAATGCTTAGTAGTAGAGATAGAAAGAGAAATATGTAAGCGACAATAGATGTCCATTTTTGGATCATTTCTTCTTTGGTTAATTTTTTGGAGGTTTTTGATTCTATTTGTTGTCCCATTATTCCACTTAATCCAGATCTTTCGGTTACGTAGCTTGCAACTCCCATTATCAGAAGAATACTAGTAATTATGAAGAGGATAACTAATATTTTATATATGTTTTCCATTTATTCTCCAATAAATTCCTTATATTTTTCTGCTGACATTAATTTGTCTTTATATTTATCAAAATTTTTGATTTCTGTTTTAAAGATCCAATATTCGTAGGGATCTTGATTGAGTAGTTCTGGTTTATTCACAACTTCTTCATTGATATCTATTACAATTCCTTCAACCGGACTGTATAGATCAGAAACACTTTTGACGGATTCTATGGAACCGCATACTTTCATAAACTCCACTTTTTGATTGATATTAGGTACTTCTATATAGACGATATCTCCTAACTCTTTCTGTGCGAAATCTGTAATTCCTATTTTAGCAATGTTTTCATCAAGTAATATCCATTCGTGTTGTTCAGAATATAATAGATTATCTGGTATTTTGTAATTCATAGCCCCTCCTAATTTTCTTTGATTGTTTTAATGAATACTCTTATTATATCTCCCACTTGAATATCATTAAAATCTTTAATTTTTATTCCACATTCGTATCCTTGTATTACTTCTTTAACATCTTCTTGGAATCTCCTAAGTGATTCTATGTATCCTTCGAATACTTTTTCTCTGTTTCTTTCTATTATTATTTTTGAGTCTCTTGTTATTTTTCCATTTAATACATAGCATCCTGCAACTTTACCATTTTTAACTTTGAATACCTGTTTTATTTGCACTTCTCCAACTTCTGTTTCTATTTCTTCAGGTTTAATTTTTCCTTCAACCAATTTTTTGAGGTTTTCTATTAGTTCGTATATTATATTATGTATGTATACTGGTATATTTTCTTTTTCTATAATTTTTTTTGCGTTTGCTTCAATTTTGGTGTTAAATCCTACGATTATTGCGTTTGACGCTTTTGCTAAGAGTACATCACTATCGGAAATATTACCAATTGCACTATGTATAATTGTTGGTTTTACTTTATCTGTTACCATTTTTTCTATCATTGCTTTTATGGCTTCCAAGCTTCCTTGAGTATCTGTTTTTAAGATAATGTTTATTAAAAATGTTTCACTGTTATGCAGTTTTGATAATATATCTTGAATTGAAAATGATTTTGAGAACTTCTTATTGTATTCTTCAATTTTTTGGTTTTCTATGGCTATTTCTTTAGCTATTTTTTCGTTTTCTACTACTATTAATTTTTCTCCTGCGTTTGGAACTTGAGCTATTCCTATTATCTCTATAGGGGTTGATGGTGTAGCTTCTTTCAGTTGTTGTCCTCTTTCATTGTACATTGCTCTTATTTTTCCCCAGGTTTTACCTATGTAAAATGTCATTCCTGGTTTGAGTATTCCTTTTTTGACTATGATTGTTGCCACTGGTCCTCTGTTTTTATCAAGTTTGGATTCAATGACTATTCCTTCTGGTTTTCCTGCAGCATTTGCTTTTAATTCCATTAATTCTGCAACTAAAAGTACTATTTCTAGCAGTGTGTTTATATTTTTACCTGCTTTTGCAGAAATTTCTACGAAGGGGGTTTGTCCACCCCATTCTTCTGGTATTAATCCATAGGTAACCAACTGATTTTTCACCCTATCTATGTTTGCGTTGGGTTTATCTATCTTGTTTATTGCCACTATTATTGGTACACCTGCTGCTTTTGCATGGTTTATTGCTTCTATTGTTTGTGGCATTACTCCGTCATCTGCTGCTACAACTAATATGACTATATCTGTTACCATTGTTCCTCTCGCTCTTAATGTTGTGAAAGCTTCATGGCCAGGAGTGTCTATGAATGTTATTTTTTTGCTCATAAATTCTATTTGATAGGCTCCAATATGTTGTGTTATTCCACCGGCTTCAAGATTTGCAACGTTAGTTTTACGTATCGTATCTAGAAGGGTGGTTTTACCATGATCTACATGTCCCATTATTGTTACCACAGGTGGTCTTGAAACCCATAATTCTTCTTCATCTTCTATT
>JAOABG010000007.1 GCA_026418475.1 bacterium | reverse complement strand
GGATTATGATGAACGCCTCTATAGAGAGTTGGTTAGTGCTATTGTGAAAATTCTCTCTAACTATTCTTGAGAGTTGGTTTCAAAATAGGGTAGTATTTGTTCAAATATTTTGGTTATTTCTTGTGATGAGTTTACGAATACTATTTGTAGGTTTTGATTTTCTATTTCTTTTATAACGGGCAGGGTTTCAGCTTTGTATATTTCATATCTTTTTTTTACTATTTCTTCTTTATCGTCTTCTCGCTGTATGAGGGGGTTATTGCAGAAGTCGCATCTTTCGTTATTTTGGGGTTTTTGATAGATTAAGTGGTATATTGAATTACATTTTGGACAAATTCTTCTTAAACATATTCTTTCTATTATTTTTTCTAAGGATATATCAAAGAATATTGTTAAGGATGGTTTTGATATGTTTTGTATTAAGAACTGCAGTTGTTCTATTGTTCTGGGGTATCCATCAAGTATGACAATTTGTGAAGGGTTATTAGTTTTCATTTTGTTTATTTCTTCAAGAACTAATTCGTTGATTAGAGATGATGGGACTAGCATTCCTTGGTTTATATAATTCTGTGCCGTTTTTCCGATTTCTGTCTGGTTTTTTATATGGTATCTCATGTGATCTCCAGTGGATAAATACAGGGTTTGAGGGAACTTCTGTTTTATGAGATTTGCTTGAGTACCTTTACCACTTCCTGGAGGACCAAAAAAAAGATATAACCTCATAATCTCCAATTTTCAGTTCTATCTTTTTTTTTATTTTCCTTTTTCAATTTCCCTTGGAGGATAAAATGGTTTCATATTTAAATTATAAATCGGAGGTCTAAAAATGGAAAGCTTACTAGAAAAAGGTTGGAAAATAGAAGATGATAAGCTAACAAAAGATTTTAGGTTCAATAATTTTAAAGAAGTGGTTATGTTTTTTAATGCTGTGGCTTACCTTTCTGAGAAGTATAATCACCATCCTGATGCTCTTATATCATATAGGAATTGCAAAATCACGTTGTTTACCCATTCAGAAGGTAAAGTGACTCATAAAGATGTTGAATTGGCCACAAAAATAGAGGAATATTTAACCTGAATTATTTTAAAAATTGATTCCATAATCTTTTTCTTTCTTCGTTACTCAATGAATGGTAAATGCTTGATTCCGTGATTAATATATTTATTTCTTCTTTTGAGAAGTTTTTGTGTAGTAGCTCTAAGAAATTTGCTAATCCATCTGTTTCATGATTCATAAAAAAGTGATCTATTATATTACATGAATTTTGGTCTTTTAGGAACGATAATCTTTTATTTTTTGAGATTATCAACTGTGCTTGTTTGAAATTACCACTTATTATGCATCCCATTAATGGATTGATATTTTCATCATTTTGGTAATTTATAGAGTTTGGTTCTATATGGTATATATATTCTATTATTTCTTCTTTTATATTTGATGTCATTGTTGCTTCTAACATTAGCTCTTTCAGGTCTACACTTTTGTAGTTCATTTCTTCTATTATGAATTTCAACATTTCTAGATCGTTTTTTCTTACTATCCAGAATGGTATTGACATGTTATATTGTAGGTCTCTGTCATAAAGATTTGCTCCTTTGCTATATAAAAGTTTAACTATTTCTTTTTTATTATTGAATGCTGCTGTCATGATTGGTGTGAATCCTAGGAAATTGTCTCTTAAATTGATATCTGAACCGTTGTTTAAAAGTAGTTCCACTATATCTTTATTTCCCTTTTGTATTGCTAATTTAAGTGGAGAATTCCCATATTTATCCTTTTGATCTATTATATTTTTAAATTCTTTGTGTTTTAGTAAATTTTCAAGAGTATTGACTGAATTATTGAGGGAGCAATAATGGAGTATATTCCTACCATTGTTATCTTTGAATTTTATTAGTTCATCAAATTTTTTTATTATTTCTTGATAATTATCTTCCTTTACATATTCTATTATTTGGTTTATTTCTTTTGTTTGCTGGTTTTGTTTACATGAGAATGTAAAGATCAGTATTAAACCTAAAAAAATAAATATTTTTTTCATGAAAAAATAAATATTTTTTTCATGTTTTTGGGTTTTTGATGAATTTATAAGCTATTAGTCCTGTTAGTATTATACCTATTCCTGTTATGGTCTCTACCAAGCTACTCAAGAAAGTATAGATTATGAAAATAAATGTTGATAATAAGTATAATATGGTTGTTAAAGGATAGAACCATGTTTTGAATGGCCTTTCTAAGTTGGGGTTTTTAAACCTTTGAATGATTACTGCCAATACTGTTAAAAAATTGAATGCTATAGATGCGAAAGTTACATAAGTCAGTAGAGAACTGTAGTTACCAAGAAGTATTAAGATACTTATCCATAAGGCTTGAAAAATTAAAGCTATATGAGGAGTATTATATTTGGGATGTTCTTGAGCTAAAGATGGGTGAAACATTTTATCTGAAGCCAAAGCGTATATTAGTCTTGAACTTGTCAGTATTAGACCATTGTTACATCCAAAAGTTGATATTATTATTCCCAGAGAAATAAAATACACTCCAAACATGGGAAATATTAATTTTGATACCTCTTCAGCAACTTTATTGTCAAATGAGTTACTAACTCCTTCTATTCCTAAAACATAAAAATAGCTTATTGTTGTTATAACGTATATTATTGTTGTTAATCCTGTTCCTATTACCATTGCTAGTGGTATGGTTTTGTTTGGCTCCTTTACTTCGTGTGATATATAGGTTAAGTAGTACCAAGCATCATAAGCAAAAAAAACTTTTGATAAACTCCAAGCAAATACCATCAGAACGAAATTTATATTTGATAAGCTTTCAACACTGTGGGTTGAAAAAATGTTTCCTGTGCTTCCTATTGGGTTTAAGAAGGAGAAACTTACAAGTATTATGATTACAGCAACTTTTGATATTGTAAATACATTTTGAACGGTTGAACCCAATTTTAAACCTATTATATTGATGATTGTTAGTATTGTTATTGATATGATACTTACTATCTGAGCTGTGTTTATTTTAAAAGCCCCATAGTTTATTATAATGTTTTGTTCTGAGATAAATGGTACAAAGGTTCCTATATATTTTGACATTGCTATTGCTACTGCCGCTATTGTTCCTGCTTGTATAACGAAAAAACTTGTCCAGACGAACAGGAACCCGACCAAATTACCGTAGGTTTCCTTTAGGTAAGTATATTGGCCACCTTTTGAGGGAAACATTGAAGCTAATTCTGCATAGTTTATTGCTCCTAAAATTGTTATTATTCCTGCCAATATCCAGATTAGTATAACTGTTGTACTATCAGGTATTTTTGAGGAAATAATGGATGGAACTATGAAGATACCGGACCCAATCATGGATCCCACCACTATGAATATTGAATCCCATAAACTCAGTTTATATTTCATTCAATTTTTTTTTATTAATCCTATGATTTCAACGTTAATATTTTTTCATACATCTTTATGTATTCTTTTGCGCTATTATTCCAACTGAAATCTAAACCCATTACTCTTTTTTGTATTTCGGTTAACTTTAGTCTATTTATTTCTATTGCTTTTTTGATTGATTGACTCAAAAGATTGGGGTCTGCGTTTTCTATGAGTATACCTGTTCCACAAGAAGGATTTTCAAAAATATCTATTATACTGTCTTTTAGTCCTCCTGTTTTTGTTGCTATTGGTATTGTTCCATATCTATAGGATATCATTTGTGATAAGCCACAGGGTTCAAATCTTGAGGGTATTATAAAATAATCAGAAGCTGCATATATTTTCCTTGCTAATACTTCATCAAATGTTATATTTACTTTTATAAATTCTGGATATCTTTCTGATAATTCTAGTATACTTTTTTGTATTTCTGGGTTTCCTGTTCCTAAGACGAGTAAATTAAATGTTCCCGGTGTTAGATTTTCTACTGCTTTATGGAGAATATCAAATCCCTTTTGGTAATCTAATCTTGCAACTATTCCAAATAGTATATTAGCATTTTTTAGATTGAATTCTTTCAATAATTTTTCTCTATTAATTTTTTTACCTTCTTCTAAATTCTCTGAGGAATAATTGTAGTATATATGTTTGTCTGTTTGTGGATTCCAAAGTTCATTATCTATTCCATTGAGTATTCCCATTATTTTATGTGAGTTTTGTTTGAGAACGTTTTCTAAACCCATTCCAAAATGAGAAAAGTTTTGTATTTCATAAGCGTATGTTGGACTTACTGTTGAGACTATATCTGATAGTATTATTGCGGCCTTCATAAGATTTATTTTACCATGGTATTCTCCATATTCAAATAAAAGGTTTTTTATGTCATCGGATAGAAATTGAATGGATTCCTTTTCAACTACTCCCTGGTAGGCTATGTTATGTATTGTGAAAATTGTATTTTTTAGATTTTTCAGTTTAGCAAGTATTATGACAAACGAGGTGTGCCAGTCATGACAATGTATTACATCAAATTCGGAGGCTATTTCTATTGCTGCTCTAGAAAATACATAATATCTTAGTATTTCATCTTCAAATGGTTTACCTGATTTATCTAAGTAAATTCCTTCCCTTTCAAATAGCTCTCTGTTGCAGATGAGAAATACGTCTACATTGTTATAGATTGTTTTACAAATTTCAATTTGGTGGTTTAAGATATTTAGGGTTTTAATTGGCTCTAATTTTAGTTCTTGGTCTGAAAATTTTGAATACAGGTTGTTTGTTATATTTCCATAGTATGGTGTTATGACGGCTGTTTTGATGGGAAGCGATTTGGGTAGGGAACCTATTACATCTGCTAATCCACCGACTTTTGAGAAAGGAACCATCTCTAGGGAAATCATTGCTACTTTCATGTTAGTTACTCCTTTCTTCTTTTATATTTAGAATTGATTATCTTTGATTAATCTTGGATTAATTTGGATATTTCTTGGAAATTGAATCTATAGGCTCTTGGTAGTAATTCTTTTGTTTTATCTTTGTATCCTATTGCTATTATCATTATTGGTATCATATGGGTGGGGATGTTAAGGAATTCTCTGAGTTTTTGTTCATCGAATCCTTCCATTGGGTGAGTTTCCAAGCCAAATATCCTTGCACATGTCATGATATTCATTGCAAACATTGCTGAATCTCTTATTGATTTCTTTTTTGCTCTTTCTATATCGCTCCAAGAGTTGATTATGCTTTGTTTTATAGGATCTTTCTGGTCTGGATTTATGTATCCCAACTCTATCCAGTTATCCAATACTCTATCTACGTTTTCTATACCACCTTTGGTATTTGCCAGAACCACTATGTTTGCTGAAGCATCCTCGACTTTTTGTTGATTAAAGCATATTTCTTTGAGGGCGGATTTTTTTTGTTTGTCTTTGACTATTATAATTTTCCATGGTTGTAGGTTATAACCTGAGGGTGCTGTGGATGCTAAATTTATCAATTCTTCTAATGTTTGTTCTGGTATTTCTTTTGAGGAATCAAAGAAAGTTATTGACCTTCGGTCTTTTATAAGATTAACCAATTCTTGTTTTATTGTTTCTTGCATGTTTGATTTTTGCTGGTGATTTGTATTCCGCCACTACGCCAGCTTGGGCGGATTTTTCATGTAGAATTCTATCAGGTTTTCTATTCCTGTATAATTATATTCTTTTGCTAAATCAAGTGGAGTTTTATGTTGATTGTTTTTTATATTAAAATCTGCTCCTAATTTTAGTAGGAAATCTACTATTTCTTTATGATTTCTTAATACTGCATAGTGTAGTGGTGTGTTTCCATAAGTATCCTGAATGTTTATCATGGCATTGTTAGCTACTAAGATTCTCGCTATACTAGTGAAACCGTAATATGATGCGTCATGAAGTGGTGTGTATCCAACGTTGTTTTGGATATTTGGTGAAGCTCCAGCTTCGAGAAGAATTTCTACCAATTTTTTGTGTCCTTTGAATGAAGCGATATGTAAGGCGGTGTTGCCAAACTCATTCTTAGTGTTAATGTCTACTAATTTTTTCTGGACAATTTCTTTTATGGATTTTATATCATTGTTGTGTGCTGCTTCAAAAATATCAGATTTCATAAAATTTGCCTTATACTATCTAATTATCCACATTTTTTCTATATCCTGTTTTTAATAGGTTTTAATGTGTTAAATATAGAAAAAATTATTATGGAATTTAATTGTGTAAGTATTAGTTTGGGTAGTTCCAAAAGAGATAAGTGTGTTTCACTTAAAATATCAGAATCTCATACAGTTAATCTTTATAGATTAGGGGTTGATGGAAATTTTCTGTTGGCTCAAAAGATAATAGAACGGTTGCAAGATGATGATGTTGATGCTATCGGTTTGGGTGGTATAGATTTGTTGTTGTTTATTGAAAATGAGTATTTCGTTATAAGAGATGCTAAAAAGCTATATGATAGGTCTAAGAATATTCCTGTTGTTGATGGTAGTATAACAAAGAGGTTTTGGGAGCCCCAGGTAGTTGAAAATTTAATTAAAAAGAACATTTTAAAAAATGATCAAGTGGTACTGTTTGTGAGTTCTCTTGATAGATTTGCAACTTTAGAAATTTTTAAAAATAGCGGGTTTAAGTTTTTGATAGGGGATCTATTGTTTGCTCTGAATGTTGATAAAATTATATATGATGTTGATCAACTGAAATTTGTTGCTAAGATTATGTTGGAAGATGTTTTGAATCTACCTTTTAATTTGATTTATCCCGTTGGACGAGAACAGGAAAAATATAGGAACTTTTCTTCTAAAAATCTTTCTGAGATTTTGAAATCCAAAGATTTTGATATTGTTTTTGGTGATTTCCATTATGTAAAAAAGATAGGAGATTTATTATTTGATAAAGTGGTTATTACCAACACTTTAACTGACAATGACATAAATTTATTAATTGATAATAGAATTAAATCTTTGATATCCACGGGAATATTTATGGATAATAGATCTTTTGGTGCAAATATGACTGATGCTATTTTTGCAGCTTACTGCAAGAGGGTAAAAAATAAAAAAATATCCCCTTTTGATTTTAATGATGGGGATTTATTTTTTGAATTTGTTGAAGAATTTTTGGGAATGAAAGAAATAAAAGGAAAGATAGTTTATGAAGTCAAATAGAATATTATAGATGGAAGAGCAGTTGGGTTTAAAATCATTGGTTTTTTACTTATTAATTTTTGCGAGGATTGGAGGAATGGTTTTACAGGCTCCTTTATTTGCCAGTCCACATCTGAATGCTCCAGCAAAAATTGGATTGATAGGGAGCATATCTCTTTTGTTGTTTTTTGTTTTACCATTGCCATCTATTTCTCTTGACATGGGATGGATTGTTTTTAACATTATTAAAGAGTTTTTTGTAGGTTTAATAATGGGATATTTTTGTATTTTTATTTTGAATGCTATTCAGGGTGGTGGTGCTATATTGGATCAACAGCTTGGGTTATCAACTGGTGCTTCTTTTGATCCTCAGTTGGGTGCTGTTAACATGAATTCCCGTTTTATGTTCTATTTTGCCTTTACTGTTTTCATTTTAAGTGGAGGTTTTTACTTAATCCTTGAGGCCATAAAATTTTCTTTTACTGTTATCCCTGTTTCTTCCAATTATTCTCTAAATGAAAAAGTTATTTATTCAATAGTTAATCTTACTACAAAGTTTTTTTACATTGGGTTACATGTTGTTGGTGCTGTTGTAGTTGCCGTTTTTATTGGGCAAGTTGGTTTGGGGTTAATAGCCAGAGTTGCTCCTCAATCAAATGTCTTCATGCTTTCATTTCCTGTCAACTTCATGCTCGGTGTTTTTGTACTTTCATTAGTACTGTTCAGTATGTATGAAGTACTTGTTAACCATTATTTTACTGTTGACGTCTTTGCTCAAAATATAGCTGATGTTTTAAGAAATTTAATATCTAAGTAGTACCGCCAAGGGGGTTTGAGGCGGAATAAAAATACCCCAAATGTAAAAAACATGCCAAAAATATTAGAGGAAAATAACAGAACTCAGACCTTGAAAGAAATAAAATTGGAGGTGTCAAAAGAAGAAATAGATCAAGCTTATTCAAAAGTAATGAGGGAAATACAAAAAGATTTTGTTGCTCCCGGGTTTAGAAAAGGAAAAGTACCTTTTAATATAATTGAAAACAAACTTGGTCAGGGGTACATATTTCAAAAAGTTGTTGAGTCTTCTGTGGATGAATCATTGAGGAATCATTTATCCAGTATGAGCCAGTCTGTTGTATCTATTAACAACATAAAACTTGAGGTTGCAAATTATGAGAAAATTGTGTACTCTGTTTTAATTGAAGTTGAACCAGTTTTTGATATTCCGGATGATGTTGAAGTTGAAGTCAATAAGTTGGAAATAAACATGGATCAGGAAATAGAAAAGAGGTTTATACAAATAAGGGATCAGTTTTCTTCTTTCCAAGAAACAAACAGAGAAATAAAAGAAGGTGATAGGGTTGATATATACTTTGAAATAAAAGATTATAATAGTGGAATAACTTTAGCAGGTGGAGATAACAATGTCTACCAAGTTTTAGCAGTTAAGGAGATGTTGCTTCCCGGTGTATATGAACATTTAATAGGAATGAAAAAAGAAGAAGAAAAAGAGTTCGAGATAGATGGACCTGCAAATATAGAACAATTTAAAGATAAGAAACTGAAAATTAAAATAAAGGTTTCAAATGTACTTGAGAAGCAAATACCACCTGATGAAGAGCTATTGAAATTGGTTAACTATAAATCATTGGATGATTTAAAAAATGATATAAAAAATGTTATAGAACAAGAGAAAGAAAATATTCAGAAAGATTTGGTATTCTCAAGATACCTCTCATTTTTAAGAGATAAAATTGATTTTGAGATTCCTGAGACATGGTTTAAGAAAGAGAAGGAGTTCCAGAAAAATAATTTCTTACAACTTTTATCCAGACAAAATAGAAATCTTGAAGATTATTTAAAGTCTTCCAGTTTATCCCAAGAAGATTTCGAAAAGAATATAGAAAATATAGCAAAAGAAAATATAAAAAGAGCAATTATTATTAACAATCTCCTACGAAAATATAATATAACTTTTGATAACTTGGAGGTTGAATATTATTTAAAAAATGATGTTGAGACTCAGAGATATGTTTTTGAGCTTTCTCAATTGAAACTCAGTCAGGAAGAAATAAACTATAGGCTTTCCCAATTTATAATGATGAAAAAACTGAAAGAGGAAGTTTTCAAAAGAGTGAAAATCAAATATGTAGAACAGCTTTCACAAAGTAAATAGAAATTTGGAAATACAAAAAGAATTAATAAATGATATTCTAATAACTATAAATGAGTATAGATTAATAGAAAACCAAGATTCTTTACTTTTAATGTGCTCTGGGGGACCAGATAGCACATTCCTTTTGTTTCTATTTAATAATATTAAGGATTTGTATTCAATAAAGTTTGGCGTATTTCATCTTGATCACAGAATAAGGTGGGATTCCTATAGAGAAAAGGAACTATTGGAAGGTTATTGTAAAGAATTGGGTATTGAGTTTTTCAATTTTGAAGAGAATGTTTTGGATTTGTCTAAGAGAGAGAAAAGAAATTTGGAGGAATTCGCAAGAAATTTGAGATACGATTTGGCTTATGATGCTGCTAAGAAGTATGGGTTTAATAAGATTGTAACTGCTCACAATTTGGATGACCTGTTCTCGTCATTTTTTATAAATTTACTAAAAAAAAGACACTATGTGAATTTGTTTAATTTGAAGCCATTAATTTTTTGGAAAGATATCAAAGTTATAAGGCCTTTAATATTTATACCTAAAGTGAAAATATTGGCTGCTTTACGAAAAAATGGGAAGAAATATATTACAGATTATACCAATTTTGATCAGAGTTTTTTGAGAAACTCTGTAAATCAAAGGGTAACCTGCTATGTTGTGAATTATTTTAAGAATAATGATAACATAAATATTTGGAGGAATATATTCAGGTTTTCTGATCTTTATGTCAGTTTTATTAAGTCGTTAGCAGATTTGCAATATCTGGGGCAGAAACTTTACAAATTGTCTTTTAAAGTTGATTCTTTTAAAGCTGATTGTGATGATTTTATTATTTCTGAGTCTCTTTATTTTAATATTAAAGATGTTGTACATGGTGGTTTAAAATATTCTTCTGTGCAGCAAGTTCTGAAAAATAAACTGGTAACTATTAAAAAGAATTGGAATCTACAAAATATTGGTAACAATTTTTATCTTTTTTATTTCCCTTATAAATTTCATGAAAGAAAGATAGATCTTATGCAAAATTCTGAGCAAAATATTTTTGTTGATGATTTATTGGTTTCATTAAAAGTTATAAGAATTTTTGATGAATTTGATTCACATGTTTTTGATGACTTAAAAAAGATATTTTCTGAGGATAAGATTTACGAAATAAAGCAAAGAAAAGGTTATTATTTAGGTTTATTTGGTAGGAGTGTATTAATAAGGTTACGTAGGGATGGTGATTTTTTTTATCCCTATGGTTTAAAAGGGAAAAAACAAAAAATAAAAAAATTTCTTATAGATAAAAAATTGGAGAAATTTGAAAAAGATAGGTGTTTAATTTTTGAAGATGAACATGGGATAGCATTAATTTGGTGCTACCAAAAAAATTTAAAAAGAGGTAGAGATTTATCTGTATTGCATAAAAAAAAGGGGAAATTGTTTCTTGTTGAAATAAATGTGAGTAATTATGGAACCTCTGCATAAATTTGTTAATTACTTTATAACAATGTTTGTGATAATAGATCCTGTTGGTGTTATTCCAATATTCATTTCCATTACTTATGGTGTTTCTAGAAGATTTAAGAAGCTAATAGCTTTCAGAGCTTTTATTCTTTCTTGTATGATAGTTATTTTGTTTTTTTTCTTTGGTAATGGGATTCTTCAGTTATTTAGTATTGATTTGAATGCTTTTAAGGTTGCTGGTGGTATAGTGCTTTTTATATTATCTTTGGAGATGCTTTTTGCTTCTGATAAACCAACTAAGATAACGAAGGAGGAGAAGGAAGAGATACGGGAGCAGATTTTGGAAGAGCAAGGAATTTGGGTAGTCCCACTGTCTATTCCTGCTCTAACTGGTCCGGTAACGATGTCAAGTATTATTATTTTTACATCTCAAGAGAATAATTTTTTATATAAGCTCTATATTCCGATTGCTTCTGTGTTAACACTCATTGTTGCTTATTATTTCATGATATTTGCTGATAAAATGATACAAAAGCTTGGAAAAGCAGGTATAAACGCTCTTTCTAGAATAATGGGAATAATACTCTTATCTATTTCAATAAAGGTCTGCATATCAGGAGTGAAAGAATTATGGAAAATATAGAAAAGATTATAAATAAAATTGGTGATATTATAAAAAAACAAAAAACACTACCTTTTTTAAGAGAAGCCTATGGAATTTTTACGTATAAATCCAATTCTGGGTATAAGTTTGTCTACTATGTTACTGCTACAGCTTTGTTTACATTTGTGCTTATTGTAGGGTTTGTCATTTTTGCTTTTTTTAATTGTTTTGGAGCTGTTAGCAGTTTAAATAAGATAAATTTTATTACCATTTTGTTTTTCTTTATATCCATATTGTTTGGTAGTTTTTTTATATCTCCATTTTTGCATGGGTACGTTCTAATGGTTTATAAGGATATTTATCAGAATTTGAAATCTGATCTGTCTGATTTTTTCTTTTTTATTCATACCTTTGATAGGAATAAGATAAATTATATTATTGAAGGTTATATAGTTTCATTTATTGCTGTATTTATTTTTGCTCTTTCTTTTTTGATGGCTATTGGTATTAGTGGTTTTCTGGTAAAATTTGTTCCTAACTTCCCAGTTATTGGATTTCTAATAATGATCTTTTTAAAATTAGTTGTTTATATTACTATATTTTCTATTTCTCTTTCTTTAGTTATTATTTTTATTCTCCATTTTATATTAGAAAATCAAGTATATTTTAATACTAATATTAAAGAATTTGATTTAGGAGGAGTTTTTGTGAAAATGGTCACCATGTTGAAAAAAACTGTTATTTCTTATTTGGCTAATTTTGTTAGTTTTTTATTTATTGGTTTATTTATGTCTGTTGGATTTGTTACGATTATTGGTAATCTTATAACTTTTCCTTTGGGTAGTATGATGATTGGAATAGTTTTAAGAAAAAAGGTTTAGTATGGAGAGAAGATTTGCTTTTGTTTCAGGAAATACCAAGGGTATAGGAAAAGCTATAACTATTAGGTTAATTGAGAAAGGATATTTTGTTCCCATTCATTACAGAAAAAGTGAAGAACAAGCTCTCGCTTTTAAAAGAGAAATAAAAGAAAAATATTCTCTCGATGTTCCAATATATAAAGCGGATTTACTTGATGATAAACAAACTATTGAGTTAGTCAGCGGAATAACTATTAAAAATAAAGTCATTGACGTTATTGTTAACAACGTTGGTGATTATTTGTATAAAAGTATTTTAGAAACAAATTTTTATGAGTGGAAGTATATAATAGATTCAAATTTAAATACTTCATTTTTATTGACAAGTGCTTTTTTACCTTATATTAAAAGAAGAATAGTTTTTTTGGGTTTTGCTGGAACTAATATGATTAAAGCTTCTCCCTATACAACTGCTTATGATATATCAAAGGTTGGAGTTTTAATATACGCTAAGAGTTTAGCAAAATTGTTAGCTAAAAAAGGTATCACTGTTAATGTCATAGGTGTTGGGGTTGCCGAAAACTCTGTTACACAACCTGTAAAAGAGATACCAATGGGAAGGACCGCTACGTTAAATGAAATTTGTGATGTTTTTGAATTTATAATCAGTGATAAATCTGATTATATAACTGGTCAGTTGATAGAGGTTGCTGGCGGTTGGAAGCTATGATTCCGCGAGAGCTCTTTCTGATAGAGTAACCTCAAAGTTTCTATCATAATTTTCAAATATTTTTCTGAATTTATCGTCCATAATTTGAGGGTTTATATTTCCTATGAGTATATCAATTATTAGTTTATCTTTATCTTCATTTTTAAAGAAAATTAAAGGAAAGCTGTTAACGAAGTTACTCAATTTAAGAAAGATTCGATTGTATTCTATTATTTTATTGAGTAGAGGTATAAAATCTTCTAAAGTCTTTATTTTTGTATCTAAATTATCAGATAATTCTCTTGCCAATATTGAAGTAAGTGTTGTATATTCTGGTAGAAAACAGTTCATTAATCCCAAGTATTCTGTGATAAAAAATATTTTCTTGTTTTTTATTTCGTTGTGAAAACTGTAATTCTTTGTTGTAAACGGAAGGACATATTTGTTCCAATCTTTTATAACTAGTTTTTCTACTATTCTATTGGTAAGTAAGAAGTTGCTTATTAAATCTTCAACTGTGTATTCCTTGTTTATGTGTTTTGCAAAGATTATGTTTTCTGAATCGCTCAATATGATTCCCCTTTTTGAATAACCAAATGCCATGAAGGTTTTAGATTTAATTGTTGTAGTTAATGGGGTTTTTATAATCCATCCTCCGGTGTGTTGGGGTTTGAAATTTAGAAGGTTCCATATATTACCCCAGAAGTCATCACATACAATCAAATACTGTGAAGAGATAATTTTATTATTTGATAATTTTATAAATATTTTGTCGTTATTAAAATGTATCTCTTTGATGGTTCCTTGAAAAGTCTTGTATTTTCTGGGATTTTTGATATTGTTTTGTAAGAATTTTCTAATTTTATCTAAGGTTGTTGAAATGATTATTTTTTTTTCACTTTGTAAAGTTTTTTCCTGATTAAGTAAGTAAAAGCTTATTCTGTTATAGGTTTGGAAATCATTTTCCATTATTGTTTTAAAGGGAATCGGAATGTTTTTAAATGTACTTGTAGGAATAAAAAGCTTTATATCTTTTATTATACTTATCTCTGGTATAATTTGAGCTACACTTATATCAAAGTTTTTGGTTAATAGGAATAATGTTACGAAACTACCGAAAGTGTTGCCTGTTATTATTAAGTCAAAATTCATTTTCTTCATTATCTATTTCAATGTTTTTGTGTTTGATACCTTTATATTTTCTGACGGTTTGAGTTCTGTTTGTAAAAAAAATGTAAATTTTTCTTTTTTGAGTTTTCATTTTTTTTTATTCGTTATATATATATGTTGAATGTAATAAAGAAGGAGGTGCAGTAAAATGGGAGGATTTGGTATGAATCCATGGATGGGGACTCATGATAATTCATGGTATCCAATGATGGTCCAACAACAATGGGATCCAATAATAAATCAGTACAGGGGACAACAAATAGCTAATGAAAATAGACGAGAACTCGAAAATATGGTTTTATCAGATATGTTATCAGAAAAGAAACACCAACAAGAAATGCAAAAAATGATCCTGGATACTAACAGAGCAATAAGGAAAATGCATGAAGAAAACAGAATGAATGCTTTCAAAACTCAGTCCCAAATAGCTCAAAACTGGGCAAAAGCTCTCGGTGGTGGCGGATAAAATAGTTAATGAAACTAATAAAAAAAGGGTCCCAAAAGGACCCTTTTTTTTTCTGTATCTGTAAAACCTTAAGATAAAGGTGCTCTATCTCTTAACACTGGAAATAAAGGCTCGCGGTACTTTACTTCTATTTTGTCTAACACTTTTTCATCGATGTTTAAGTCCCCTATTCCAAGCTGATCCAGTATTTTTAAGGATATATTAGGTAAAGCGGGATATATCAGTTTTGCAATAACTATTATTCCGTAAATTAATTCGAACATTAATTTATTTAATGATTCTTTATCATTTGTCAATTCCCAAGGCCTATTTTCTTCTATTTTTTTATTTAAAAAGTTGGCTAAATCTATTACTGAATCCATGGATTTTGAGAATTCAAAATTTTCTACACTATTTTCAAAGTCATTTCTTGTTTTTTGTGATAAATTATGTATAAAACTGAATTCAGATTTTTTGTATACAATGCCATCTAGGTTTTTTTGAGTTAGTGCTAGAACCCTTGAAACCAAATTCCCTAGATTATTTGCTAATTCGGAATTATATATTTGTTGAAATCTCTCTACACTAACTGGTACATCTTCTCCAAATGAACCCTCTCTTAATAGATAATATCTTAATCCCATTATTAAATAATCTGGTTTATTGAAAACAAAATTTTTTAGATTAAACATATCTCCACCCTTAGATTTGGATATCTTTTGATTTTCTGATGTGGTTAGCCAACCGTGAGCTATGATTTTTTTGGGTAAATTTAAATCTAATGCCATTAAAATTGATGGCCATATTACTGCATGAAAACGTATTATGTCTTTTCCCATAATGTGATAAGTATTTTGCCAGTAATGTTCAAAAAAGTTATCCGGATAACCAATACCACTGATATAGTTGGTTAATGCATCAATCCATACATATATTATATATTCCTTATCAAATGGGACTTTTATGCCCCATTCTATATTTTTCCTGCTTACTGATATATCCTGTAGGCCCATCCTTATGAATGACAGTATTTCATTGTATCTGCTTTTAGGGAATATTGTTTCTGGATTCTGTTCATAGAACTTTAGAAGCTTTTCTTGAAAAGCGGATAATCTGAAGAAGTAGTTATCTTCTTTCACTACTTCTAAAGGTTTTTGGCATTCTATGTTGGGGCATGTTTTATTTTCTGACACTTTTGTCTTTGTCCAGAATGTTTCGCAACTTTTGCAATACCAACCTTCATAATGACTTTTATATATGTATCCTCTTTCATACAGTATATTAAACACTAATTCAACCGTTTTTATATGGTAATCATCTGTTGTTCTGATGAACTTGTTGTATTCTATACCTAATTTTTGCCATATTTGTTTAAATAATTCTGCCATTTGGTTGATATATGTATGAGTATCAATTTTCAGATTCTGTGCTGTTTCATGAACCTTAATACTGTTTTCATCGTTACCAGTCATCAAGAACACGTCGTAGTTTCGCTGTTTATAGTATCTTGCTATAAAATCTGCTATACAGGTTGTATATGCTGTCCCTATGTGTGGATCAGAATTTGGGTAATATATTGGTGTTGTGATATAAATGTGTTTCATAAAAGTATCTCTCCTTTTATGAGCTATATATGAAATCTTTTATTTTTTCTATATCTTCGTTGTTTGCTTCAATGAAATTTATTCCTATTACTACTCCAAAAGTTTTGTTTTCTTGCCAAACAACTTTAGCTTTTATATATTCTGTTTCACTGCCTCCCAATATTGCCTTGATTAATATAATCTCTTCTGTTGGCAATTCAAAGTCATTGATAATTCTCATTCCTGTTAATGATAGATCTACTGCATATGTGTAAAACTTTTTTACTTCTTTCTGTGTTTTTAGTTCTACAAGGAACGGTTTTTTTACTCTTACAGCTTTTCTCTCTTCAAAGGGGGCAAAATTCATCAGAAAACTGTTTATATTTTCAAAACTTTCTTGACTTAATTTTGCTAAATCTAAGCCAGCTGCATACAAGCCAGAACCTTTTATTAATTCTTTACACCAAGCTATCCTTGCTTCTGTTTGTATGGGGTCTTTTGAAGTGTAAAACTCTATTTTTACATTTTCTGCTAACTTTAGTGGGATGTCTATTATTATTTTCATTCCATGTCGAGATATGTCTACTACGCTAACCCATTTCTCAATTATTAAATCTTGATCATAGTGTACAACTATTTTTACTAACCGTGCAGGACTTAATATCTTTCTTTCTTCTTTTCTTCTTTCTTTGAACTTGAAGTCCACTAATGGAGGCTTTTCTTCTTCTATAATTTCTTGTTCGTTTTCTATATTTTCTGAATTTATTTCTTCCTCTTTTTTATCTTCCATGGTTGTCCTCCCTATTGTGTTTCCAAGATCTGGTAATATTCTTGATAATCTCTTATAAAAAATTCAACAGACATTTTTGATAGATCTAATAATTTTGATTTTCTGTATCTTACTGAACCACTTGAAAGAACGGCTATACTTCTGGATATATTTTGCACATTGAAAAATAATATTTCTCCCTGTTTATTTATAAAAATGTAATTTATTTGTATTTCTACTGTTGGAATTAGTGCGTTTCCTTCTTTTTCAAAATAGTAGTATTTCTTTACTACGGGAATAATTGCCCCATCTATGTTTTTTTCCAAAAGATATTTAGATACCGATTTTATGTCCAATTTATCAAATTTGAAATTCTTATCTAGTACTATTGTTTTGAATGACTTTTCTGTAAAAGAAGATTTTATAGTGTTATCAAGGTTCTCGAAATCTTCTGTATATGTTTTATAATTATTGTCATCTAACTTTTTGACTTCATCTATTGGATTGGAGATAACTATTGTTTTTACCCCTGAAAGTTTGGTGTGCAAAATATAATTAATATTATTTGGTTGTTCTGGAAATTTTGAAGTTGAAGATATTAAGTTTTGATCTTTTGATGTAAGATTTTGAGTTGTTTGGGTGGTTTGTTTAGGCTGCTGTGATACTTGATTTGGTAATGTTGGAATTTTATGAAATAATACATATTTCCGAGTTAAATTTACCTCGTAATCTATATTGAAGAGGCTGCTTAGGTCGTATATATCAACAAACACTGAAGTTCCTTTTATTATTGGATTGGTTGCTACTTCTTTATTTGATCCCTTTAATCTAAGCTTCCAAGAACTATTTGCTATAACAATTACTGTTACTGTTATTAAAAAAAATATCAAAAATGCTATGTTTAGTTTACTTAGTAGGCTGGAGGTTTTCATATACACCACCTTCAATTTTAATTTTGCTCATCATTTTTTTCTCTATTGACTTATTTAAGATCTCTATTAATAATGATTTGTTTTGCGTTGATATATCTGTTTGGACATTTTTGTATCCGAATTCTGATAGTTCGTAAGCTGCTAATGTTTTACATTCCCCTTTGATAAACGGGATTATCAAACATTTAAACCCAAACAATGGAGATAAATATTTTATGACATTCATAACCATGTTACAAACTGTTAATATATATACTCCTTTTTTTCTTTTGAAAAATTGGTTTTTGAGAATGTTCCATACACTATCATAGTCACCTAGAACTATATAGAAATCTAAGTTCAGTTGATCAGCCTTGGTTTTAACATTTGCTAAGAAACATGAACTGCAAAATTGGTGACTTGCTGAACATTTGGTAGAAAACCTTCCATCTGGACAACTCTGTGGTTTTTGACAGTAACTTATAGTTATAAAACCTTGACCTTTACTAAAATAATTGATCACTTGATCTTTATCTATATCCGAATATAAGCTCTGTTTTTTATTAAATAATTTGCTAATGAACTCTTTTATTATTATTGGAATAACATAAATGAAAAAATTGGCTAATATTCTTAAGGGATCTTTGAAGAATAAAAACCACAAATATTTGAATGTTGGCTTTCTGATATAGTATTTTGTCATTAGAATGAATCCAGGGTTTTTTATTTGATAATACTTAGGGAAACTGGAGGCAAATTTCTTAAATACTTCTATATTCATGATATTGTTTGTTTTATTTCTTCTATTTTTTCAAGTATCTCCATTTTTTGGAGTTCCTCTATTATTTCTTCTAAGTTTCCTTCTAATATTGACTCCAAGTTTTGCAGTGTCAAATTTATTCTGTGGTCTGTTATTCTATTTTGGGGGAAGTTATATGTTCTTATTTTTTCACTTCTGTCTCCTGTTCTAACCTGTTGTTTTCTCTGTCTTCTCAATTCTTCTTCTTGTTTTTCCCTTTCTATTTGTGCTATTTTAGCTCGGAGTATTTTCAGAGCTTTCATTTTATTTTGATGTAAACTTCTTTCATCTGCACAGGTGACGACTATCCCTGTTGGTATATGCCTCACTCTAATTGCACATTCATTCTTGTTGACATTTTGTCCACCTGGACCGCCGGCTTTAAAAGTTTCCATTTCTATTTCATCGTCTTTTATTATTACTTCTTTATCTTCCATTTCTGGTAATACTATTACTGTTGCTGTTGAGGTGTGTATTCTTCCACTTGCTTCTGTTATTGGTACTCTTTGGACTCTGTGTGTGCCACTCTCGTATTTGAAAGTTTTATAAGCATTTTTACCACTTATTAGGAATACTATTTCTTTTACTCCTCCCAAATCGGTATAATTTGTATTTAAAATTTCAGTTCTAAATTTCATTTTATCTGCAAATTTGGAATACATTCTGAATAGGTCTGCTGCGAATAGAGCTGCTTCTTCTCCACCAGTACCTGCTCTTATTTCAACTATCACATTTTTGTTATCCTCTTCATTTTGTCCTATAATCAAGCTCCATAATTCATGTTCTATTTTTTCTATTTTCTTTGATAGATTAATTATTTCTTCTTGATAGAATTGTTGCATTTCTGGATCCTTTTCCATTTCCAATAACTCTTTTGCATCATTAACATCTTTTTGAATTTTTTCATATTCTTCATAGTATTTTAAATATTCCTCTATGTTATTTTTTTCTTTAAGTAAATTGATATATTCTGTGGTTGAAAAGTCTGATATGCTTTCTATTTTGTTTATGATTTTTTCTAAGTTTTCTTTTTTTATTTCTTTAACTTTCTTTAATATTTCATTCATATTTTTCTTGTTAGAATTATTATTATTCCCATTATAACAAAAAAGAGTTCTCGTTGGGGGATAAATTCAATTTCATTACCTATTTGATAATTTTTAAAAAAATATAAATACTCCTTTTTGGTAATTATTTTATTAATAAAATGGTTGAAAATATTTTTATCTACTTCCTTAAGTATCCTTTCATCTGTTATAATATTTTGTTTATTTTCAAAAGAATCTCTACCATATATAAACATTGATAATGCTAGCATTATAGAAAAAGTATCTCTGTTTATATATATTAAATTTTCTATTGGTAAGTTGATATTGCTATTGATGATTATTGCGGTTTCATAGAAATCATTTAAGAAAGGTGGTGTATCAAATATGTCAACATTAAAACAAAACCTTTTTAGATTTGAAAGCATTTCGGTAATATAACTCCCAAGTATTGTATTACCTTGCTTTAGGACTAAAATGGAGTAATTACCAACTATACAGTTTAGTAGTCCTTGATCATATTTATTTATCAGTTCATTTGTATAATTTAGGAGATATATATACTCGCTTAATGAAAAACTTTCAATTGATGAGAAAAATTTGTTTTTTTTGAAAAGTTCCTTCATTCCTTTATCAATGAATAATAATTGAACTTACCTAATCTCAAGATAAAGGGCTCGGAATATTTCACTATTTTATTCGTAATTTTGTTTCCATTTAGGTAGATTCCTCCATGTGATAGTAATCTCTTTGCTTCTGCTTTGCTTTCTGCTAATCCTGTTAAATACAAAGCATCTATTATATTGATATTGTTATCATTATCTATCAATGAGTTTGGCAATTTAATTAAGGGAATATTTGATGGTAACTCTCTTTTGGAATAGACATTTATAAATTCATCATATGATTCATTGGCTTTATTTTCTCCATGGTATATACTTACAATTTCCTTAGCTAATATGAGCTTTATATCTTTGGGATTATTATATAAACTGAATAACTTTTCAACATTTTCTGAGGGTATACTTGTGCATAAACTGAAATACCTTTTTATCAGGTTATCTGGAATGGACATGATCTTTACGAACATGTCTAAGGGTTTTTCATCTATTCCAATGAAGTTATTTAATGATTTACTCATTTTGTTTATTCCATCTATTCCTTCAAGTATGGGCATCATCACAGCTATTTCGGGTTCTTGATTGTATTTTTCTTGTATGTATCTGGTGACTAAAAAATTGAATTTTTGATCTATTCCTCCCAATTCTATGTCTGCTTTTAAATGGACACTATCATAAGCTTGGAATAATGGGTATAACAACTCATGTAGGGAAATCGGTTCATTAGATTTGTATCTATTTTTAAAATCTTCTCTCTCTAACATTTGAGCCAAGGTATATTGGGAAGTTAACTTAACTATTTCTTCTGGCTTCATTTTTGAAAGCCATTCTGAGTTGTATACTATCTTTGTTTTTGATAGATCTATTATTTTGCCCAACTGAGGTATATATGTTTGCAAGTTTTGTTGGATTTGCTCTTTTGTTAACATTGGTCTGGTTTTATTTTTTCCTGATGGGTCTCCTATTAGTGCGGTAAAGTCTCCCAATATTAAGAAAGTTTCATGTCCCAGATCTTGGAGTAGCCTGAATTTTCTCAAGACGACTGCGAAGCCCAGGTGAATACTATTTGCTGTTGGGTCTATTCCCAATTTCACTGTTAGTTTTTCTTTTTTTGTTAGCTTTTTTTCAAGTTCCTCTACATTTATAACTTCTTCTGTATTCTCTATTATCTTTAGTATTTGCTCTTTTGTGTTTTGCATTTTAATTTTTCCTGTTTTGTAGGATTGTTTTTAAAGTTATCCATGGTAAAAGAGCGCATTTAATTCTCACGGGAAACTTGTTAATATTTTCAAAAGCCACTATATCACTATTTTTTATTATCTGGATTTCATTAGATTTGCTTTCTTCAATCTTACCTGTTTTTATATATTCTATGGTTTTTTCTGTTATCTTTATTGTTTGGGTTAACTCCAAATTTATAACTGTTGATGTTAGTATAGAGGCTGAAGCCATTGATATTGAGCATCCTTGTCCTGTGAAAGAAATATCTTTTATTATATTGTCTTGGAGTAAGATGAATATTTTTAACTGGTCTCCACACAGAGGATTCTGTGATTCTTCAACTACCGTGTATTTGTCCAACTCTTTTTTATTGAAAGGATGTTGAAAATGCTCCATAATTATTTCATTGTATATATCTTTTATGTTTTCCATATATTGAGATTTATTCTTTAGTTGTTATATTCCCTTTTTTACCGAATATCAGGTTTGGTTTCTTTATTGTCTTGAGATGTAAAAAAAATGTTAAATAAATAAAAAATTTATTTAATTTTTTTACGAAGTTCTTATATATTTTAATGGAGGTTAAAATATGGATGAATTTAGAGTAGGTTCTAATATTATTTCTTCTAATAACCCTTTGAAGAATGATATTACTCTTTCTCAAAGAGTTCTTCCTATTTCAAACAGTGATTCTAGTTCTATTAATCCATTAATGAGGAGGATTGTTAATGAAAATTTGAATTCAAATTGGGAGAGAGCTGTTGGTAGAAATGAGAGGGATAATCCAGTAATAAGGAGACAGCTTGAGAACGCTTTGAGAACTGAGATTTTCCCTAAAATTGTGGATGCCATAATAAGATTTCTACAATCTAAAGTGAATCAAATGAAAACAATTATAAGAGAAAATATGGATAAGATTGTTGGATACGTTGGATTTTTAGGATTTATCTCTGATATAGGACAAACAATATTGGATGGTATAGAAAGATTTTTTAACTCTGTTTTTAGTAGATATAAAGGGGAAATGATGAGCAAATTTCTATCTAAGTTGGGTATGATAGTCAGTGCTATTTTAACTTCTAGAGATATATTAGAAGATGAAAAAATTACTGTTGGTGAGTTGGTTATTGCAACTCTAAATATTGGTATGGGTTATGTTGGTAGTTCTTTAGGGTCCATGATAGGTTCCAAAGCAGGGTTATTTATAGGTGCGCTTTTGGGAGGGATTGGTGCTCCAATTGGTGGAGCAGTTGGATACATACTTGGTGGTATTATTGGTGGTTATCTTGGTGGTGAGTTTGGTGCCTGGTTGGGATCAAGAATAAGTGAGCATTTTGGGTTAGAAAATAGAGTCATTGTTGATTTTAGCACAGCTGCTGCTACTAGTTAATTGACGTTTTTATGAAAAATGTATTACAAAATAGATTTTGATAATATAAAACTTGATTTTGATGCTAATGAATTTTGGGTTTTGGATCAAAAACTCTTACCTTTTGAAGAGAAATATATTTCATTGAAGAGTGTCAATGATGTATATAATGTAATAAAAGAGATGAATGTTAGGGGTGCTCCTCTTATAGGCGTTGTGGCTCTCTTGGGTTTATATTTGGGAAATAGTTTAGAAAATGATATGGAGTTTTTGAAGAGTGCCAGACCAACCGCTGTTAACATTTTTAACTATTTTAATCAGTTTAAGAAATATTTGGGAAACCATCAGAATTATAAGGAGAAAATTGTGGATTTCATTTTCGAAGTTATAGAAACTGAGGAAGAAAGAAATATCAATATTGCTAAAAATGGACTTAATTTAATAAAGGGTTTAATTGAGGAAGATAAGAAAGTGGTTAATTTTTTAACTCATTGTAATACTGGTTCTTTGGCAACCGTTGGTTTAGGTACTGCTTTAGGTATAATAAAGTATACTCATAGAGAGTATTCAGGTAAAAAGGTTTGTGTTTGGGTTGATGAAACGAGACCATATTTGCAAGGCAGTAGATTAACAGCTTGGGAATTAAAAAGAGAAGGTATTGATTTCAAGATAATAACAGATAATTCTGCTGCTTATGTAATGTCTCAAGGATTGGTTGATTTTGTGATTGTTGGCGCCGATAGAATAGCACGAAATGGTGATACTTCAAATAAAATAGGGACTCTAAATCTGGCTGTTCTTTGTAAATATTTCAATATACCATTTGTTGTTGCTGCTCCTAACTCTTCTGTGGATTACAACCTTGATAATTTAGCATTGTTCCATGTAGAAGAGAGAAATAAAGAGGAAGTGATTAAAATAGGAGAAATTTTCTTAACTGACAAAGATTACGAAGTCTATAACCCTTCTTTTGATATTACTCCACATACATTAATAGATTATATTGTTCTTGATACTGGTGTTTATAGTAGGCCATATGGTTTTTGAATTTGGTTGAAATTTTTTGATATTTTTATATAAAGAAGGTTTATTTTTGTGGTTGTGGAATTTTATATAGAAATGGGGTCGTAGCTCAGCGGGAGAGCGTCTCGTTTGCACCGAGAAGGTCAGGGGTTCAAATCCCCTCGGCTCCACTCAAAAATCATGATCACAGTAACCAAATTGTCCGAAATTTGTAAACTTGTAAGAAAGGATGTATTAGAGAGCACCTATGAAGCTAAATCTGGACATCCAACTACTTGCCTATCCTCTGTTGAATTGATGGTGGTTTTATTTTTCAAACACTTGTTATTCGAACCTGAGAATTACCCCCAATTGAATCACGATGAGTTTATTCTTTCTAAGGGTCATGCTGCTCCTCTTCTTTATTCTATCTACAAAAGAACTGGAATAATAAACGAGGATTTGATGTCTCTTAGAAAGTTTGGTAGTTTATTGGAGGGGCACCCTTCGGTTAAGTTGAGGGGAGTTAAATATGCCACAGGTTCTCTTGGCCAAGGTTTGTCAATAGCTGTTGGTGCTGCATGGGCAAGAAAGTCCTATAACATTCCCTCTAAGGTTTATGTTTTGGTTGGTGATGGCGAGTTTTTTGAGGGTAGCAATTTTGAAGCTCTTAATATTGCTAAAAAATACAATTTGGATAACTTGTGTTTAATTTTGGATGTTAATAGACTTGGGCAAAGTGAAGAAACCCTTTTTAAACACAAATTGGATGAGTATTATAATAGAATTGTTTCTTTTGGGTGGGATTGTGTCATAGTTGATGGACATAATATAGAGGAAATAGATTTGGCTTATCAGCGTTTCACTCAGGGTTCAGATAAACCGTTTGCCATTGTTGCTAAAACTTTTAAAGGTAAAGGAGTCTCTTTTCTAGAGGATAAGGAAAATTGGCATGGTAAACCTATACAATCTAAAGAACTTTTGGATAGAGCTATAGAAGAGTTGGATATCAAGAATGAAGAGTTTCCTATAGAGGTGAGTTACAGAAATTATCATTTTAGTAATAACGTTTCATCTTTTGAAGGGAATTTGGATATAGAAATTGAGAACAAACCTATGGCAACAAGGCAAGCTGTTTCTGTTGCTTTAACGAGAATAGGCAAGAGTGTTAAGAATCTGGTTGTTTTGGATGCAGATGTCAAGAATTCAACTTACACTGAGCTTTTTGAAAAAGAGTATGCCGAAAGATTTATTCAGTGTCATATAGCCGAACAAGTCATGACAGGTATGGCTTTGGGAATTGCTAAGAATGGGTTTACTGTTTATCTTTCAACTTTTGGTGCTTTTTTTACGAGAGCTTTTGATTTTATAAGGATGATGATGTATTCTAAACCACCTCTTGTTATATTTACAGGCACTCATGCCGGTGTTTCTATAGGTGAAGATGGTCCTTCTCAGATGGCTCTTGAAGATTTATCTATGTTTACGTCTCTTATAGAAAGTACTGTTTTATATCCTGCTGACTCAATTAGTGCTCAAAAGTTGTTGCTGAAAGTCTTTAAGGATTATTTTGCTGGTAGATTGAGAGGTATTGTTTATTTTAGAACATCCAGACCTTCCACCCCAAATATTTATGGTTTGGATGATGAGTTTGAGATTGGGAAATTCGGGGTTCTTCGTAAATCTGAAAACGATAGGGTTGCAGTTTTTTCCAATGGTGTTCCTCTTTTTGAAGTTCTGAAAGCATATGATTTGCTCAAACAAGAGGGTATAGATATCAGGGTTATTGATGTTTATACAGTTAAACCAATAGATGAGATGTATTTGAAGGAGGTTTTGCGGGGGATATCAAAAATACTTGTTTTTGAGGAGCACAGCTTTTATGGAGGAATTGGCCAAATATTGGCATCCGTTTTATTGAAGATTAACCATAGTGTGGATTATTTTAATGTTTGTGGCATTGATAGGATTCCTTTGAGTGCTCCTTCACAAGAATTGCTTAGTTATCATAATTTGGATTATATTTCTATCTATAAGAAAGTTAAAGAGATTTTATAATTATGTTTAATCCTTTGATAATAACTGTTGCTTTGGTTGGTGCAGAGGTTAGCCCAGAAAAAAATCCTAATATTCCTGTAAAATGTGAGGATATAGCTAAGCAGGCTATTGAATGTTATCATTTGGGTGCAAGGATTGCACATATACATGTTAGAGAAGAGGATGGGACTCCTTCAAGTAAGATTGAGTATTTTAAAAAAGTAAAGGAATTAATAGAGAGAGAGGTTCCTATGATTGTGCAATTTACTACTGGTGGTGCTGTGGGTATGAGTGAAGAGGAGAGAATGGAACCTCTGAAACTTGGTCCACATATGGCAACACTCAATTTAGGAACTATGAATTTCGGTGATGATGTTTTCATTAATACTAAGTCTTATATTCAGAGTTTGGCTTTGAGGATGAAGAAGTTGAATATAAAACCTGAATTAGAGGTATATGACTTGGGTATGTTGGAGATGGTTGAATATTTGGTAAGAAATGGTTATGTTGATGAGCCTGTGCATGTTGATTTTGTACTAGGTGTCAAGTGGGGAGCTCCAGCGAATGTTGAAACCCTATTATTTATGATTAATGATTTGAAAAGGAGGGACATAAGTTTCACTTGGTCTGCTGCTGCAACTGGTAGAAATCAATTACCTATTAACGTTTTATCTATCATATTGGGAGGATTTGTTAGAACTGGACTTGAAGATAATATATATTATAAAAAAGGGGTGTTAGCTACTAATCAAGAATTAGTTAAAAGAATAGTTAATATTTCTGAGGAATTTGGACGCCCGATAGCTACTATAGATCAAGTTAAGTCAATTCTTAATATTAGGAGGTAGTTATGGAAGATATAAAAAAGAAAATATTGGAAAAATTGAAAAAACTATCTGAAGAAGAAAAAGAGAAAAGAGAGAAAATTCAAGAAGCAAAACTTGAGGGTGGTGATAGCCCTGATAATCAGGACTATCAATTTAATCTTGAGACTCTTCAGAGGATTAGACAAGAAAAATCAACTTTACAGAATAGATTGGAAGAGATAGAGAGAGAAGAGCATGAAGAACTTGATGAAAAAAGAACGTTAAAAATAAAGTCTGTTAAAAAAACCGTTTCTGTTCCCATTATTGGTAGGGAATTTGAACTTTTGGTCAATGATACTAAGAAAATAAAGATAAAAATAGTTCCCTTATATGAAGAAATAGAAAGTAATGAGGATTTCTATAATATAACTACTGAAGCTCCTGTTTCCAAAATCATTGAAAAAATGATAGAAAGATTTATTCCTGAACTTGAGAGAAAAGTTGAAAAGATTGTTAATATAGAGAATGAACCTGATAAGATTGCACAAGCCATAGAAAACATGAATGAGTGGGTTGCTATACAAAATCATTCAAAATTTACTAAGAAACTAAAAGAATTGTCAAAAGATAAAAATAAGCTTTTAAAAGAATTGGATAATTTTCTCAAACAGGCAGATTTAGATATTCAGAAAATATTTAAAGCCATTACAAATTGGGAATTTAATCTCAAAGTTCAAGGAAAAGATATAAAGTATAAAATAATAAGTGCTAACTGAGTAAAGAATTCTATAGAGAGGTGTTATTATGAGAACTCTTGATAAACTTGAGGAAATAGCACAAGAAGTTATGGATCTTCTGATTGGTTATAAACTTGATGAGGAGGAAGCTTTCTATATCCTGGGATATATCGAAAGGAGCTTATATATACAATTGTTAGAGAAAACCCTTGAAGAATACGGACTAATAGAAAGTGAAGAGGAGATAGAAAATGAAGATGAAAAATAGTTTATTTCTAGTCTTTGCTATTTTGTTGATACTATTTTTTATTTCTCAAAAGCCTTTTTTCTATGCGATCAATTACTATGATAAAAATGGTATATACAAACAGGAAATAAAATTGGCGTTCAAGAAAATCAATTTTGATAAGATCAATAGTGAAATTTATACTGTTAAAGTAGAAAATAATCAAGTTAATATATATAAAAACTATGATTTGATTCTAAAAGTTGATGATAAAGTTTTCAAGTTGAAAACCAATTTTTCTGAGAGTGTAAAGGATGTTCTAGGGAGGATAGGTATTGATAAATCAAAGGATTTTATTATTTTATCTTCTAGGAATAGAAGAGTGAGACTTAGCAGAGGTGTTTCCTCTTTTTTACTTAGTGGTTGTAAATTTTATACATTGAGAAATTTTACTTTCATTTTTAACAGAAAAACTTATAAGGCTTCTTATTATGGATTCTATTCTGATAAAGAATTAAAGAGAGTTGTGATGAATAAGTTATGGCCAGAGCTCAAAAAGTTGGGGATTAATAGCATTAAGAGTATGGAATTTATAGATTTGGAAGAAGGTTTCATTCCAGTTTCTAATAATCTGGTTTATAAAAATTTTGGAGTTAATATTGGATTTATTAAGAGATATGAAGTTGAAGTACCATACGAGACAAAAGTTGTTTATACGATGGCTTTGAAACAAGGTCAAAAAAGGATAATTAGGAAAGGTCGAAATGGAAGAATATTAAAAAATTATGTTGTTCATATTGACTTTGATGGTGAAAAAACGTCTGAGCTGTTGAATACAAAGATATTGGAAAACAGGGTTGATGAGGTTATTGAAGTTGGTATGGCTCCTTTGTATCAGTTGGATGGTAGGAGTTACTATATTATGGAAAGTACTGGTTATACTGCAGGAGTTGGTGGTGTTGGCTATTACACCTGTACAGGAAATAGAGTTAGAAGGGGAATAGTGGCTGTTGATCCGACTGTTATACCATTTGGAACCAAAATTTACGTGGAAGGATATGGTCATGCTATTGCTTTAGACAAGGGATCTGCTATAAAGGGATTTAAGATAGATTTGTATTTTGAAACTTATGATGAGGCTATAATGTGGGGTAGGAGAAAAGTTAAGGTATATTTACTCAAATGATTTTTTACTGTAATAAACTGTATGATAAATATGATATTAGTTTTCCAATTAACGATATTGAATTTTTTAATGACAGGTTTATTATCGTTAGAGATGGTGGATTTGTTGAGATATTTGAGAATAGTAAATTTGATACTTATCTTGTTCCTTTTTGGGAAGATAGGGCACAGTATTGGGATTTCGAAAAAATAGTCAGAATTCAAAATAATGTTTTTCTTGTTGCTTGTAATATGTCAATGAATAATCTTAAATTATTTTCTATTAATAGTTATTATCCTTTATCGTTGGAATTTGTTGGTTCATTGAAAGAAGAGATGGTAAATATATATAATAACTATATTGTTTCTGCTGAGAATTTGTACAGGGTTGATCATGTAGGTTTGAGTAGAATAGAATTGGATAGGAAATTTGAGTATTATGAAGAGCTAAAGTCTATAAATGCTAAGAATGTTGGTCCTGTTTTCTTTTTTGTTGATAATGTTTATATTCCTTTATTTAATGCTAATAAAATTAATCATTTATTGAATAGTTTGGAAAGAATAAGAATTATAAAGCTTGATGATTTCAGTATTAAAGACATATATTTGTCCGATTATGTTAGTAACAATTTTAAGTATATTTTTGTTGAGAAAGAAATGAATGATAATATTGAAATAATTTCGTTTAATAGAAATGATTCTTTTCTTATGAGGTTGAATTTTGATAATTTGTATGTTGATAATTTAAACTCAATTGACAATTATTTATTGAAGGGATTTCTTATGTATAGGAATATAAGGATGTCAAGAAATAGAGAATTATTCTTTGTTCTTTTTAATGATGAATATTTGGATATAAATGAATTATATGTTTCAAAAGATCTAAAAGATAGTAAATTGTTATCAAAAAATAATAACTTTGTTGATTTCAATCATATTGGTTTGGTTTTAGTATCCAATAATACTGAAGTAAAAATATTTGATTACGAATCTTTTGAATTAAAA
This sequence comes from bacterium, assembly GCA_026418475.1. Lineage (GTDB taxonomy): Bacteria > DRYD01 > DRYD01 > DRYD01 > DRYD01 > DRYD01. The sequence continues at coordinate 4,958 of JAOABG010000007.1, read as the reverse complement.
TATTTTTTTGACATTAAAAGATTTAGGAGAAGTCATGGAATATTACAGAAATACATTGATATTCAAAAGGAGAAAGAATATACTATTCAACAGTTCATCGGATCAATTAATATGTTAAATTATGAGTTTACCGATAATAAGTTTATCTTCTATTTTGAACATAGGTCTAATATTATTCAAGTTGAGATATCAAATAATTTGAAACAAAAGATATCTTTATGTGAAAATAATATTCAAAAGAATGAGTTTTTAGTGAAGCAGGATTTGTTGATAAAATTTGATGTTACCAATTTTGAAGATATTCTACTGTTGGATACGTTTAATGATGTAACCTTCATTGTATATAGGGATAAGAATAAAATATTAATGGAGATAGTTGGTGAAAAACTTGAAGTTGTTGAAATTTTGTCAATTACGGATTGTATTTTTAACAATTTTTTTACGGTTTTGTTGGATAGAAGAGCTTTTATTTTTATAGACAATTCAACGGGAGATATGAGAATACTCGGTTTCGATTTTGAACTTGAGAAGGTAAAAAAAGTTGGAGAGAATAATTTTTGGATACTGACATATCAAAACTATATATTGAATTTGGAGCTATCAGGAAATAAATTAGAAATAAAAAATGTTAAACACTATTTTGGTATAAGAAATGATTTTGGATTGTATGGAGATAAGATCATATTTTTTGATAATATTGATTCTTTAGTTATGGATGGTGAGTTTTATATGAAGTTATTACCTGTTCCTGTTGATAGTGTGATATTTTACAATTCTGATGACAAATTTTATATTATAATTGATAAGGAGTCTGAGTTGATGATAGCGAAATAATTTAAGAGGAAGGGGGTAGTAAGTATGGCAAGAGTAATAACTGGAAAGTGTATAGGTACAAAGGATAGATCTTGTGTTAGTGTTTGTCCGGTGGATTGTATTCATCCGACTGATTCTGAGGATTCTGGAGAGTTGCAGCTTTATATAGATCCTGATGTGTGTATAGATTGTGGTGCGTGTGAAAGTGTTTGCCCAGTTCAAGCTATTTATCCCGAGGAAGATGTTCCAGAGGATGATAAGGTGTATATTGAAATTAATAGGGACTATTATAAATTGAACAAGGAAGAATTTAAGTCTAAATGGGAAGAGTTTTACAAAGGGAAAGGATAAGTAGTTAATGCTTGTTATTTCTATAGCGGGTGGTACTGCTTCGGGGAAGACCACGGTAGCAAGGAGTATAATAGAAATCTTGGCCTCTAAAAATATACATGATAAGGTATCATTTATTAATATGGATTCGTATTATGTTGATCTTTCTAATATTAAGCTTGACGAGCGAAAGAAGATAAATTTTGACCATCCAAATTCTATAGACTGGGAGTTATTATATGAGCATCTTAATGATTTACTGAACAGGAAACCCATAAATAAGCCTGTTTATTCTTATACCCAGTATACAAGGAGTAGTGTTTATGAAGTTATTTATCCAAATTCTGTAGTAATAGTTGAAGGTTTATTCGCTTTGTATGATGAGAAAATCAGAAAAATCAGTAATATAAAGATATTTGTTGAGGCTCCTGATGATATTAGGTTGATAAGGAGAATTTATAGGGATATTAAAGAAAGAAAAAGAAATATAGATGAAATAATAGATCAATATTTGAATTTTGTTAGACCAATGTATGTTGAGTTTATTGAACCTACCAAAAAACATGCTGATATAATAATACAGAATGAAAGGAACTTCAATGCTGCTTTGGAACTATTAACTGCAATAGTGGAGAAACACACCGTATGGATCTGAGTGTAATTGTTCCCTACCATAACGAAGGAGTTAATGTTTCTCTGCTTTATTTGAAGATCATTAATGTTTTTGAAAGGATTCAAAAAGAAATAGGATTTAAAAATTTTGAAATATTATTTATAGATGATGGAAGTACTGATAATGGAACAGAATTATTAATAGAAACCATAGAAAATAATAATGTTAATTCTGTTAATGTTAATGTTGAGGTTTACAGATTTGTTGAAAACCAGGGACAATCTGCAGCTCTCAGTTTAGGATTTTCCAAATTTTCTGGAAGATATGTCTCTACAATAGATGCGGATTTACAAAATGATCCTGAAGATCTTTTACCTATGCTTAAGCTGATGTTGGAAAAAAACTGTGAAGTTGTAAGTGGATATAGGAACAATAGGGATGAGGGTTTAAGGGTGAGCGTCAGTAATATTGGAAATTTACTAATTAGAATCGTTTCTGGTTACTCTGTCAGGGATGTTGGATGTTCTTTGAAACTCTATAAAAATTATGTTATAAAAGATCTTAAATTGGCCTATGGATATCATCGTTTCTTACCAATTATAAGTAGAGCAAGTAAAGAATTAACATTGAATTATCCTGTTAAGCATTTTAGGAGGATTTATGGTAAAAGTCATTACAATTACTCCAGAATATGGTGGTTATTAAAAAATATATTTGTTCTTCCATTTTTGAAGAAGTTTGATATTGATAGAGTTAGAACGAGTTTGAAAATTCTTAACATTATTACTATTTTATCTTTTTTACCTTTATTATTTGCTGTTTTTGAACCTAAGTTGTTGACATTTTTGTTTTTTAGTTTATCTTTAAGTGTTGTTTATATCAATCTCAATAATTTTTGGGTTTTTCAAACAAGCTTTGAGTATATTAAATATGAAAAGATATATCAAAAGAAGATTAATTTGGTTTATGTATAGTCTTTATTTGTAAGGGAGGTAAAATTCATTATGAGAATTGTAACTTTAGTGTTAGTATTTTTGTTTTTAATATTAATCATTTTTGCTAGAGATGTTAATATAGTTCACATTAATGATTTTCATGGTAGGTTGGTGCCTCAGGTTCAAAAAGTTTATAAGGAATACTCTTATACTGTTGCGGGAGCGGAATATATTTCCTCTATTATAAGAAATATAAGGCAAAATAATGAGAATGTATTTTTATTTGATGCTGGTGATTTTAGTGCAGGAACTATATACTCAAATTTATCCCAGGGTATGTCTGTTGTTGATTTTTACAATTATTTAGGTTTTGATGCTGTGGTAATAGGTAATCATGAATTTGATTTTGGGTATGAGGCTTTTGCCAAGATGGTAAAAGGGTTATCTACCAATGTTTTATGTGCTAATGCTGACCCCATTTTTGAAAACACAAAACCTTTTGTTGTTTTAAATAAGTATGGTTTAAATATTGCTGTTGTTGGTTTATTAACTCCGGAAACGAAGATGATTACTATGCCAAATGCACTGGGTGGCAGGGAGATAGTTGATCCTATTGAATCCCTAAAACGTTACAAAAGTGATATATTAAAACATAATCCTGATCTTGTTGTTGTTTTATCTCATTGTGGATTGAAGGTTGATGAGAATGTGGCAAAGAACGTGGATTATGTGGATCTCATAATTGGTGGACATAGCCACACGGAGTTATTTGAGCCTGTTGTAGTTGAAAATAACAATAAGAAAATATATATAGTCCAAGCTGGTTCTTATGGTAAGTATGTTGGACATATAAAATTAAATATTCAAAATAGGAAAATAAATGGTTTTGAATACAAAGTTTATCCAACTATAAATGCAATCATAGTTCCAGATAAAGATGCCAATTTGGTTATACAGAAGTATGTTTCTGAGGCACATAAATATTCTTCTAGAATAATAGGTAGATCGGAAGTTACAATGGATAAGAACAATAAAGATAAAAATCTCAATTTGGGAACTTTTATAACTAATGTTTTGGCTTATGTTAGTGACTCTGATATTGCTTTTTATAATAATGGTGGTATAAGGGATGTATTACATAAGGGGGAAATAACTTATGGACAGATATTTAATATACTTCCTTTTGAGAATTCATTGGTTAAATTTAAAATGAAGGGGAGTGATATCATAAAACTTCTTAACAACCTTGATAATAAAAAAACAAAGCTACATTATAATGAAGATCTCGAAAATAGAGAAGGAAAGTGGTATTTAAAGGGTAAAGAGATTAGAGAGGATGAATTTTATAGTGTTTCTACTGTGGATTTTTTGTACTATGGTGGAGACGGGTATACAGAGTTTTCTTCTTATCCTGTTATAAAAAACTATGGTTATTCAAGAGAATTATTGGTTAACTATATAAGGAATAATTCTCCCATATTGGGGAGCAAAATTTTGGTTACTTCTAAGTGATCCGCTTGGTCAGGGAGCGGAATATAAATACCTTGACTTTAAAGTAAGGGGGTTAAAATGACAAAAATAGCAATAAATGGATTTGGAAGAATAGGCAGGCTCACTCTTAAATCAATATTTCAAAATTATCCAGATTTTGATGTCGTTGCTATTAACGACCTTGTTGATCCTCATACCAATGCATTCCTATTCAAATACGATAGTACTTATGGAATTTATGGGGGAGATGTCAGTAGTGGCAGTGATTACATTGAAGTTGATGGCAAAAAAATAAGGGTTTTTCAAGAATCAGATCCTGAAAAATTGCCTTGGAAAGAATTGGATGTGGAAATAGTTGTGGAGTCGAGTGGTAAGTTTACTGAAAGAGAGAAGCCAGAAAACCACCTGAAAGCAGGTGCTAAAAAAGTTATTATAACCGCCCCAGCTAAAGGAGAAGATATAACGATTGTTCTTGGAGTCAATGAGAATCAGTATGATCCTACAAAACATAATATTATTTCTAATGCTTCATGTACTACCAATTGTCTTGCTCCTGTTGCTAAGGTTGTTTTTAGAGATTTTGGTATTATTGCTGGGCATATGACTACCATACATTCTTACACTAATGATCAGAGAATATTGGATATAGCTCATAAAGATCTCAGAAGAGCAAGAGCAGCGGCCATGAATATGATACCTACTACTACTGGTGCTGCCAAAGCTGTTGAGAAGGTTATTCCTGAGCTCAAAGGGAAATTTACAGGAGTATCTATAAG
>JAOABG010000079.1 GCA_026418475.1 bacterium | reverse complement strand
AGATGTGTATAAGAGACAGCATATATCGTTTCAAACCCTCAAGCCATAGTCGGTAGTATAGGAGTTATCATTTCAGTCCCACAATTATACAAAGCCATGGATAAAATAGGAATAGAAATAATTAATATCAAAAGTGGAAAGTACAAGGATTCCATGAGTCCATTCAAACCCCTTGATAAAGAACAAAAAGAATATTTCCAAAAATTGGTAATGGAATACTACTACCAATTTGTCAGAGACGTTGCACAAAACAGAAACCTAAAAACCAAGGAACAAATCAGAAGACTCTATGAAGTTGCAGACGGAAAAGTGTTCTCATCCTACACAGCACTGAGTTACGGGCTTATCGATGAAATTGGAGTCCTAGAAAACGCTAAAGAAAAAACCAAAGAGATACTGAAAAATAACAAAGTAAAATTTGTTGAAATAAAACTTTATAAGAAAACTCCTCTGGAAAAACTTGTCGGATCAAACCTTGTCAATAAAATACAACCTCGATTAAAATACGGCGTCTGGACAATCATGGAATGATCATAATATAAAAAGGAGGTATCAAAAATGAAATTGATATCAAAATTTTTTTATACTTTCATTTTCATTTCCTTGATTTTATCAATTTCAAACTCCCAAATTCAAGACACAATAAATGAAAATAAAGAAGATCAGAATTGGACTGATAGAACCCTTGAAATCAGAGACAAATATGAAGATAAACTTAGATCTTATCCCGTTTTTAATCAGAAAGCATTTTTACCTAATATATCAATAATAACAGATTTTTCTTACTTGAATTACAATATAGATCCAGATTCTTCATTAATTGTTCCTGGATTTATAGTAGATACTTCATTAAAAGACAAGGGATTTAATTTTAATTACAATGAATTGAGTTTTTACTCGTCAGTTGATCCTTATTTTGACCTATATGTAACCATACCATTTGAAGAAGATGAAGTAGAAGTGGAAGAAGCTTATGCAGTAACCAGATCTCTACCAAGTGGGCTGCAACTAAAAATAGGTAAATTCAGAAGTTCTTTTGGGAGACTAAATTCCCAACATGAGCATGTTTGGGATTTTGCAACATCACCATTAGTATACGAATTACTATTATCCGAAGAAGGACTTAATGAAAAAGGGGTACAACTAAATTGGGTACCAGCAACGAATTTCTATTTATTCACAGGAATAGAAATTTTACAAGGAGAAAATGAACTAAGTTTCGGGACCAATAAATTATTAATAAATACAAATATCAATAACACAGGCCAGGAAATAGTAATAAAATCTCCTACAAAGCCAAATTTATTGGTCAGTTTCATCAAAACCTCATTTGATATAGGAAACACTTCAATATTAACAGGATTATCCTTTGCAAATGGAGAGTCAAGATTTAATAGCATAGAAGATAATAATTTTGCATTTTCAGGTAAGACAAAAATGTTAAACTTTGAATTAACTGCAAAACATTTTATAGGCTCATATAAATACATCTCTTTCCAGGGAGAGTATATTAAAAGAACGCAAAAGGGAACAGAATTTGAATATGATGATATGGGAGACCTTTTAGTTAATCAATATAACTCCTCTCAAGCAGGATACTACGCTCAAATAGTATATAGGTTCGATAAAAGATGGAAAGTAGGAATACAACATAACCAAATAGCTGAAAACACAATAAAAATAAATGGAGAAAGTAAAATTCTACCCAGCAATTTATCATCAAATTATTTTGTTATTGAGTACAACCCAACAGAATTTTCAAGAATAAGATTACAATATGGAACCAAAAACCATCTTTTCAGCGACTTTGAGAGAAAAAAAATCAATGAATTTATTATCCAATTTAACTTTGCAATAGGTTCTCATAAGACACATCCATTTTAAAAAGTTTGAATAAGGAGGAATAATTATGCGAATAATTATTTACATATTTTTTCTCATATTTTCCCTTTTCTATTTTGTATATGCTCAATTGAATATAGTTGCTACTTATCCATGGATAGGAGACATAGTAAAGCAAATAGGGAAAGAGAAAATCAACATACATATTATTGGCAAAGGGACAGAAAACCCTCATTATGTAGTTCCTAAACCTTCACACATTGCTCAATTAAGAAAAGCCGATTTACTGATTATACAGGGTGCATCTATAGAAGTGGGATTTCTTCAAGCATTAATTAATCAATCAAACAATCCGAAAATCCAACCTGGAAAAAAAGGATTCTTAGACCTTTCTAATTTCGTACAACTCATAGAAAAACCAGAAAATGTTTCAAGAGCAATGGGAGATATTCACCCAGAGGGAAACCCTCATTATAATCTTGATCCCAATAATTTCCCACCATTGGCAACTATAATATCCCAAAAAATGATTGAATTAGATTCAGATAATAAGGAATTTTATCAAAAAAATATGGAAGAATTCTTGTCCAAATGGGAAGAAAAACTAAAACATTGGAATCAGGAATTTTCAAAACTCAGTAATACAAATGTTATACAATATCATCCAACATACAACTACTTTCTAAAAAGGTATGGAATCGTACAAGTAGGAACGATAGAACCATTACCAGGCATACCACCAACTCCTAAACATATAGAACAATTAATTACACTATGCCAAAATAAAAAAATAAGCTTTATTATAAATAGTGTATACTACGAAAAAAATTCTTGTGAATACCTTGCTAAAAAAATAGGTGCAAAATTTGTCATTTTACCTCACGATGTGGGAAGTTTACCAGAAGTCAAAGACATATTTAATCTTTTTGATAAAATATTAGAAACACTTAGTCCCAAATGACAGATATTTTCATCCAATCTCTGATAATATGTATTGTATTAGTATGGATACACTCTTATTTTGGATTTGAGATAGTAAAAAGAGGAATAATATTCGCGGATATAGCAATAGCACAGTTTGTAGCAGTTGGGCTAGCCTTTTGTACAACATTTCTAAATTTACCCAACATTACAACTTATCTTTGTTCCTTCTTTTTTGGTTTAATAGCAGCACTTATCATTTCATTTGCATCCAATGCGCCCAAAAATTTCTTGGAAGCATTTATTGGAACACTATACGCTCTTGGATTTTCATTAACTATAATAATATTATCTAAAAATCCCCATGGAATAGAAAATATAATAGAATTCACAACTAATGATATTTTATTTGTTACAAGAGAACAAATATTTCATTCAATAATTTTTTATCTAATTATAGGATTTTTAATTCATTTTTTTAACAACTTACATAATGTTGAAGAGTTAAAAAACATATTATTTTTCACTTTTTTTGCTTTAGTAGTATCTACATCTGTTAAATTGGTAGGTGTTTTAGTTGTTTTTTCTTTACTTGTATCACCAACATTTGTAGCTTGCGTTTTTAAAAAAGATCTCCTTTTTGCTGTGATTTACGGGACTACCACTTGTCTACTATCTATTATCATTTCCTTTCTTTTAGATTTACCTACTGGTTTTACAATAGTTTTTATAAACTCAGTTTTAGCTGCATCAATTTTTATAATTCAAATAAAAAATATTACTTCTATCAAAAATTAAATTAAATAATTGCTAAGTATCTACACTAATTTTTGGAATAATATATTTTTCTACAAGATTGACCAAAATTCGATCAATGAATCAAAAGTCTTTCGTAAATTCTCATACAGATTACAAGAAGGGTTAAAGTTGAGCATAGTTTTAGCTTTTGTTATATCTGCCCATGTTTCTCTCGGCTCAAAATCTGCATACTGTCCTATTATAACCTTTGTTTCTTTACCAACTATTTTGAACATCACTTCCAAAAGTTCTATAACTTTCAAAGGATTATCGCTACCTATATTTATTATTTCAAATACCCTATCATTTCTAAATAAATCAACAGAATTATATGTTGCTTTACTAACGTCTTCAACATAAGTAAAATCACGCTTTATTTCTTTACCTCTAACTACTATTGGCCTATTTTTCAATATGTTTTGAAAGAACTTATAAACTGCCATATCTGGACGGTTATATGGACCATAAACAGTGAAATACCTCAGAATAACAACTTTAAAATTGTAGGTAGAATGAAAAAACTTTGCAATATTCTCTGAAGCAAATTTAGTATACCCATAAGGGGATTTAAATTCTCTTATACAAGCATCCTCTCTATAAGGTAAAGGATTCCCAATATAAACAGAGGAAGTTGAAGCCAAAATAATATTCTTTTCAAAATTATTAGCAGTATTAATAAAATCAAATAAATTCTGGGTTGCTATAATATTATTTTTTATATATTTATCCGGGTGTTTTAAACTATATTTTACACCTGGGTAAGCTGCTAAATGAACAACCAAATCTATTTTTACATTATTCAAAAATTTAGATAATGAATATACATCTCTTTTTGATACCAAATTGAGATTTAAATGATTATAATTCCTAAATTTATTTAATTTTTTGAGTCTAAATTTTTTCAAAATGGGAGTATAATAATTATTAAAATTATCTAATCCAAAAACGGTATATGACTTAGTAAGAAATTCTAAGGCCACAAAATAACCAATAAAACCACATGAACCTGTTATCAAAACATTCATCAATCTATTCTTCTACGCTACACTTTAAACAACCTCTACAAAAATTCATTCGTATAAAATTAATCAAAACAAGATATTTAATGAAGGTTTAGAACACTATTAAGTAAAATAAAATACATGTAGGAGGTGAGTTAATCATGTTGACAGTCAACCAAGTTTTAGTATCCACAGACTGGGTTATGGAAAACATAAATAATCCCCAAATAAGGATAGTAGAAGTTAATGAAGATGTATTACTATACGACACAGGTCATATACCAGGAGCAGTAAAAATAGACTGGCATACTGAGCTCAATGATCCCCTAACACGAGACTTCATAGATGAAAACAAATTTGAAGAACTGTGCTCTAAAAAAGGTATATCTAATGATACAACAGTCGTATTCTATGGAGACAAGAACAACTGGTGGGCTTGTTATTCATTTTGGATATTCAAACTCTTTGGACATGAAGAATGTAAAATAATGGACGGAGGAAGAAAAAAATGGATAGAAGAAAATAAACCAATGACCAAAGAGGTACCTTCTTACCC
>JAOABG010000078.1 GCA_026418475.1 bacterium | reverse complement strand
ACAATGTCCTACTGCAGAAATTAAAATTGAAGTATGTTGTTCAATAACATCTGGGCAGGTTCAATTTAGGTTTATTGAGGTAAATGGTTGTTCTGGTTATTATCTCCCATCAATAATGGATTGGTTAAGTGCAAGAGTTAGGGCTAATTATCTTGAATTTTGCGGTATTTGGGGTCCTTGCAATCCCGGACCTCCTAAGGATGTTTTTATAAGAATACCTCTATGCTTTTATGAAAACGACCAACAAGAAAATGATTTTCTTTTCTGCGATGAATCTTGGTGTCTGGAACATTGGACTGTATGTGATTTAGGTGGGGGTAATTTTGAATGGAATTTATTATCCATAACCAAAATAGGTAATCCTTTTCCGCAATGCTTAAACAATTTGTATAGTGAACAATTACCGCCCGGAACTTGCTTTAAGGTTAAAGATTGTCAATGATTTCACTAGGGATAAGCTTTTTTAGCTTATCCCTATCTTATTTTGATAATTATAAAAATTTTAACTTATGGGGTATTTTATGATAAAAAAAATGTTTTTTCTCTCGATTTTAATCCAAATTTTTTTTGCTTTCTATTATCTTCAATCTTACTGGGAAAAAATAAATAATGGATTAAATAACCCAAATAATATTTCCGAATTAGAATACATAGTAATTTCTGATATAATTGTCTATAATAATTCATTATATGCAACAACAAGATATAATGGAGTATTTATTTCTACTAATAATGGTGATTACTGGGTAAAAAAGAATAAAGGAATTAAAGAGGATACTATTTTTATGTCACAATTAGCATATAACAATAAATATTTATTTCTTAGTTTTAAAAAAAAATATTTTACATATCTTGACAAATCAACAGGAAAATATATATCTGATTCATCGGGTTATAGTGGCATTTACTATTCTTCTGATGGTGGTGAAAATTGGAATTCTGTAAGTAGAAATGGATTGGTTGATTCTAATCACATCTCTGCTTTAACTGCAAGTGATAATTTATTAGTTGTTGGAACTGATAATGATCAAGGTATATATATTTCGAAAGACAATGGAGAAAACTGGGTTCAGAAAAAGATTTTTCAAAAAGGAACCGTATTTTCTATTGTTATAAAAGATAGCAACATTTATGTAGGTAGTGGCGCCGGGCTTTACATATCTACTGATATGGGGGAAAGTTGGTCACTAAAACTATCAAAATACATAATGGCAGTTCATTTGAAAGGAGACACTTTAATTGCAGGAGCGTCCTATTCTGCTGGTGTTTATATTTCAACCGATAAAGGAGATAATTGGGAAGAGAAAAATAACGGATTGAGAGAAAAAAATGTTATGGGAATTACTTCACTAAATGATTATATCTTTATCGCTATTAACCCCTCAACAGTGTTCCGAGATCCTGAAGCTGGGGTTCATTTTTCATCAAATAATGGTGAAATGTGGCATACGAGAAATAAAGGTTTCAGTCAAACAGGTGCCGGAAAATTGGCAATAAAAGATGATTATATTTTTTGTGTTATTAAATATGGTTTATTAGATTCAACATTTGGTGTATATCGAGCAAAACTGAGTGAATTACTCAATCCAACGGAAGTTGAATATGAAATATTAATGAGGGAGAATTTTTACGCAGCACCAGCGAGACCAAATCCAGCAAACGACATTGTTAAGGCAGGAATATATTGGGACGCCAAGATATTCGATGTTGAAAATGCTGAAAAGAGTATTTATGATATTATGGGAAACAAAGTCGGTGACAAAAAAGAATTACAGGTTACTAATATACAGCCATATTCAGCCGAAATTGTGTGGATTTGCTCCAAAGTCTCCTCTGGCTTGTATTTTATAGTATTAAATTACAACGGTCAAACAAGAACAATACCTATTGTTGTTTCAAGATAAAAAAATATAAGAAAATAGTCTTTGTCACTCTGAACGAAGTGAAGAGTCTATTATTTATCAATGACTTAAATGATATGGATTCTTCGCCTTCGCCTCAGAATGACCAGTTTTTACACAGCCTCCTTCGCAGGAGTGACATATTGGGTCTGAAGCCGCAGGAGCAACGCTATCGCCACTCACATCATTCCTTACTTGTTAAGGAATCTGAAAAAATATTAATAAAAATTAATTTGGATATTAGAATTTTTTTATTACGATTGCAATTGTTAGGTATAAAAGTTTTCGGAACACCGAACACCGAACACCGATGTAGTTATTGTTATTTGACTTCAGGTTAAAAAAAGAAACAGAAAGGAGGGTTAGCCTATGATTGCATTAAAAAAGCCGAATTCGTAACAGCGAATTACGAATCCGGCAAGGAAAAGCGAGCATATTTTGCTGTTCGTAGGCTTTTGCCCAATTCCAATGGGCAAATTAATAAAAAAATGTAACATTTTTAAAATTAATTTGTTAAATTAATTATTGGAGAAAAAAAATGAAAAAGATGTTAATTGTAACTTTTATAATATTTTGTTTTACTCTGTTATCAAAATTTAATGCTTATGCATCCTGTGATTCAACACCTCCATGTCCACCTGCAGTTGCTTTTGGATATCCTGCAGTTCAATGGATGATTGGAGGTTGTGAAGAAATTGAAGTTGAATTTCCTAATGGAAAGAAATGTATGATTTGTGTTTGTTATTGCTGGAGAGATGTTGGTATTGTTGCTCCATTTATAGAAATAGTAATAACCAAGTTAACCAAAATTGATTCAACATGTGATACGTCACCTTACTCTTTACCAGAGATTTGGAAATACACTGGCGAGGCAATAATTAAGCAAAATCCGGGTAATCTGAACTGGTATTGCCCACCATGCCCGGAAGAAGTAACAAATTATGCCATTTACTTCGGAAGTTGTTGGGATTTTTCTATACCTTCCCAATGTCCGGGAGTCACATATTGTAAAATAACTTATGGAGTGTGTTGCAATTTAGGCGTTAGAAATGCTAGGTATATTCAAACAGAAGCAATTGGCGGCACTTGCGAAGGTGATTGTAATTATTTTTGCCCATAAAGATTTTCCTGACATTTAATAAAACTGACAGGATTTTCATTTAATAAAATTTTCTTTAGGAAGAAAAATGCAAATTCTTATGAAATTTTATTTTTTTATAATATTCATTATTTCATATCAAACCTTAGATGCAAAATACATCTTCAGGGATTGTTCTGCTGAATTTCTTTGTATTCAGGAAATAGATGATTCAACAATTGTTATAAGCGGCCAAAATGGAAGACTTATAATGTCAACTGACAGCGGAAAGAACTACGAATGGCTCGAAACAGGTTTTCGGGGTTCATTTTACGAAGTTGAGTTTCTGAATAGAGATCTTGGATATGTTGTAGGTGATAGCGGTGTCATTTATCGGACAACAAATGGAGGAAAGAATTGGAAACGTTATCAGAACCGGGACTCGATGTTCAAAGCTGTAGAAATTCTTGATAATAAAACCGCCCTTGTTGCAGGAACGTCTGGGAAAATACTAAAAACAACAGACGGAGGTGATAGTTGGCACTTAATCCCAAACGTACCTTACATTGATTATTACTCGATGAAATTTATTAATGAAAAAGTTGGTTTTGCATGCGGTTCCAATGGTTTAGTAATTCAAACAAGTAATAGTGGTGATTCCTGGTTTGTAAATACTCAATTTGATTCGATTTTAATATTAAGGAGTATGGATTTTTTGGGAGGTGATGGTATTATTACTGGGTTTAATCATTATCTTAAGCCTGAAGATTATAAACCTATTTTAGTATTAACAAATGATACTGGAAAGACATGGAAAAAAATAGATTCGGTAAATAACAAACCTGTTGTAGTAAGTAGCTGCTGTATAATACCTAAAAGAAATGTATTTTTATTTGGTAGAAGTGGTGGCTATTTATATTCAACATCAAACTTTGGAGAGACTTGGTCAGTTGATACACTCAATCCTAATCAACTTATTAAGTTTTATAGAGGAGATCTATGGGCAAAAATAGCACCTTACTGGATTAGCAAGTCAAAAAACAATAAAATATGGATTATAGGACGCGAAAATTCAATACTAAAATCTGATGATACTGGAAAAACATTTAAACTTTTAAACTATGCTAAATTTCAACCATATATCCCACAAGCTTATAGTTGGGGGGTTGAAATTAGAGGAATAAAAAAAATAACTTCAACGGATTATATAGCTTATGGACAAAGAGGTATGGTGTTATTATCAACAGATAAAGGTTATCTTTGGAAATGGGTCTATCCTGTTGATAGTGTGGATAAAAATGTTTTTGAATCTGCTGAACCATATTTATTTGACGCTCACTTTTTTAATGAAAAGGAAGGTTTAATAGTGGGCCGTTCTCCTAAAGAATGGGACAAAACACTTGTCATCAGGACAACAGACGGTGGTAGAACTTGGAAACGAAATTCTAATTCAATAGAGGGTTTTTCATTATCTTTTGTTGATAAATATATTGGTTATGTAATTGCAAGCGATAGTTCAAAAAGCAGGTATTTAGCTCAGACTACTGATGGTGGCATCTCATGGAGTGAAATAAAATTATCTCAGGATTCAGGAATAGAAAACAGACAAATAAAATTTTTTGACGAGAACAATGGCTATATGTTATCTTATATATATGTTCCTATATTTGATACATTGGGCAATAAAACCGGAATTCGCAGATTTACTATGCTATATAAAATAATTATTGACAGTAATGAGCTGCAACTTATATATAAAGAGGAACACCCAAACAACAGGTATTGGGATAATTTTGTTTTTATTGATAAAAATAACTTATGGCTATATGGTAGCTCGGATGTTTATCTACGAACCACAGATGGCGGTAAGTCATGGATTGAATATAATATTGACGGAGTCAGAAGACGATTGGGTAAACCAATTCAGGTTGATGATAATATTTTTATTGGAAGTACAAGTAACGATACAGTTTTTATTACATATAACGGCGGTAAGAATTGGGAGACTTTAGCTCTAGATTATAATAAACAATTAAAGTATGTTTTTGATATTACAAATGATGGGGTAATCACTGAGGGTAAAAACGTAATGATGGTTGGCTTTGGTAATATAGTCCAAGGAATATGGATTGATGAAGAAACTAACGTGGAGCAATATAAGGTAGAGAAAAGTGAAAGCCCTTATTTTTATATAAAAATCACACCACATCCAGTAAAAAATACCGCAAAAATAAAACTTTATGGTTTATTTAATTCATCTGAAAAACTAACAGTTAGGGTTTATGACCTATTTGGAAGAGAAGTAATGGAT
>JAOABG010000077.1 GCA_026418475.1 bacterium | reverse complement strand
GTTCTTCTTTGAATCAATATTCAAAAAATTAGAAGGAGAAAACGTAGACCTTATAAACTTATATCATCCTATCCTGAAGAATAAAATATAAAGCAAAAAATAACAAATAATAAAAATATAATCAAATGACCTAATAAATCTCTAAAGTAAATACCATATTGCACTAAAAACTAAATAACAGTTAGTTTTTTAATACTAAACCAATTTATCAACAACTCTGGCTGGTATACCAAAAGCTTTAGAATTAGGAGGTATATCTTTATTCACCAAACTGAAAGCCCCAACTACTGAACCCCTTCCAATTCTAACACCCTTAGAAATAACAACATATGGTCCTATATAGCAGTTATCCTCTACTACTGTTTTTGAATATTCGTATTTTTCTTTTCCTCCACTAATAGCCCACTTCACACTGTCATGTGTGTATATTTGAACACCTGCAGAAATGGAACAGTTAGAACCTATTTCCAATCCCCCACTACCGTCAAGAACTACATTAGGACCTATCCAAGTATTATCTCCTACTTTTACATCTCCTATAATTACAACATTATCGTAAACACTTGTACCTTTCCCAAAACCCAGATATTTTGCTTTTTCCCATCTATCTATGAAGTAATCCCCAATAGGTAAAACTCTATTGTATTTTTTCTTTTTTATTTCGAATAAGATATGGAGTGTATTCAGGAAAAGTCTAAGAAATCGTTTAATACCATTTTTTTTATATTTTTGATTGTATTCCTCCAATTCATCAATAATTTTTTTAAAAATTTTACTCATTTAAAATCCACAAATATTCAAATTTTTTTTAATCTTGAGCTAAAACTAGCCAATTCTTCTTGATAGAAAAAATCAATATTCAATCCTGATTCATCTATCATTTTTTTGAATTCTTCTTCAGTATATCTGTAAGCTAGTGCTGGAAAATACCAATCGTAGTTAGTCAAAACAGAATACTCCCAACCCATTTTTTCATTCCAATAACATTTAACGAAATTGTAATATATCCATCGTTGCAAATCCCATTTCCAACCTTTTATACCAAGCAAAGGTATATCGGGCAAATCTACTGTTATATTAACCTCACTAAGTATCTTTTCCAGCAGGGTTAACTGTTCATAAAGCACCATAACTTCTTGGTCAGATAAATCAAGGTTTTTTTATTAAAATATTCATCTAACAATTCCCTGGGTATAGATTTTATACAATATACGTATGTGAATATATATCCATTACTCTTTGTGACTCTGGATAGTTCCTTCAGGGTTTTGGGAGGATCAATGGGATAACGCAAAACCTCGTCACAAATTACAAAATCAAAATAATCTTTTGGAAACATTGTTTCTGAAATATCACCCTTTATGAAAAAAAGATTATCAATATTTTTATACTTTTCTGAAGCTGTGAAAACATAATCTGAAATGTCCATCCCCAGGACTATACAATTGGTTTTTAGTTGGGCTACCCATATAGTTTTAAACCCTAATCCACATTCAGCATCGAAAATTAAATTTTTATCCGATAAAAAGCTAGCAAAATCATTCTCATCCCTAAATCCGTATAATCTCAAAAATCTTTGCTTTATTTGATCTATAATGTCACCAACTTCCAAATTATGACTATACTCAATCCATTTCAAGTAAAATCTATCGAGTGTATTTTGAACAGTACTATCTTGCTCATAATCACCAGGTTGAACAAATAGGTTACTTTTAACTTTCCTGAAACTATTAAGAATATCAGTGATACTATTCATATGAATTTTGTTCTAGATTCTACATACCTTTACCTTTTATTAAGCAATTTTTCTAAAATACTCCCTACCTTACTAACCCAGAAATCTTTATATTTTTCAGAAGGTATTTGGTTTTCATTAAACATAAAAAGATAGACTCTAACTTTAAACCCCATATAATCAAAAGTTTTTATCTGTTCATTTTTTTTATCAACAAATACGTTTATATATCCATCAATTTTTCTGTAAGCATCCGTATATTCAGTCGTTTTGGGATCCACAAAAACTATATAGTAGAACTCATTTTTCTTAAACCAGAATATAAAGTCAGGTTTGAATTTCTCAATCCTATTAGTCTTGGGTTGATAGTAGGGAATATATACATCATCCAACATCTCATCTATCTTGGAGAAAAACCACCAATCAAAATATTTAAACAGGTTATTATCTTGATTCAAATATTTTTCTAATTCGTTTATAAACTTGGCTTCACTGTCTGTCTTTATAACATGACTGATATAAATTTGCTTTTCATTTTGTGAAACAGCAATTGGTATATAATAGTGGTTAGATACATATCTAAAAAATATTTCATTTTCAATTGTTTCCTGCTTTACAAATCTCTGATGTAAAATATCAATTTCCTTAGCATATTCAAGAGCTTTATGAGGCTCACATTGTATTTTCTGAACTATTTCCAATAGTTTCTCTTCTTTTTCTCTAAATCCTAAAACCTTTTCTATCTTCTGCCTAATCTCTTCTCTCTTTCCCTTGGTAACTCTTATACTTTTAAAATGAACTATTTCATTCTCAAGAGGTTTAAAATCACCTAATTGTCTATTCCTTATTGAAAAATGTTTTATAAGGTTTTTCATTAATATTTCTGGATTACCGATTGAGTAATCTGAATAATAATGGTAGTATTTTTGAGTGTCTCTAAAACTTCCTTTTATCATTGTCAATATTCTTGGTTGACAATCGTATTTTATAAGTGACACCTTGTCACCAATATAATTATAATAACTCTGAAGTAGATCAAGATCAGTTGAATTTATCTGAAAACTTACAATACAACCTTTTTCAGCTAAGGTATTCTCACTTTCAACATATACAGGTATAAGTAATGTTTTATCTTTTATTTCTGGATTTATTTGGAATAGATCTCCTATTGGTTCATCTTGGATTTCTTCTTTTAGCATCTGTGTAATTTCTTTTAAATTCTTAGCTTTGGTTCCAAATACAAATAGAGTTTCTAAAAGTTGAATGTTATCCCTTAATTGATTAAAAATTTTTGGATCAACTTCAGAATTATTGAATAAGAACAGAAGCCTTTTTCGTTTATGTGACAAAGGTTGTATTCTTACTCCCCTACCAATAGATTGTAAAACAAACTTTTTAGCTTCATTTCCATGGCCTATGTTTATATACAAAATAATATTTGGTCTATCACTATCCCAACCCTCATAGAAAGCTCTAGAACCCATTAAAATATTTATATCAGAACCATTGGTATTAAGCTTTTTAAAAACACTTTCATTATCAAACTTTTCTACTATCTCGTAGTTAGATAGCTTATTCTTTAGCCACTCTGAAATATCGCCGATCTTTATTAATCCGAAAGGTTTTTCTGTAGTCTTGAGCTTTAAGACAAGTTCCTGTTTATTCCCAGGTATTTTCAAAACCTCAATTGTTCCATATTTGCTGGTGTTAAACACATTTTCTAATATATCCTCGAACTCTAAGTCCTCAATCCATTTATTATGAATTGACAAGGTTTCTCTTTCAAACTCGTATTCGCCTTTTAGATCCTGTAACAAGTCTTCTTTTGCCTGGATAAGCAAATCTTGATCTATCTCTTTTCCTGTTGCCATTTTTTCCAGTTCTTTAAAGAAAAGAAAAAGATCAGAATCCTCCGTATTTACCGAATTCACCAAAGCCAAAATCAAAGGATAATGATAGTAATTACCTATTCTTAATTTGAATTTCCTTATCAAAGTATGAAGCAAGAGTATTTTCAAGATAATAACTTTCTTCTGATTATCTGTAAAATCATCATTTTTCCCTAGTATCCTAATGTCAGATTTTGATATATAAATATGTTTACCATATCCTTGCTGAATAAATTTTTCCAGATTGAAATTGAAAACACAGGTTACAAAATCAATATCCTCAGCAAATGTGGCTGAAAAATTGAAAAGGAAACCATTACGAGAAAGAATAGAGTAATACAACTGTCTCTTGCTGTCCTCTTTATCTCCCTTATGAGCTTCATCCAACAAAATATACCACTTACCAAAGTTATCATAATTTCTGAAATCAACAATTTTTTCTTTCTGCTCATCACTTATCAAATCGCTACGATAATAAAATACGTTTATCCTTTTTCTATAAGGCAACTTAAGCTCCCGCTTTTCTTTTTCATAATCCTTTAAACTCAACAAGTTTATGAATATACTATTATCAGATGAGTTAAACTCATGGACATGACTTTCAAACTGTTGAATTAGATCTTCCCGATAAGTAAGAAAAAGAATATCATTATGTGGTATTTGTCCATTTTCAATAAGGTTAGCCAGTAATTCTATGAGTTTTACGATAACAAGTGTTTTACCACTTCCAGTGGCCATCCAAAAACTCATCCGATTAATAAAATTATGGAAAGGAATTCTATCATTCTCCAAACTATAATCATTTCCGAAATCATCAAATATCTTCTTTCTCTTAGAATTAACTATTTCTAAATCCAGTTTCTGGCTTATAAATCTTTCGCTTAAACCATTCAATTTATATAACTTCAAAAATTCTTCTTTGTCAGCCTTACAATTGTTATAGTAGGTATATAATCCTTTTAGAGCATTTTTAAGAGCATTCTGTTGATAGTCAAAAAGGTTTTTATTATAGGAAAATTTGATAAAATCAAACTGTATCCATTCTGAAGGTAAACTATTTAAACTAACTGAATCAACTATTCTCTGTAAATATAACATCAATTTTCTCTATTCCCACCAAATGAGAGGTTTTATTAGCTTATAATCAAGTTGTTTTGTATTTATTACAGTTCCATCTTCAAATTCCACTTCGTCTTCTCTTATTTTCTTTATCCACTTACCAGTTAAGTTTGATAGGGTTTCAGCTATATCTATGTTGGGATAGATTTTGTTCAAATCCACTTTTACTTTGTTTTCTTGATAGTCAATCTCTAAGGAATAGAGCATTTTCTGATCTTTCAGAAACACATATTGCTCATATGGATTTTTATTACCAACAATGAACATATCGTGATTTTCGTATACTGTTCTTGCAAGAGTTTCTTCATACTGCTCAAGCTCATAGTATTTTAAAAAAATACCAATACCATTACTATCTAATGGTTTTCCATTTTTCCATTTAATGGAGTAAGCAACTTTCTTTATCCTTGGGATAATAATATCATAGAAGCAATCATCCATTTCTACTATAATAAATTTCCTTGTCCCTCTATCTTCATTATTTAAGCTTATAACAGCATGAGCAGTAGTACCACTACCCGCAAAAAAATCTAAAATAATTGCACTCCGAGAACTCGTTAAATTTACCAATAATTCTATTAAAGAAAATGGTTTTACCGTAGCT
>JAOABG010000076.1 GCA_026418475.1 bacterium | reverse complement strand
AGTCAATATCATATTCTTTAATCTTATATATGTCCTGAATCTTTTTTAAATATTCCTTTTCATCAAGATAACCCTTATAATCATTAGACAAAATGATATTAAATTTTGAGGAAATATTTGGTTGAATCGGAAAATAAAACAAAAGATACATATAATAGACTAATCCCATAAATAAAGAAAACAAAAGTATCTTTAATACTATTTGAACGTAATCATTCTGATTTTTTATATTTTTTATAATTTTGTTAATGTGAAGAAAGTGCATTAATTGAAGACACTTTGATTTAAATAAAGGTTATTTTAAAGCTTCCACACCAGCTGATATCTCCAAGAGTTCCTTGGTTATAGACTCCTGTCTCTTCTTAAAGAACAACAATTTCAATTCCTTTATTAATTTTTCAGCATTATCGGTAGCAGTATTCATTGCAGAAAAACGAGCACTGAACTCAGAAAGCTTAGACTCAACCAATAACTTATATATCAAACTCTCTATATAAAGTTCAAACATATAGTGACCAATTGATTCTAAAGAAGGTTCAAAAATAAAATGGTCAACACTTTTATTAATCTTTTCAACATCCACACCAGATATCGGTAACACAGTTTCAACATTTGGCTGATATCTTATAGAATTTATAAATTTAGTATATATAACATCCACTTTGCTTATATCATGCAAATTTTTATAGCTCTGCATTATTGATTGATTAATCTTTTTAGAAAAACCAAAGGTTGGTATGTCAGGAACTTTATCAAAATGATCAATTATATTGTAATTTCTTCTGGAAAAATAAAGGTAAGCTTTCCTTCCAACGGTTATCATTTTTAAATTATTTTTGGTATATTTTTTTTCAAAAAAATTGAAAAGATTAGTGTTATAAGAACCACATAAACCCTTATCAGAAGATATAACTACAGCAAGAACGTTAGAAGTATTTCTTATCTTGAAATACTCTATGCCAGAAACCATAAGCTTGAAATCAACATTATTCATAAGGACACTCATTATTTCCTTCATGGAATTCAGGTAGGTTCTAAAGGGGAAAAAAGTTCGTTGTATCTTTTTAAGTTTTATACTTGCTATAAGTTTCATGGCTTTGGTTATTTGTCTGATATTATTGGCAGCTTTTATTCTATTTTTTATTTCTTTGAGAGCCATCGACATAATTCAATCACCCACTTCTCTTATTTGCTTAGCTTTATCTAGAATAAGTATTCCCTGAGTATGATCATATTCGTGCTGAAATACTATTGCCCTGAGATCCTCTATCTCCCTAACAACAACATTACCATCAATATCAACATACTTAACCTTTATTTTTTTGTTTCTCTCCACCAAACATTCAACATTGGGAATACTCAAACAGCCTTCCCAACCATCCTGTTTTTCAAGAGAAGATTCCATGATCTCCGGATTAATATATACCTCAATCTCATCCAAATAATGATTCAAATCAATTTTGTCTTTTTCAAAATCTTTTTTAATGATAAAAAAATTCTTTAGAATCCCGATCTGAACAGCAGATAACCCTATCCCCGAATATTTATCCAACAGATAAGTCATATTTTTCAGTAAATCTCTAATTTTTTTTAATTCTGAACTCTTAACATTTTTGGACTTTTTCCTAAGTATAGGATCAGGAACAACAACTATACTATTTAAATTACCTTTATACCCAACCATTTGTTTATAAGTATATCAAATATTTGTATAGCCAATGAAACCCTTGCCATAACAGTGTAGCCGAAAGCTACTCCAAAAGCTATCATCAAAAACATTATACCAGTTCTAACAATGTAATTCACTCCTCCTTTAAATTCAGTAGAAAAATAGAAATATAATAAACTACTTAGAACACCAACCAAAATCAATATATCAGACAAAGTTCTAACCCAATCTATCTGGGATCCATCTGTTAAAAATATAAAAGGATCAATTGTAGAACTAATCTGTTTTATAACGTCAGCTATACCTATAGAATAAATGGTAATACCAGCAGTAACACCAACTATAAAAGCAATTGGTATCCTACTTACCCAACCAATAGATGGAACCAATTTCAAAAGTACCATTATTCCCAAAACAGTGGGAATAATAATATTTAAAAGACCAAGTAAATTAATACTTGTAAACCCAAAACTCATAGATTTACTAACACCCCAAGGCAAATCAACCCCAAAAGATACATAAGGATTAATACCTGCAACAACCATTTCAGAATGAATAGAATTAACATCAAAAATAGAAACAAGAGCCTGAATAACATTGGGATGTATGAAACTCCAGTAAGTCAAAACAAACCAGTACCCTGCAGAAACACCAACAAACAAATGCTCAGCCAATTTATAATAAAGATTATCCCTGTAAAGAAAACTGTATATCGCAAGTATAAGCAAAGCAGATAACCAAACAAGTAAATCACCTGATAAATTGAAAGTTATAGCTCCAAAACTCATCAATAAATATTATTTAACTAAAAAACAAATTTTCCTGTTTATTTTTATTATCAATTTCAACAATCCTTCCATCTTCTAAAACAAATATTCTATCAAGCAAATTAGAAATCTCATAATTATGAGAAATGATTATAACAGTTTTGTCTTTAAAATATGAGAAAACAGAGTCAATTATCTGCTTAGAAGTGGTGGGATCCAAAGAAGAAGTGGGCTCATCCAATATTACAATCGAGGAAGTTTTTAAAAATATCCTGGACAAAGCTATCCTCTGTCTCTGACCACCAGAAAGCCCTTTACCATCTTCCATAATAGAATAGTTATAACTCTCCTTTTTTGACAATATATCTTCATGTATACCAGCTTTTTTACAGGCTTCAAAAATTTCTTCCTCAGAAGCTCTAATATTAGAATACCTGACATTATTCAAAATAGTATCACTGAATAAATAAATTTCCTGGGTTAAAATAGAAATATTATCCCTAACAACAACAGGATTTATCTTATCAATTTCTATATCATCTATGTATATCTTTCCACCAATTGGCTTATAAAACTTCATAAGCAAAGAAACAAGGGTACTTTTACCTATACCACTCTTACCTATTATTCCTATTTTTTCACCAGGTTTTATAGTAAAGCTGATATTGTTTAGGATTACTTTATCATCATAAGCAAAACTAACATTTTCAAAAACTACTTTGCCTTTGAACATAAAAAAATTATTGTATTCATAAAGTTTAGGATCATATTCATTTTCATTCAATTTTGATGCAGTATTCATAAATTGCTTTATATACCCAATAATTACTCTAGTATTAAATATTGATGCTGATAAATTAGTTATAGGAGCAACAGAAATAGCTACATAACCCCAGTACGCAAGAACATCAAACGGTTTCAATACTCCAGATATAACCAAATAACCACTATACCAAGTTATAGCAATTAATGACAAAGAAGCAATAAACTCAGCTGTAGGTTTCTGCAAAAAAGAAACCCTAGAAAGCTTTAAACTCAAATTTTTGTATTCATCCAATAAACTGAATATTTTTTCTTTTTCAAATTCTTCCCTATTAAAAGATTTAACAATCTTAATATATCTAAAGACTTCATTCATGTCCGTTATGACCTTAGAAATTTTCTGTTGAATTAACTCACTGACATTCTCAAGCTTCCTGAAAAAGTATCTCA
The DNA here is from genome assembly GCA_026418475.1 of bacterium. Lineage (GTDB taxonomy): Bacteria > DRYD01 > DRYD01 > DRYD01 > DRYD01 > DRYD01. The sequence continues at coordinate 1,906 of JAOABG010000076.1, read as the reverse complement.
TAACAAAGGCTAAAAATGGCAAAGTAAAAACAGTCATAAAACCCAAAGTAATATCCTTATAAAATATCCATCCTATTGAAAAAACCAATGTTATAATGCTGTTTATATAACCTAAAATTAAACCAGGAATGTCAGATACTATAGAAGCAATATTGGAGATAACCACCGATATCAAGTGCCCACTGTGGTTTTTTTCCAATATATACACAGGTTGCTTAAATATAGTTTCAATGAATTCTCTTCTTTTTTGATTCAAAGCTTCTTGGGAAGCCTTGGCTAAAAGATACCCCTGAAAATACTGTGAAACACCCCTAACAAAAAATAGAATCAATCCAAACAAAACTATAAAGTTAAGAATATAAATACTTCTCTGTTCATATATCATCTCAAAAAGTTTAGCCAGGATTATAGGCTGAACAATCGTTGTGGCGTTAAAAAACAGCGTAAACACAGCCACACCAAGTATATACCTCCAAGGTGGCTTCAGCTTCCTAACAAAAGAAGCAACATTATCATCGTAACCAAGCTCAACTAAAAATTTCTTAAATATATTTTTGATCTTTCTCACCAAATATATAATTATATAAACTCACCAATTTTCATTTATTTAATATTAATTTCGACAAAAAAATAAAAGGGAGGATTAGTTTCCTCCCTTTAAAGCAAAATGTGGTATTATAAATCTTAGACAGATTCTTTCATTCTCTTACCAGCTTTGAAAACCGGAACTTTTCTTGCTGGTATATTTATTTCTTGGCCAGTTCTTGGGTTTCTTCCTTTTCTTGATGATCTATGTCTTACTTCCCAGCTTCCATATGGAACCAATTGAACCTTCGTTCCCTTTTTCAAAAATTCTACTACTGTTTCTAAGAAAGCTTTGAGTAGAACTTCGGTTTCCTTCTTGGTTACTTGCATTCCCTTATTTTTTTCCACCCACTTTACCATGGACTCTACTAATTCCTTCTTGCTAACCATCTTAGGTGTCGTCTTTGCTTTTGGCATCTATTTTTCACCTCCTGTGATGTAGTACTTTAACTTACAATATAGTAATTACATAAATTGAAAACTTTTCCTTCTTGAAAAAGTAGAAAAAATAAAAATTAAATATATTTCAACCATATAGAACTTTATTTTTTGAAAAATCGTTTTCTTAATTCAAGAATTTTCAAGGCTTTCCAAAAACACTTTTTTTACAATATTAACATAGTTTTATAATTTTTTTAAAAACATTGCTCTTTATCAATAAAAATTACAATCTTCAAAAAATAATAACATATTCCTTTTATTTTTTTATGAAGGACTTGTTTAATTAATCTAAAAAACTACTATTGATAAATAATAAAAAAATGATCAAAAATGTCAAAGCAAGGAATATCAATAACTGAATATTTTAATAATATCCTCAACTATTTGAAAACTTTTTCAGAAGAAATAGAAAAAAATCAAAATATAACAGAATTAAAAGAAAAATACAAATTAAATGAACTCAAAAAAGGAATAGAAACCGATATTGAACAAATCCAAAAAATGTTAGAAGAAACATTAAAAAAAAGAGAAGAAGATGAAAATAATTCTGAAATAAGTGCAGAAGTAAAAAGTGTTCTGATATCCATCCATGATGCAGCAATAGATGTTCATGAACATTTCATATACATTGCTTATAGTTTGATAGAATATATTGAAACACTCAAAAAAGAAATATTAGAACAAGTAAAAGAAAAAATAAATTCAGGGATCATAAAATTGGAGGAAATAAAAGAAATTAACAAAAAACTTGAAGAAATTATAAATTATAGAGAATATGAAGCTTAAAGAAAAGTCAAACAACAGGAACTTAAATCAAAAAATCCTAAATCAAAAAACCTTACATCAAACAGTAGTGGGTATCTGTCTCTTATACACATCT
>JAOABG010000075.1:5249-5632 GCA_026418475.1 bacterium | reverse complement strand
TTTATTATAAAATTAATGTAAAACTATTTAAACAAGGATAATATTACCTCGAGGTAAATTTGTTTTTTTCTATTAAAAAAATAAAAATTTTAGAAAAAACATTAAACCAATTTCAGTTTTTTGAAATCCATTGTATTTACTAATATCTCAAGATCTATTTTTTCTCTGCATTTAGGGCAAGTGATGTTGCAAAAAACATTGAACTGCTTTTCTTCCATTTAACTTCCCAAATAAGATATTGCTTTTGTGTTAAATAAAATTTTTACAATTTGAATCATTTAATTAACCAATTTACGATTTTGTTTAGAATCAAATTTCCACTTGTCGTCATTTGCATAGGCCCTTTAGCGCCAAACCAACCTACATATGCGTAATTTTTGCTA
>JAOABG010000075.1:0-5239 GCA_026418475.1 bacterium | reverse complement strand
GAATAACTGCAAATTTGGTGTTAGGTAAAACATTAACAGCACCTGAGAAATTTTGCGTTATATAGTGTGTTCCTGTTATGTGCAAAGACTCTGAGTTAGAGTTGCCAATATAACCTTTCGTATACCCAAACCTCCACCCAGCATTTACATAAGGCTGGTCAGCTAATTCTAAGAAAGCCACACCAGCTTTATGCGCCCAATAAGCCGGATGAGAGCCGTCTATTTTGCACGCCTTTAATTGATCAGCACAAACTATGAGCTTGTAATTTCTAATTTCATTTCCCCAAGACCAATAACCTTTACCTTCCACAATCCACCCATTATCGGTTAAAAAGTTGATTATAGAAGGCTCTTTGTTGTAGTTGCAAGCGTCTGTCCTGCATATAAAAGCAATCTTTCCCAATCTTTCTCTTACCTGAATTGTTGTGTTTGTGTGATACTCTTCCCCGTTCACTGTCGCCGAAAACATTACACTATAATTTCCTGTAATCCAATCCTTTAAAAGCCAAAGAATTTTTATGTCCAAAACACCGTTAAACTCATACCCATAACCATAATACCCATAACCATAATCTTGTCTTGAGATAATTACAGAAACAAACCTCTCGTCTTGTCGTGAACATTCTTCTGTGTCGTCAAGATTTTTCAACACACAAACACTTTTCAAATTGCTGTTGTGTTCGTCCATCCCCACTATTTGTATGGTGATGTTTTCAATTTCCACAAATTCCAATTGCTCTGTTTCTAATCGCGTGTTTATTTCTATCAAATTGTTTGGGAAATACACTTTTTTATTGGTTGAGACTTGCATTGTAAATGCAGTAGAATTCCCAGAGTATACAACTAGTAAAACTATTAGAATGATTGAAACTATTGTGAAAGAATTTTTGTTCAATTTCAACACCCTTATATAAAAAATAATTTACTTAGAAAATAAATAGAATTATAAGACCACTTTTGAATAAGTATCAATCACTAAACAATTGTAGAAAACTATTTTCTATTATAAATAAAAAATTATTGTAGTATCCAAAAATTTTCAAATTACTTTGAATATATTGAATAACAACAAATGGGTGCAAACATAGTAACCAATATAGGAGCCAATCTCGCATAGTCTACGCGATTAATAGAGGCCTGAAAAAGATTTTACGATTTCCGAATATTTGCTGAAGAATTATAGAAGTAGATATTTTCAGCCATCTTAGTCTGCAGACAGCTTTCACGACTATAAATTATAGAAATGTTGTTTTCCTCTAAAAACTTGGTATCCGTGCAATTTTGTTTTAAAAATTTTTTCGCTTCTTCAACTCTCTTCATCTCACTTTCTACAGGACCAAACGGCATTACAGCATAAACAGGCTTTTCTGCGATAAACACAAAGGCTCTTGCTTTCCAAGGGTCCAAAACAGCTTTACCATCCAAGTTATCTCTTATCCAGAGAAAACTCTTGTAATCCACATCGTCTATTATTCTATAATGCTGTTGTTTCATTATTGCCCTAATTGAAGTAAAGGCTATCAGGACAAGCACCAGCACCATCAAATTTTTGTTTAGCTTGGCTATTCCATAAGAGCAGATAATGTTCATGAACAAAAACAGCGGTATGTATATTCTTATGTAAGGCACAAAAAAAGTGTAGCCTAGCTTTACATACAAAACTATAAGAAATATCAAAAACATGCTCGTGTAGGCTAAATCTCTATGTTTAGTTTTTATTATGAAATAAAATCCGACGATGAAGAAGAGTATTTGAGGATAACCATATATGTGTGGCAGTTGTTTGAGAGTTATCCAAAAATCAAACTTTATAGCATCCACACCTCTCTTAGCTTCGTTGTAATAATTTGGAAAGGAGAGCAGTAATGCTAGAAGAATAGTTGGGATGAGTTTTTTGTCTTTGGTTATTAAAAAATTAAAAAACAAATAAATCAATAACACGACAGCTGAGGGCGGGTGGGATAAAAGCAAAAATAAAAGAGAGGATAGCACTATCTGATACTTTTTTTCTTCTAGAGCCCTTATGGAAATTGGTATAAATATCAAGCTCAGATTTACTGGAATTAAATAAACCGGCCCTCCCATTGTCGGGTTTGTTGGTAATAATGCTGTGAGAAAAGCCGCGATAAAAGCTTCCTTTCCGCCGAATAATTTTGACACACACGCATAAACAGAAAGCACACCGATTACATGAAAAATAGCTGGGAATATTGTCCAATGCACGGCTTCAAGTTTTAAAAGTTGAATGCATGCTAGTAAAAAATGCCATGCTGGTTCCATACTTAATTTAAAAGGCAAATTATCGAACCAATTAATGGGAGAGTTTTGGGCTATCATCTTTCCTTCGGCGATGTGAAACCATTCATCGACATGAAATGGATACGGATAGTTGAGATGTGGATAGTATGTGAGCGTTAATGCTAATAACACTATCAACAAGTCTATTCTCATTAACTCACCTTTTATAAATTTTGATGCAAAACTTTTATATGCAGATAGCCTATTTTTCTTGCTTTGAAATTTAGTTATTTTTTGTTCTTTCCTCTCTGAAATATTCAATCGTCAAAGTCGCTACACCAACAACTAAAAGCCAGTAAGCATATATGGCTAGCTGGTTGGCAAAAGCCTCGTTTTTCATAAAAGACAAAAATATTGCGGCGAGGACAAGCAATATTAAAGCATAACCTACAGGTATTCTGCCGTCCCATTTAAAGTAGGCAAATATTGGTACAAGTATTATGAAAGAAATAAAGGTTTTCAAGTCTTCACCTTTGAAGACAAAATGTGATAGCAATATAGAAGTCATGACAAGCAGATACGGCAGTTGCGTTAATATTTCATGCTTCAGTGATTGTCTTATTTGATTGTAAAACATATTTTAATTTATTAAAAGTTTGTTATTTAACTCTATCAGTTTTGTTAATGTGTTTCTATAAAGTATGCTGTGGTTTTAATTTTCAGTTTTTTTGAAATTTTTTAAAATAACGAACTCACAAAATATGTTGGCACAACTTTGGAGTTTTTAGAAAAAATATTTTGCTCGCTTGTTATTATCATTGCTTTTTTTATGCCTAATTTTTCTTAATAATTTCAATATCTCTTTCGACTACTCTTGATTTAACTTCTATTGCGGTTAATTCTTTATCTTTTTTTATGAAATCCAATTCAAGAGAGTTTCCAAAATAGAATTCTAAATCAAAAAAATTACAAACATATGTTTCAAAAATTTTTCCATTTGGTCTTCTTCAAAAGCATATATAAAAACTTTGTTTGTCACATAAACCTTTTTTAATTTTCTCAATTATGAAATCAAACTTTTTCTTATGTTTTTCACAAGTTTTATTAGCATGGAAAATTCAAGATAGCTTATGTAATTCATAATCGTTATTTTGTTTCTTAATCTTTTGCGAGTTTATCATAATTTAGTATCAATATCAGAATTTCTTGAAAAGATTTCTATCAAAATTTTCAACAAATCCAGATTTCTTATGCCAAAACTTTCAGCCATATATTTCCAAAATATTTTCCTTTATGTATCTTTTTACATTTTCATCTTTCTCAAAAACCAATTAATTCTATTGATAGGGTTCTTTCTTAAATTGTTTATGATCGGTTTAGTTAAATCAAGTTCGGTTTTAATTTTTTCTAGGTCTATACTTGTATTTGTATTTCTTGTGAAAAACTTTTTCGAACAGATTATCGAAGAAATCTTTTTTCCAATCGTATATTAGATAAGCAATACATGAGGTAAATGTTATACCTGAGATTGCAAAGCCAAACTCGAAATAGTCTTGAGGCTTGTATCTTATAACTATTTCCAAGTCTTCTCCTGTGGTATTAATCCAGAAGCCGTTTATGACGCCGTATAATGGTATTGATTTTACTGTTTCTACTTTTTTGCCGTTTTTGTAGACTCGTGCTTCCCAGCCTGGGTCGTAAGATTCTGCGAATGAAAGCATGAAGGGTTCGGTGGAGTTTACATAGACTTTCCAGAGGGTTGGATTGATTTCTAAGTAGTATTTTATATTAGAATAACCATCTCCAAAGTTAGTTTTATTAATCCTTTTAGACATACTTAATAATAGAAAAGGTTTAACTGATTTTTCATATAGTTTTAAATCATCGAACCATGCTATAGATACATTCTTTTTATCATCTTTTTTCCAACCAGCATTTAAAATTATTGATATAGTGGATATATTTTCATATTTATATAATACTATATCATCAGCGAATTTAGTCCAATTTAGACTATTACAATCAAAACCATATGGAACATTAGTTATTCTAAAAGTAGATTTGTTTAAGTAAGCATCAACACCAACATGTACCTGCATAATGTTTTCACATTTTATGTTAGCTTCTAATGTATAACTTTTAGAAGAATTTATTTTTACATCTGTTTTTATCCAACTCCAAGAATTATTTAGACTATTTTTTACTATAACAGATAAACTGTAATTTCCATGAATTTTTGTAGAGTTATCAAGATATATTTCATAAATATCAAAGGTTTCATTCTTCGTATACCAATTTATCGGCATTCGATTTATCAAATATTTTTCAAACGATGGATTATCTATTAAATTATTGTATAAATAATCAAAGTATACTAAGTAATTTCCACTTACAAGCTGTATATTTTTCGTTTTATTTAAATCTATATCCATATTTTTCTCGTAATCTTTTATATTTCTAATTCCACTGTTAGAAATTAACGTGTAATTTCCATCGAATAATACAGTCAAATTTAATATGTAATCACCTTTTTCATCCCGAAAGACATAAAATTCTAGCGGGTAGAGTATATGAAAATCATATTTTAAATTGTTCTCAATTTTCCTTTTTAATATTTCAAAATCATTTTTAGGTATAATAAATATAGCATTTATAGCGTTTCTACCATCTAAGTTACTTATACTAATATTATGATACCCTTCCTCTAATTTAGTCTCAAATAATATCCATCTAAATCTATTAAGTTTACTCTTCGTTGATATATCGAAAGAGCGGTTTCCTATAGATAAGATTATTTTACCTCCAAGTTCATTAGAAAAATATCTAATTCCTACTATATAGTTATTTTTCTCTTCTAATTTCTTAATTATATGTAGAGTATCTTTTGATTCTTCTGATGCAAAAACAAAACCGAAATTATAATCATAATCCCAATTATTATACTTATAAGGACCTAAAAATGAATGCCAGACTCCATGATGTGGGTCGGTGAGATATGATA
>JAOABG010000074.1 GCA_026418475.1 bacterium | reverse complement strand
GACATATATCAACATTACATATTTGGTGGGCGAGAAGACCACTTGCTTCTTCAAGAGCAACAGTATATGCCTCCCTAATTCCATTACCTGATGATGAGTTAGAGAGAGACAAAATAAGAAGTTTCATAGTAGATTTATCCAAGTGGGAAAACTCAACCAGATCAGATATAATAGAAAAAGCAAAAAAAATATCTTAGAAGCTAATGAGGGGAAAGTATTAAAGGTTCTTGACCCTTTTGGTGGAGGAGGATCTATACCTCTTGAGTGCTTAAGACTAGGATTAGAAACTTATACCGGAGATTATAATCCTGTAGCAGTTCTAATACAAAAATGTACTTTGGAATATCCACAAAAGTATGGTAAGGCTGGTGAAATTGAGGAAAGGTATTTTGATGCAGAATCAAAAATAAGAAGGAAAGTCGAAAATATTCTTACGGAAGATCTGAAAAAATGGAGTAAATGGTTGATAGATGAAGTAAGGAAAGAAGTGGGTAAGTTCTATCCCAACGATCCAGATGGTTCAGTTCCTGTAGGATATTACTGGATGAGGATAATAAAATGTGCAAATCCTCTTTGTGAAGCTGATATACCATTAACTTCCAATTTCTGGCTTGCAAGAAAGGAGAATAAAAAAGTAGCACTTATGCCTAAGGTTGTTGAAAATAGGGTTGAGTTTGAAATAGTGGGTCAGGATAATCCAATTCCAAAGGATTTCAATGCTGATCAGGGAACCATATCGAAAGCTATAGCTAAATGTTTGGTATGTGGTTCTACTGTGGATGACAAAACAGTTAGAAAGCTTTTCAAGAAGGAAAATCTGGTCAAAGGATGGTTGCAGTAATTTTATCCACAGGAAAAGGAGAAAAATATAGATTGGCTACTGAAAAAGATATAGAGGTATACAAAGAAGCTGAAAAGTATTTGGAAGAAAAAAGAAATCGGTTAATGGAAGAGTGGGGAATGGATCCAATACCTGATGAAGATCTAGAACAAAATTCATTAGAACAGAGGCGCCAAATAAGATATGGAATAAAAAAATGGGGAGATTTATTTAATTCTAGACAAAAATATGATGACAGATGTAAGCAAAAATCGTGAATATAGGATATCACTTATTAGCTATCTATCATTATTTTTGAATAAATTAATAACATACTCATCAATTTTGACTAGATGGAGACCTGATAATTTATCATATGAAAGAGTTTTTGATAGGCAAGCCTTGCCAATGATTTGGGATTACGGAGAAAAAAATCCATTCATTGAAGATAAAAATTCATTATACTATCAGAATAGTATAGAAACTCTTTCATGGCTTTCAAAATTATCAAATTTTGCAAATGTGTCTAACTTCTCAGCAACTTCACTTCCATATGATGATAACTATTTTGATGCTATATTCACTGATCCTCCTTACTATGATAATATTATGTATTCAGAACTATCAGACTTCTTTTATGTTTGGCTTAAGAGATCAATAGGAGATTTATATCCTGAATTGTTTTCAACCCCTCTAACTCCAAGATCTCAGGAAATAGTGGTAAATCCTGTTAGACATGGAAATACTAAGACTTCAAAAGAATTTTTTGAGAAAAATATTTACAACGCCTTCAAAGAGATGAACAGAGTGTTGAAGACAAATGGTATACTCTTGGTAGTGTATACACATAAATCAACTTTGGATGCAGGTTTTGTTGTTACTGCAACTTGGCCAATTGATACCGAAATGAAGTCAAGATTAAATGCCAAGAATACTGCTTCTTTAGCTTCGTCAATCTACATAGTGGCAAGGAAGGTGGAAAAAGAGGAATTGGGTTGGTTTGAAGAGATAAAAAATGAAATAAAAGATCATTTGGAAAAGAAATTGGACAGGTTATGGAAAGAAAGGTTATGAATTACGAAGGGGATGAGATAAAAGCGGATAAGTTGCTTGATTTTGTCAGACAGGCTGTAACTGAATATGTTGTGAAACAGATATTATCTGAGCAGTTTGCGGGTATATTGTCAAATCTATCCAGGTTTTATGTTCTATATCGTTGGGCATATGGAGAAAGTAAAGAAGGAAAAGAAATAAAAATACTGGGTCCAACAGAAAGAAAAATAGAAGACTTAGAAAAAATAGTAGAAGAAAAGAATGAATTAATAGATGTTTTACACTATGTATTGCTACTAACTGAAAAGGATGAAAGAGAAAAAATAAAAGAAATTCTGATATCAACTGGATACGTAGCACAGGCTATTTCTGAAACTTTGCCAGATGATAGCAAAGAGAAAAAACTCATACATGTCTTTCTGTATTCAAAAGAAAGACTAAAAGATGAGATAAGTTCAGAAAAACAGGGTAAACTATTTTGGAAGAGGAGTCGATAACGATACCAATAGCCAAGATTTTTTCGTAATTTAGGTATTTGTTGAAATACTGTTTGGAAAGAATTTGCTCAATAGGATTTTCTTTTTTCAACTTTGAACTCAAAAATGTAAGCTGTGTTTTGGTGTAGGACAGTTAAGCCAATGTTACCAGTAGAAGAAATGTCTTCATCTATTTGAAAAGTGTTAGTGTACCATTCGAAAGGAATCTGAGCAAACAGGTTGTCTAGAAAATTTATTAACTGTTCAATTTGTGAGTTATAAAAAATGTCTTTGAGTTGCTTTGTAACCAAATGAGATTAAGAATGAAAATAGTTGGTAATCAGAGTATTAAGTGCGACTTTTACTTCCTTGTTAGGATAGGACAATTCATATTCTGTTTGTTGAATATAGAACTGTTTTTGTTGTAGGATTTTGATGAGAAAAAGTCTGAAATCTCTTCTTTGCAGATAAAGTAGAACATCAAAAGAGTTGTCTAATGGGCTCTATTTCTCTATACACGTATTAATTATTTCACTATGAGTGTAACTACAAATAGAGGAATACTATCTGTCAAGGGAAATGTCATTCAGATGAAAACAAATTTGAGCTATTTATCAATAGGAATATCAGTTTCATCGATGAAATCAAGAGTGGTCTTATCATATTCATCAATAAGAAAAACTATAGTTTTATCGGTTTTGTTATAGATGTTATATATATTATTTCATTTCGTTGAAGTTTTTCTGAAAGTCAAGGTTTGGATTAAAATTTATGTTATAAGATGTGATAGAGTTACTGTTGAATAAAGTTGATAAAGTTTTGAGGAGGAAAAGTTTCCATGTAGAAGTCAATTTTGATTACAGGATATTTATTATTCTAATCCCAATACTTTCAAGGGGAAATCCTAATAATATTTGCCAGTTCTAATTTCTTCAAAAGAACTGATGCCAATGGTAACTTCTCTATCTACAATGATAGAATGGAAATTTTTTACTCATGCTGGAGAAGATCAAGGATAAAGATTCCTTTATTCTGCCTTGGAGTATATTTCAACAGATTTTTTTTGTATATCTTCTTTTAGTTTTGTATTTTTTATCCTTTCATAATGGATAAGATCTATATTTAGAAGAGTATTAATTTGATTAAGTTCGGATAGAATTAGCAGATAAGTTGATAGATCTAAGTTTGGGGAGTATATTACAATATCTATGTCTGAATTTTTTCTATATTCATTAGTTACTCTAGAACCAAAGATGGAGGCTTTTTGTATTTCTCCATATTTCTTGAAAACTGATTTTATTTGTTGTAGGATTTCTTCTGATAGTCCGAAATCATAAGGTTTTTTCATATATTTCTCTTATTTGCTTAAATTTTTTCAATAGTTTTTCTAAAACGCTATAGTATTTGTCTACTATTTTTTTTGCTATTTCTTTTGCTAACTCTTCATCATAGGTATGTGTTGTCAAATTTCTTGCTTCAATCATTTCTAACCATACTTTATCATCTTCAATTATTTCAAATTTGAATGCATTTTTTATTGTGTCTCTTGATCCTGAAATACCAGAAATACCTTGGAATATCAAGTAATCTTTCATCAAATTCCAAGATAGTTCAAACGTATATTCAAATGCTTTTATTAACCCTTGTTGTTCCAGTTCATTAATTTCTTTCTGTTTGTAGATTAATACTGCTTTTCTTAGTTGAACTAAAGCTTTCTCGTAATTGTCTAATCTTTTTAACCACCTATACACTGTACAAACGCTAAATTTTAGTATTCATTGCCTTGTATTTAATTCTCTCTTTAGTATTCTTTTCCCCACTTGTTTATCCTTTATATAATAAACAATTTTTATTCTAGATTTGAGAGTAGGGTAGGGGAGAACCCACCAAATGTTTTGATTATTAGCAAGATTGGTCTGTTTTTATACCTATAGCTCGTTTTTTACAACTAAACAAGCAATTCGAATATCCAGGACAAACACTCTAATCACTCTAACTACAGATATTCTTCAAGAAATTTTTCTAGGAGTATTACATTTATGTTTTGTTTCACAAGGGCATCGTGAATATCTTTATCTGTTGTTACCAATATTTTGTTTTGATCTTGTATTTGGAAGTAAAGTTGAATAAGGTTTTATTTTACTATAAAAATTGCTAATTTTTTTATACAACTTTGAAGAGATAGCTATTCTATCACATTTCTTATAGATTTTGGTATATAACAGTATAGCTTTTCTTTGTGCTTCTTTTTCTTCTTCTTCCTTCAAATCAGTCTTCTTGAGTAAGTAATGAGCGAACCATTCATCCAGTATAATTACAAGGGATTCTTTAGTTTGTTTACTACTCATCATGTATATCAAGCAATATTTTAATATCTTCTAGCTGAGCAATTGCAAAATTTGCTAGTCCTCCCTCTATTCGACCTTCTTGATTAACTTCTTGTTTAATAAACCTAGTTTCTCCATTTTCTTTTACCAGATAGGCTTTTATGTCTTCAGGAGTTATTATTTTTTGTTTTACTGCTCCTAAGAGTGCCGAGACAACATTTTCTGAATGAGTTGTTATTATTATCTGCTTTTTCCCTTTGTACTCACTAAGTATTTTACAAAGATTTCTGATAAAGTTTCTAATTATTTCCGGATGTAAATGTACTTCTGGTTCTTCTATCATGACTAATTTGTTTCCTTGATATAGGATTTTTGCTAACATATATACTAACTGGTTTATTCCAAAGCCCTCATTTACAATAGATGTAAATTCTCTTGATCCTTTAGGTCTTGTTTGAAGAAATGATACAGATGGAGAATTTCCGCTTCCTACCGAAGTGTATACTCTAAATTCTAAAGAAGCTATTTCTTCAAGATAATATGATATATCAATTTGCAGTTTGTTAGATGAGGCTATTATTGAGGCTACTTCTAAATCAGATACTGATATATTTGATGTAGTGGTCATATAGTATTGAAAGCTAAAGAAACCTCTTTTTTGTGGTGCTATATCTACCTTTCTTATTTCTTCAATAATGCTGTTAAATCTATTTTGTATTTCAAAATTTTTTTCATCTACAGGATCTTTGGGTTGACTATGGTAAATCAATCTGTATTGATTAGGATCCACTTTCGTTATTAATTTGTATTTCAATTGGATCATTTACTCGGTTTCTGAATACTACTTGTTCAAATACACCCAAGTTAATAAAACCAATTAAATATTTCAGAATAGTACTGATTCGGTTTTGTAACTAAATTTTTAAATGTTAGTATGCTATACAGAAGAGATGTTTTTCCCGAAGAAGTTGGACCATATAATACTACTAATGGAGCTAGTTCGATTTCTTGCTCTTTTATGGATCTGAAGTTTTTAACATAAACTTTTTTTTATCATAATTTATCTATTTATATTATTCTGGTAGTTAAACACTTTCCTTTCCTATGGCTCTATAATACCTTGTTAATTGAAGTGTTAATTAATATCCTGAGTAAC
>JAOABG010000073.1:5428-5946 GCA_026418475.1 bacterium | reverse complement strand
GATGAAAGTATGAGTACTGACAATATATTATAGAAAGAGCTATTTGAAAAATGTTTATCGTATCTGTGATATACATTCTCAATATTTATGAGATAGTTTCTCAAATTGGACGGTACACTCCAGAATACTCTGAAGCTATTTCCCTCAGTTCTCAGTCCGAACCTACCAACTCTTCCTTCCTCCTGTAAGATATCCAGAACAGAGGGTAAAATCTGAAAACCATCATTTTCATAATAAGATTTAATATTTATAAAAGCCGTATCTGCAGGTAGGTTAACACCAAGAGCCAAAGTTTGGGTGGCCACCAAAATTCTCAAATCGGAAGACTCATCTCTGAATTCCTGCTCAATTATCTGTCTCTCATCTAAAGGAATATCAGCATTATGAAAAGCAATACCTATATCGTATTTTATTTCTTTATTGATTTCAAAGTTTAAAGTTTGATTCTTTATTTTTAGTCCTATTATGGAGGCAAATTTCAGGAAATTCCATCCCAAGCTTTTAGACCAAACAAATAT
>JAOABG010000073.1:0-5418 GCA_026418475.1 bacterium | reverse complement strand
CTTCAATATGTCACAAGAAAATGTGATTTTAACTTCAGGCGATTGAGCATTGATGCCTATGCCCAAATTCACATAAAGCGTGCCATTCTCAAAATACCAACTGTTTTCAGTTTCCCAACAACCATTTATATTTTGTGCTCTTTGCAAAGCACAATTCAAAACATAAAGTATAGCTCTTTCATTAGTTTTATTAGTTTTTATTTCAAAATTGAAATCTCTTAGGTATTTGCTATCAAGAAACACAGAAAAACGGTTTATTTTTACAGGCCTGTAATTACTCAGAATAACCAAATCAGGATTAAGATATTTTTGTAAATCATCCAAAACAGGTAAAGTGGCAGACAGGAGAATAAGAGGAATAGAATAGTTTTTAGAAAGAGCCAGTATTTCAACTAGAAATTTACCTAAATTAGAAACCAAGCTATGAACCTCGTCTATAACTATGAAGTTTTTATCTATCCATTCATTCTGATTTCTCATCGCTATAGCCAGACTGTCATAAGTCGTACAAATTATGTTAGTCAAAGGATTTATCTTTTTAGAAATATAATCTCCAGTCTTTATATCTACGGTTAAATTTTTGGTGCCATAGAAGCTTTTAAATTCTCTGAATTTTTCCTCAATCAAAGCTTTAGTAGGAGACGTATAAATGAAACCCTTAAATTGATCATTAAAATGTTTTTCAAGTGCCAAATAAATAACACCAGATTTTCCAGAAGATGTTGGGGTTGAAATTATTACATTTTTAAATTGACTTCTATAATACTTATAAAAAACGGTTTGCAATGGATTTAGACTATCATAAGGGAAAAAATTACCCAATTCACCCTTAATATCAAAACAATCAGTTTCATACGATTCACCTTCAATAGTATATTTAACTCTATCTAATGAAGAAAATTCAGAAATAATTATTCTTATCATGTAAATTGAATTCATTTTCACTTAGACGATTACCTTTTTAAACATTACAATCCCACGAATGGTATTGAAGGGAATAAGACAAAAATAGTGAATGTAATTTATGGCCTATAAAAACTCTTGCGAAATTCAGATTCAAAATTCAAATAAAACAACAAACAAAATTAAATCTATGGAACTGAATAGATACATTACAATAGGACATTTAGCAGAAATAATCTATAAAGGTAAACCTTTATGTGCATTTATTAAAGAAGTTAAAGGTAAGAAAATATATGTAGTCATACCGACACTGAAAGAAGAAGTAATAAATCATAATGAGATAATATACATTGACACCTACAGTGATAACAATAGCATAGACAAAATAGATGAAAAGAATAAACTCAGAAATAAACTTAAAGAAATATTCAATCTTCAAGAAATATGGGAAATATTGGATGAGAATGATCAAACCTTGGGTGGAAAACCAAAATACGATGTTAAATTTATTGCCGAAATATACTTAGCTAAAAAACCTTCGGATGACGAAATAGCAGCACTCTATAGAAAAATAATAGAAACCAATAACTTCTTTAAAATAGTTGAATCAGATAAAATAGAAAGATTAACATCAAAAGAAGTAAATGAAATACTTAGTAGGCAAAAAAAACAACAAGAGAAAATAGAGAAACAAAAAGAACTTAGTCAAACTTTAACCAAACTGATCAACTCCGAAAAAATACAAGAACAAGATCAAAAATGGGTAGAAAAGCTCAAAGATATTCTCATATCCAAGATAAATGACAACCTCATAGAAGATACATTGAAAGAAAAAAGTTTAGAAGAGCCATCAAAACTTTTCCAAATACTGGTTAAAAATAACCTCATAGATCCCGATTATTTTTACGAATTCCACAGGCTAAAATTCCCGCCATTTAGTGAAGAAGAATTAATAGAATCTTTGGAAATAGCCCAAAGGCAAACATGTATACCTTTCTCAGTTGATCTAACCCATCTTGATACATTTACAATAGATTCTGAAGATACAAGAGATTTTGATGATGCAATAAGTGTGGAATTCAGAGAAAACAAGATAATTCTATATGTTCATATATCAAACGTTTCATATTATATACCTCCAGAAAGCTCACTATTTAAAAAAGCACTCAAAAGAATGCAGACATTATATCTGCCAGATCAGATAATACCAATGTTACCACCTTCATTATCAGAGGAAAAATTCAGTCTAAAAAAGGACGAGATCAAAGACTCAGTAACCTTTAGATTCGAAATATCCAAATATAATTTGCATATAACTACATTTGAACCAATAATTTCAACTATCAAAGTAAAACATAGGTTTACTTATGAACAAATTGACAAGCTAATAAGTCAGGAGGATGAGTTTTGGGTTTGGCTGTATAATCTGATGATGAATTACAAAAATTTCAGGCTCCAAAACGGAGCCACTTCTATAACATTACCCGAAGTTGTCACCAAATTATCAGAAAGTGGCAAATTAAAAATAAATAGAATTGAGATGACTCCAACAAGAGACTTAGTTTCTGAAGCGATGATTTTAACAAACTACCATACAGCAAAATTTATGAATGAAAACAAAATTCCAATTATATACAGATCTCAAAAAGAACCAAATAAGATAATACCAATAAACAATATTGTCGATATGTTAAACCAGTTAAAATATTTTAATAAGATAGAATTTTCAATAATTCCCAAGTTTCACAGTGGATTGGGATTGGATTTATACACTACTGTAACTTCACCTATAAGGAGATTTCTTGATCTACTTACACAAAATCAGTTAGTATCATTTATAACCAACTCAACATACCTTTCAACAGATAATATTCTATATATGTTAGGAGAAATAGAGTCCAATCTCCAAAGAGCACAATACCTTCAATCAATCAGAAATAAGTATTTCTTACTTAAATTTCTACAAAATTACAAAGCTAACGTTAAAGGAATAGTTTTAGATACTGATAAAAATAAAACAAGGGTCTACCTTTCCGACTTCAATATTATTGGAATTTTGAAGGATAATATAAAACTATCACCAAATGATACATTGGAATTCAAAATCAAAAATGTAAACCCATACAATTCTGAATTGGAATTGTCATTGAGGAGGTAAAAAATGATTAAAGATATAGGAATAATGAATGAAAAAGAAGCATTCAAAAAACTTCAGGAAATGGGATACAAAAATTTATACACTTGGCAAGATAGTCCAGAAACTTTCTATGAATGGCATACACATCCAAATAACGAAGTAAGATATATTCTTCAAGGTTCAACATTAATTAAAGTAAAAGAAAACAACGAAACGATTGAATTTTTCTTAACACCTGGACAACTGATAGAAGTAAAAGCAAATACACCCCACAATGCTTATACTAAAGAAGGAGTAAAATATATCTGTGGATCAAAATAAAATAGAACAAGAAATAGAAAACTTCATAAAAATAATCAACTACCACAATTGGAGATACTACGTTTTACAAGACCCTGAGATATCAGATCAAGAATATGATGCAATACTCAACAAACTAAAAGAATTAGAAAAAAAGTCAGGTATTATAAAACCATACTCACCAACACAACGTATAACACACTCTATTTCAAAAGAATTCAAAAAAGAAAAGCATCTATCACAAGTCCTAAGTTTAGAAACAATCTATGAAAAAGATGAACTCAAAACATATATAAAAAGCATATTCAAAACATTAAAACAAAATACGATAGATTTCATGTGTGAACTTAAATTCGACGGAGTTAGTCTATCATTAGTGTATAGGAAAGAAAAAGATAAATTTGTTCTTTACAGGGCTTTAACAAGAGGTGATGGAAACTACGGAGAAGACGTAACCCTAAACGCAAAAACAATAAAAACAATACCAATCGTAATCTATTATGATTCAACTAACATTGAATATATTCAGGTCAAAGGAGAAGTTATCTTGTATAAAAAAGATTTAGATTTAATAAATGAACAGAGAGAAAAAGAAGGACTACCCAAATTTAGTAACACCAGGAACGCCGCCAGTGGAAGCCTAAGACAACTTGATCCACTTGTAACAGCCAAACGAAACCTGAATTTTTTTGCTTACGATATGAAATTCTTCGATAAAAACATGGAAGAGACAATAATAAAACACAATCTATCAGAAATTTTTGAATTACTTGAAGAACATAAATTTATAGTAAGCCCTTTATACAAAACTTGTAAGATAAATTCATATGAAAATATAGATGAACTCCAAGAATACTATGAATATGCAAACAAAATAAAGGAAAACTTGGAATTTGATATAGACGGAGTGGTATTCAAACTAAACAGAATTGATTTTCACAGAACTATGGGAAACACTCTAAAAACTTACAAATGGGCAATAGCATATAAATTCCATACCAATATTGCAGTAACAAGAATTAGAGATGTGTCTTTTGAGGTTGGAAGAACAGGTATAATAACCCCAGTAGCAATCCTAGAATCAGTCAATATAGAAGGAGTATCAATAAGAAATGTCTCCCTACACAACTTTGAATACTTAAAGAGTAAAGATATAAAAAAAGGAGATTATGTGGAAATAAGAAGAGCAGGAAAAGTTATACCTGAAATAGTAAAAGTGATAACCGAGTTAAGGACAGAAGAAATACAAGAAATAAGTAAACCAACAAATTGTCCATCCTGCAAATCAGAATTGATAGAAGATGGACCATTCATAATCTGCACTAATACTGGCTGTCAAGCAAAAATCATCGCACAAATAACACATTGGTTCAGTAAAGAAGCAATGAACGTAGATATATCTGATGGAATAATCTCCAAACTGGTTAAAAACAAATTGGTTTCCTGTATAGCCGATATGTATTACCTAAAACCATCAGATTTAGCAGTTATTGGAAATTTAGGCAAAAAATCAGCATCAAAACTCTACCATTCAATACAGGAGAGCAAAAACAAACCATTTGAAAACATTTTATATGGGCTAGGCATACCAGAAATAGGACTGAAAAATTCCAAAATATTAGCACAAAAGTTTAAAAATATAGATAACCTAATCAAATCAAGTATAGAGGAATTAACATCAATCGAAGGAATAGGAGATGAAATAGCCGCCAAAATTAAAGAATACTTCAAAAAACCAGAAAACCTTAAATTAATAGAAAAACTCAAAAAGATAATGAAAAATATTTAGTAACAAAATAGAAAAACTTTTAGGAACTATTTTAATTTTTTCACAAAAATCTGCTTGCATTTTGAAAACCCCCTTTTAAAAAAAATAATAAGTATATAATCTTTTACATAAGGAGGAAAACAACATGAAAATTAATAATCTAAACTTTAATAATATAAATACAAATTTACCTAACATAATTCCGAACTATTCTTCAACAAGTTCTTTACCAGAAGATACAATTAGCTTAAGTAATTTCAAAACTATCAATACTAACAACATCTATCAAGATCCATCATCAATACTATCA
>JAOABG010000072.1 GCA_026418475.1 bacterium | reverse complement strand
CTGGAAGAGAAAAAAATAGACTTGGGAGTTAGCGGAGGTAGGGTTATAACTGATTTATTAGGTGTGGTAGGAGCAGCCGCAGCAGCATTTAGTCTACCAGCCCTGGCAACAGCTGCACCATACCTAATAGGAATAGCATTAGTCGGAGATATAGTTGGTATATCATATTACGCCTACAAATCAATAAAAAACGGTATAGAAAATTTCACACAAAAAATAGCACAGAGAAGAAACAAAGAAATGAAAACAAATACCACATGAATGATAACCCCATAAAAATAATTCAATACTACTTTGAAAAATCAAAGCTCATAGGTTTAAGATATCACAATGTTGCAGTTATATCAACATGCTCAAAAAATAAACCTAACTCAAATACAGAAAAACCCATTTGTATCACTGGTTTTCTTCTGGGAAAAATTAAGAACACAGATAAGGGTAAGAGGAATAGCCGAAAAAATACCTGAAGAAGAATCAATAAAATACTTTAAAAGTAGACCCAAAGAGTCACAAATATCAGCTTATATATCAAAGCAATCAAAAAAATTAGAAAGTTACCGAAAACTAGAAGAACTGTTCGAATTATATTTGGAAAAATTCAAAAATAAAGATGTAGACAAACCTCCAAATTGGGGAGGATTTATTATCAAACCTCAAGAGATAGAAATATGGAAAGAAAAACCCTTCAGGCTACATAAAAGAGTCTTATTTTACAAAAAGAAAGAAAAATGGTACAAATGTTTTCTATATCCTTAAACTCATCAAATATTTGCTAAGAATTAATTCTAACTGTTCCATCTTAGATATGTGGGTATACTCATTAACTTGGTGGGCTTGCGTAGGTTCTCCTGGCCCCAAATTGATAGCAGGAATACCATGCAAAGTAAACCTTGCAACATCTGTCCAAGCTTGCTTTGCAAAAACCCCAAAATCTCCATTATTAAGATACCAATCAAGAAAATATTCTAAATATTTATTTATTACTATTTTTCCAGCAGGGGCATAATCAGTAACGTCCAGTTTAAAAATTTCATACTTTCCCAAATTTTTCCTAAAATATTCATTAAAATCAGCAAACTCGTAATTTGGAGTATACCTAACATTAACATTTAAGAAACAGTATTCTGGAACAACATTTCTAAAACCATTTTCAGTATATAGATCGTTTAATCCCTTTATCTGCGTAATAACTGCATTCGAAACAAAAGATAACTCATAACTTTTATCGGCAACTACTATTACTTTCTTGTATTCCTCAGGTTGGTAACTCTCTAAATATTTAATAATTGGAAGTGAAAGGTAAAAAGGATTCTGATAGGTATTCCTCCTCGCAGAGTGTCCAGATTTACCTCTAATCCATATCCCGTAATTGATAACACCGTTACAACCCATTTCTATATTGTTAGAAGTTGGTTCCAAAATAATAGCAAAATTAGGTTTCATTAGAAGATCACCAAAATTTTGGAAAACCAAATTCAATCCGTTATCATCGTACTTACCTTCTTCCTTGTCGTAAAAAACCCACAATAGTGGTAAATTACTAAACTTATTTATAAGAGATAACATAACAGCAATACCAGCTTTCATATCACTGGCACCAAGCCCAAAAATCTTATCCCCTTCCATTATACCATCTTTATTATTAGCATTATCCACAGTATCTATATGGCCTACAAAAGCAACGAGATACCTACCTCTATCATTTTTAGGATAAGCAACAATATTATTCCTGATAACCTGAAAATTAAGCCTATCTTTTATAAAGTCAATAATATATTTTTTTAAATTATCCTCATAACCCGTTATAGATTTTATTTTCAACAAATCAACAATAATATCAACTACACTCATCACAATAATTAATTTTGTTTTCCTCAATCCCCTTCCCTTTCAGAAAGATAAGAAATTTTTTCGTAGAATTATATAAACTAATGAGTAAGTATAAACTGTCACAAATAGGACTAGGATATTGGGGTGAAAACATATTCAGAAACGTAATAAAAATATTAAAAAATAATGAAAATATAGATTCATTTTTAATTTTCGATACAGATAAAAACAGATCCAAATACATTTTATCAAAATATTCTGAAGATATAAAAAATAGAAGAGTAACCATTGCATCAAACATAGAAGATTTAATAACAAGTGATGCAGTTTTAATATCCACACCAGCTTCAACACATTACGAATTGACAAAATTTTTTTTAAAAGCCAAAAAACATGTATTCGTAGAAAAACCATTAGCCCTTAATACACAACAAGCTACAGAATTAAAGACACTATCGGAACAAAACCGGACAATTTTAATGATAGGTCATCTACTCCTCTATCATCCTGCAGTAAGAAAACTCAAAGAATTAATTAAGCATGGTAAGCTGGGCAAAATACAATACATATACTCAAATAGACTCAACTTAGGAAAATTAAGAACAGAAGAAAACATTTTATGGTCATTCGCACCACATGATATATCAGTAATTCTGTATTTGTTAGAAGAAGAACCTATAAATGTGACAGCTTTTGCTGGATCCTATATTACAGAAAATATTTTTGATATAACTTTGACAACAATGGAATTTTCAAACAATGTCAAAGCACATATATTTGTTAGTTGGCTTAACCCCTTTAAAGAACATAAACTAACGGTCATCGGCTCTAATGGAATGATAGTTTTCGATGATCTATCACAGGAAAAATTGTTTTTTTATCCACATAAAATAGAATGGAAAGAAGGTAAAATACCAATCGCCCAAAAACTAGATTACCAAATAATAGAAACCGAAAAATCCGAGCCACTCCATAATGAAATACTACATTTTATAGAATGTATCAATAATAATAAACAACCTCTGACAAATGCAGATGAAGCTATAAGAGTTCTAAGGATAATAGAAAAATCAGAGGAATCCATAAAAAATAAAAAGCCTTCATATTCATCCAACTCCAATTATTTTATTCATGAAAGTAGCTACATCGATGAAAACGTTAAAATAGGTAAAAACTCAAAAATATGGCACTTTTGCCATATCCTTAAAAACACAGAAATTGGAGAAAATGTTATTATTGGACAAAATGTCATGATAGGCCCAGATGTAAAAATAGGAAACAATTGTAAAATTCAGAACAACGTCTCCGTATACAAAGGGGTTACCCTAGAGGATGATGTTTTCTGTGGGCCATCCTGTGTATTCACAAACGTATACAATCCCAGAGCCTTCATAGAAAGGAAAAACGAGTTTAGATCAACTATAGTAAAGAAGGGAGCAACAATTGGAGCAAATTCAACAATAATATGTGGAATAACAATTGGTAAATACGCCCTGATA
The DNA here is from genome assembly GCA_026418475.1 of bacterium. Taxonomy (GTDB): domain Bacteria; phylum DRYD01; class DRYD01; order DRYD01; family DRYD01; genus DRYD01. The sequence goes on along the minus strand of JAOABG010000072.1, from coordinate 2,769 downwards.
GGAGCAGGAGCAGTAGTAAACAGAGATGTGCCCGATCATGCACTAGTTGTAGGAGTCCCCACAAAACAAATAGGATGGGTATGCAAATGTGGAACAACACTAAAATTTGAACAAAACCATACAAAATGCACATATTGCAGCCAGGAATATAAACTGGAAGAAAACAATATAACACCAATAGAACAATAAAAATTTATGTAAATGCATAATTTTTAGAAGGTTTTACAAGCAAAACAGATAATTTACTTAAATATGAGGAAAATAAAAATTTCTAACCTCTACATAAAGTATACCTTTATTTTCTTATTATACATTTCACTTTTATCTAAATTAGTAGTATCATTGAGTATATCTCCCAATGAAAAGTATGCATGCTTTCTTTATAATTATAATAAATATTACTTATTCAATTTAGAAGAGCAAAAATTAATAAAGAAATACGAGTTTCAAGAGTATTATGATAATGCCTTTTTCATATCTTCTGATAAAATAGCTTTATCAAAAGAAAATAGGATTCATATAATGGACTGTATTCTTTTGAAAAAAGAGACAGAATTCAGTTTTAACCAAAAAATCAAAGATATAAAAGTATTCAAAGAAAATGAAGCAGAAACATATTTTCTGATATTCACAGATTATTCAATAAGATACTTCAAATATGAAAAAAACACACGAAAGATAACTTTACTAAATCAGAAAGGATTAGTAAAATTTTTTGACGTTGTTATAAAAAATGATCAAGTTTATGTTGCAAACAACGTTTTTATTTCTATTTTCACATACTCTAAATTCTTATGGATGAGATGGTCAAACCAAAAGAACATAAAATTTAACGAAGCAGTGTATAGTTTAGATGTCGGTTCAAATAAATTTGTAGTTCTACACTATATTTCAATGAACAAAAGAAAAGTTGGAATATATACATTAAATGGCTCTGCAGTAAAAATTATAGACTTAGAAGGAAATTACAACCAAATATGGTTTGACTTTAATGAAAAAGAATTAATATTGTTTGACCAATCAAATAGTATAAAAACCTTATCACAAGACGGAACAGTCAAAGAAAGTAGTATATTTGGAGGAAGAATAATTGATATGCAAAAATATCCAGATGGATTCGTATTAACGTTTGAAGAAGTAGATAAGCCTTCTTTTGTAGTATTAGGTAAAAACTTTAACTCTCCATAAAACATTAATGGATACTCTAAAAGCTTACAACCTAAAAAAAATATATTCAAAAAGGGTTGTGGTAAACAATGTTAGTTTAGAAATAAGACAAGGTGAAATAGTTGGATTATTAGGTCCAAACGGAGCAGGAAAGACAACAACTTTCTACATGTTGGTAGGTCTTACAAAACCAAACAATGGTAGAATACTAATTAATGATGATGACGTAACTTTTCTGCCATTATACAAAAAAGCTATGTACGGTCTATCATATTTACCACAAGAAAGCTCAATATTCAGAGGATTGACAGTAGAAGAAAATTTTCAATTAGTACTGGAATACTATTACAAAGACAGGAAATTTATTAACCAAAAAATAGAAGAGTTATTAGAAGAGTTTGGATTAATAAATGTTAGGAAAAACTTGGGATACACACTATCAGGTGGAGAAAGAAGAAAAGTAGAAATAGCAAGAACTATGATAATAAATCCCAAATTTCTTTTGCTGGACGAGCCATTCAGTGGAGTAGATCCCATAACTATTGAACAAATACAAAAAATAATTCACATTTTGAAGCAGAAGAACATAGGTATAGTAATTACTGATCACAACGTGTATGAAACACTGAGAATAGTAGACAGAGCTTATATAATATCAAATGGAGAAGTTATAGTCCAAGGTACAAAAAAGGAAATCGCAGATAACGAGTTGGCAAGGAAATATTATTTAGGAGAAAAGTTCCAACTATTAGGATAATCATCCGCCTGCTGGAAAAGGGCGGAAATAAATACCCAGCAATAAAAATATATGGACTACGAAAAATTTGTAGATAACCTGATCCAAAAATACGGAAATGATAGATCAAATTTAATTGAAATGGCTTTTGATATCCAAGAAAAATATGGATACATCCCCAAAGAAATTCTAAAGTCACTATGTGATAAATTGAAAATTTTTTATTCCGAAGCCTACTCATCAATATCTTTCTTTAAAGATTTCAGATTCACCGAACCATCTAAAATAGTCCTAAGCATATGTAACGGGACATCCTGTTATTTCAATGGAGGTAAAGAATTATATCAAGAAATGGAAAAAAGCAAACCAGAAAATATGGAATTAAAGACAGGATATTGTTTCAAATGTTGCGCACAATACCCCGTAGTAATGATCAATGATGAAATATTAATCAATGCATCCTCTGAAAAAATAAAAGAAAAAATAGAAAAAATAATATGAAAAAAATCTTAGTTTTAGAAGGAGATGGAATAGGTCCAGAAATCATATCCTCTGCTGTGAAAATAATAGAATTAATCAAAAATAAATTTCATTTGAATATAGAGTTAGAGTTTGACTATATAGGTGGAGCATGTATTGATAAGTATGGTGAACCGATCATAAAAGAAACAATCCAAAAAGCAAAAAAGTATGGGGTAGTATTGCTTGGAGCAGTTGGAGGATATAAGTGGGACAACCTACCAATACGCCCTGAACAAGGGTTACTGACACTGCGTAAAGAAATGGGAGTATTTGCAAATTTACGACCAATACATTCATTCCCAGTTTACACAGGTCCACTCAAAAATAGCTCCCAAATTGATATA
>JAOABG010000071.1 GCA_026418475.1 bacterium | reverse complement strand
TCATGCTTTAGAAATAATGAAACAGCGGCCGCAGGAGTAGTGCATACTTATGTTTAAATAACATAAACAATAAACTTGACACATATCTATTTCAGCTTTTCGTAATTGACTAATTTAATTTTATTTTTATCTACTTGACAAAACATATATTTTTAGGTAAAATGGAATTAAATTCATACAGGAGGTAAACTAATGCACGAACACACTGATGATCTTATTAAGAAAAGAATTGTATCAGCAATAAAAAACGGATTATTTGAAATAAAACAAGAAATGTATGGTAACTCCGATAGGGTAAATAATTCGTTGCCAAGTAGGAAGTTGGACAAAGTAGCAAATAGTATTATTAGGGAATTTCAGGATGAGGATGCATTTGAAGAACCTCTTTGGAGAAGAGGTGGATATGATATCTTAACACTCTATAATAATAGGGATAGAACATTGTATTCATTTATGAGTGACAAACGTTTTTCAGAATTATTGAACAGAAAGAATATCAAAAGACTTCACTATATAGATATTTTGGATGAATTTAATGGAAGTTTAGAACCAGAGAATAGTCAACTTTCACTTTTTGATGATATAATCAGAAAAGATGAAGAAAAGTTGCTAGGTCTCAAAAACCAGATACTTAACTTATTACATAATGTTGAGCCACTAAAATATATAACTGTATGCCATTCTATTGAAGGGTTTAGGCTGTGTAGTGTAAAAGCTGTTATTACATCTAAGTTCTTGGAGGTAATTGAACAAAAGGACTGGAGCGAATTTATTGACATTGATTACAGCGAGGCAATATTTGATGATGTTCCGAAGAACATGCTTGATGAGGATATAAAAGTAACACTTAAGGCTAATTTACCAAATCGACATGATGATTTTGGTGACTTGAACATACCAATTAAAGTAGAAAAAGATAAAAAACTTGAATGAGGAGTGGGTATTTGTGCCGTTTAACGGTGAGAGATTAAAAACAGCAAGAATATTTCGAAATATGACAGTAAGTGAGCTAGCTGATAAAGTTGGTGTAACAAAACAAGCTATTTCACAATATGAGAAAAATCAGTCAAGTCCAAAGCCCGATACACTTTTCCAATTTGTTTGTACACTTGGCTTTCCGAAAGATTTTTTTCTAGAAGAAGATGATTATAGGCTGAATGTTGAAAATACCTTTTTCAGAGCATTGTCAACAACAAAAAATCTTGATTTGAAAACCCAAGAAATAAAAACAGAAATAATAAGTCGTATATATAACTTTTTGGGTAATTATTTGAATTTTCCCGCATTAGACATTCCTGAACTTGATATTGAAAAGTATGGAGACATAGAAAACCTTACTTCTTATCTTAGAAGCTATTGGGAACTTGGAGATATTCCAATAGAAAACATGGTAGGTCTTCTTGAAAAAAAAGGTATAGTAGTATCATCGCTTACTATAGAAAATAGAAAAATTGATGCATTTACTCAGATACATGAAGTTGGTCAAAGTAAACAATATTGTGTGGTTTTGGGAAATGACAAACAATCAATGGTAAGGAGAAATTTTGATGCTGCACATGAGCTTGGACATATCATATTACACAACAAATTAACTAAGGTTGAAGAATTATCTCGTGAAGAGTTTAAGCACATAGAAGATGAGGCAAACAATTTTGCTGCTGCGTTCTTACTGCCAAGAAATAGTTTCTTTTTAGATCTAAAGGATGCAAATAATTTAGATGCATATTTGAAACTTAAGAAAAAATGGAAGGTATCTATAGCAGCAATGGTTATGAGAGCTAAGCATTTAGGTAGAATAAATAATAACCAATATCAGTATTTGATGAAACAAATATCTGCACGAAAGTGGAGAATTTGTGAACCATTTGATGATATCTGGGAACTTCAGCGACCGATTCTTTTTAAAAAATCAATTCAAGTTCTTAAAGAAAATAATGTTTTGACTGGAACCCAGTTTTTAATTGAGCTATCAAAAAATAAGATTTCGCTTGATGGAAAAATGGTGGAAACTCTTTTAGATTTAGATGAAGGGACATTGGTAGGAAATGAAGATAAGGCAAAACCATCTTTAGTTTTATCCATAAAAAGATAAAATGATTATAGGTTGTAAGAGATTAGGAGTGATTTTGTTGTCCCGAGATGGTTTGCTTTTTTGTAAATACGAACTTAGTGGTGATCCTGAGATGTACTCTTTCTGCCAAGATGATCCAGTATTACGCAATTAAAACTACTGAGAGGCACAGAACAGAGAACAGATTCCTGTATACTGGTTTTTTTCATTCCACATTACGCCATCCTAACCATTTACTTCATATGCTACGATATTGCGTAAACAAACAACATTATCATACGTAAATTTGATTAGGTGGCCTATTTTTGTTGGAATGTAGTATGATTTTAGAGCAGCATATAGTATTAGTCTTTTGTGAATTAAACACCTGTTTAATGCTAAGTAGGACGTACTATATTCTATATTCAAATCTTTCCTAGTCAGCGAGGCACTCATCACACAAACTATTGATAGCTAATGAAATCCACTGGTACTCTGAATAATACCTTTTACATACCCTAAAGCCTTCATAAATAAAACTTTGTATTCTCTCCACAGTTACTGATAAATCAGAATTTTATGGAAGCTTAAAAGATTTGATATTTACAAAACCAGTGCCAATCTGTTTAAACTTTTTCTATTATCGCATCAATTATTTTTTCAATATTTTTAATTTTTTTACTCAGCATAACTGTATGTGATGATAGAGAATTATTATTCTTTACTATTGAAATTAAAAATGCTCTGTAACCACAAAGATAATCCAATAATTGAGTCACTGAATCAAACGTTTTTATTTTACCATTTGCTTTTAATTGTAATTTATTTACTTGCTGTAACCAATCCGTATTTTTAAGCACTTGTCTATCAAATGAATATTTATCACTATTGAAATTCTTATTTTCCCTAAAAAAATAAATTAACTTATTTATATTGTTTAGCTTTGCTCTGGATAGATGAACATCATCACGTATAACAAATCCACCTAAACATATCTTTCCGTTTTCGGTCTTTTTCTTATTGTAATTACATTCAAATCCATTTTCTTTCAATATCTTTTTTATCATTGAATAGAAAAAGCTATCATTTGTAAAATTAACTTTATTTGAAGAAAATAACATATCATCTGCATAACGTGTATAAGTAACATCAAATTCTTGACAGTATTTTGTAATCCTTTGATCAATTCTTTTAAAAATAGCATTAGAGATACAAGGAGAAGTTACTGCTCCCTGTGGCAAACTATCATCTAATGTCACTATATCAATAATTATATCAACAATATCACCAATGTTTATAAATTCTTTTAGCATTACTCTTATTTGTTCACTAGTTATTGAATTAAAGAACTCTTTTATGTCTGCTCTCAAATAGCTTGTTTTTTTAACATGTTCTACTAGGTATGTGTTATAACTTTCTCCACATACAAAACCTTTCACTGCCACAGGTAGAGATATTTTAGCGAATAAATTGTCTTTTAATTTATTTTGAATATTATATAATCCGGATTGCTTTTTTATAGCATAAATAGTTCTTTTCCCATTTTTTTTATAGATTTCAAATTCTGAGTAACAATCCTGCTTATGAGATACTATTTCTTTAACTTGTTTTTCATCAAACTTTAAAACCTGACCGAAAAAATAGCTTTTTTCTGAAATAAACATTTTGCACCTCATGATATAATAAAATGTAGGAAGTACCTTCCCGACAATTCGTTTACGCTCGCATTGTGATGGATAGTATACAGTGCTGCAGCGATATGTGAATAAGTCAATTTGCACTATATTGCCTTGGCTTTCTGGGTTGCAAGCCCTCATCAAGGTTTTTGCTTACATTATCATGCAAACAAAACATTTCTACTTCCTACATTATATATCTGTATTAATTTTTCATTGCATTCTCCATTATTGAAATAACTTCATGTATTTCTTGAAAATTTTCAATAAAACTCTCTCGAACCCTTTCCACAACAAAGTTGTCTTCAATTGCTTTTTTAAATTCTTTATATGTATTGGGTTTTCCATAATTAATATTTAGAATAGAACACAAAAAATACTCAATCCATTTTGATACCCAACCACTTGTCTTATCAATTCTATTTTTCTCAATAACGTCATATAGACCAATCGCCATACTAGGATTAAATTGCTTTATCTGGTCTAGTTTTAATATGTAATCAGATTTGCCATAAAATAACAACCTTAAAAAATTTAACTTATTGTTTTGATTAAAGGAATCATAATAATTCTCTATGTCATTTACATTTTGACTTTTGAAAATATGTTTTTTAGCAAAATCCCAAAATTCAAATTGGTTGTACTTATTAATTAGCATTCCCTCAGCTGTTGTTTCGGCTACAATTAGTCCATATTCCTTAAAATAGCTTTTAATTAACTCTAATAAAGCTTTGTAATTCTTATCCTCAGATGAGAAGAAAGGTAAATTATAATTAAATTTACACTTTTTTGACATAGCTTTTATCCTTTTTCGAGTGTTATATGTCTTATATCTCTTTTCAGTATAGTAATACCTTTCGTTATCCACATCATAGCTATTAAAAAATTTCTCATATATATCAAAAGAATTTTTATTCTGATTTTTACAAATTACTTTATCCATATCCACCAAAGCTATCATAGGAGTAGAATATCTACGAATCTTAGGTGAAATAATTTTCTTTACAACATCATCAGACATACCTTTATTAATTATATCAGCCTGCTTTAAAACTGGAAATATATCTTTAATAAACTTATTTTCAAAAAGTTCTAATTCAGTTTCTCCTTCAATTGAAAAAAGTAAGCGAGCAAAATATGCATTAGCATGCTGATCTGTAATTCTTATTTTAGGTTTGCTTTCGCTCTTAGAATTAAATAACTTCATCTTAGAAATAAAAGAGTATTGTTTTATTGTCCTAACATGAAACACGCAGGAATTCCCTAAATCTTTCATCATAATATTTTTAATCATTCTTGGTGAATGTGTAGAAATTAAAAATTCAATATTTTTACTCGCATCTAAAATTCGGTCTGATAATTCATCTATTAATTTATGGTGTAAGCTTATTTCAGGCTCATCAATTATAATAACAGGATATTTCATCTTTTTTTCTGAAATCAGAATTAATACTTCAATTAACAGCTTAGTATAATTAAAAGAGTTAGTTCCATTTGAAAAATGGTATAATTTGTTATTGTTAAATACAAACTCACTTCCTTCAAAATATGTCTGTGTTAGTGTTCTTGCATATTTTTTAGGTGTAAATTTTTCTACTTTAACATTCGCATTTTCAAATGATTTCTTTAACTTATCATAAAGAATTTTCAACTTATAGTCTTCATTGTCCACTATGTCACCTATATCTCTTTTTATTAGGTGTGATATTTTGTTTTCAGTCTTAACTAGATCGCCAATGTGCTCCCATAAGTTACTCCAATCTGTTAAATCTAATGACCTTGAATCAATTAAATATAATGGCATCAAATCATGAATTAATGCTCGCTCGCTCTCATTCCCCTGCTTCCAGACAATCTTTTTATCCTTAATTTTTATAAGTGTTAGTATTATTATTCCTTTATTTCCTATATCAACGATCTTTTGAAAATATGGTAGATGAATTGACTTTCCTTCTGATATTTGCTGTTTACATCTTATTTGTAAACTGTGCAAGTTATAAGTTATGGAAATTTTTACACAATTACTATATTTATTATTAGCATCAAAAATACTTTCGTCATTATGTGTTACCAAAAGATTATCATAAAAATATTTTATAGCAGAAATTACATTTGTCTTACCACTACCATTTTCACCAATAAGAATATTAATATCATTCAAAGAAAGTGAGCATTTTTTTATTGATTTATAATTTTCAATTTGGACTTTTAATATACCCATGCTCAACTACTCCTGGCTTAAATTTCTTTAAAATATCTAATATTTTAAATATAATATTTTTGTTTTTTAATTATAGACATCATGAACAATTAAAAAGTAATACTTATCCGGTATTGTACAAATATAATTGAATAAACATTCGATACTGGAAATGAAATATCCTCTATTTTTTTACATTATTTATCGCAAATTTAGACAAATTAGTGGGTTTGGCAACATACAATAGTGTCTAATATAGGCTAATATTTGTAAACTGGGGTGGAATATGATGACTAACAAATTACTCTGCTAGTGGCTATCAAGAAAAACATTCTAAATTGTTATTTTGGAAAAGAAAAACTGGAAATTCTGTGTAGAAGCATG
>JAOABG010000070.1 GCA_026418475.1 bacterium | reverse complement strand
CCTAATAGTAAAATCATAAGTAGTGGTGATAGAATAATAAAAGTTTCCATTTGATTTTTATATTTTGAATATAAAAGTTCTAGTAAATATCCAAAAGAAAAAAAAACCCCTAATCCCAAAGAAATTCCAAATAAATCCATATGTGTATTATATATGAAAAAAAATAAAATCAATAAAAAAAATATTTTTGTTTACTTTTTTTTATTATATATACGATATGTTATTATATTGTATATAGGAGGATTTATGAAAACATCAAAAATTGATATTGTAAAAGTAATAAAAAAAGTTTCAAGAGATACACTCCCCATCCCAAAAAACAAAATTGAAAAATCAAAAAAAGTGTATACTAGAAAGCAAAAACACAAAAAAAATTATTATGATTGAAAAAAAACAAAACAACTGCAATAAGTTGTTTTGTGAATAATCCATTAGAAAAATTACGTTTCAAGATAACAATTGATACCAGTCCTAAATTATTTCAAATAGAGTCATTCTTATCTGGTATCATAATAAATATAAATTTAATGGATTCAATATTTGATTATTTTCCTAACATGGACATTTTGCTTAAAGATGGAGGAACCTTTTTTTCAGAAAAACATTTTTATAGTGAATTTATAGATTTTATATTAGAATTAGAGGATTCGAATAATGAAAAAATAAAACATGTTTTTTATTTAGATCAATATAAATTGCCAGAGGTTCATTCTCCAGATATAATTTCAGGTCTGAATTTGTTTTCGTTAAATTCAAATTTTCTTAAACAGGATTCTATTAAAAGCAAATCATATAGAAATAACTTATCAGAAGTTGTTAAACAAATAATTTCAAATTATAAGTTTCCTAAAGAATACCCTGATTATAAAATAACAAATACCAATTCATTTAATGTTTGGTATCAATCTAATGAATACGATTTTCAGTTTTTAAAAAAAGTTGTTAGATATGCTCATTCTCCTATTGATTCGTATAGTCCTTTTGTTTCATTTATTGATTTAACAGGTAAGTTTTATTTTGTTACGGTTGCGGAGTTATTTAATCAAAATCCTGTAGAAAATTTATATTATGGTTCATTAGAGGTAGACGAAGTTAGTAAAAAAATTAGGAATGATATTATTTTGGGGATAAATTTTGACACTTTGGGTTCAAAAGTAAATTCCTTAAACTATAACAAGTTATTGTCCAAAATAAATCAAAGAGGGGAATATGTTATTGAGAATAAGAAATTAGAAGATATATATAATACAAGAAATAGAATAGGATTTAATAAACTAACAATAATGAAACAATTTCAGAATAAAGAAAGAGATTATAATGAGTTTGGGATTGAGGATGATATTATTCAACGTAATTTGTATTTAGGATGGAGAAACAGTTTATTTATAGATACTTTATTTATGTACAGATTAAGTGTTAGATTAAATTTAAATTTACGATTAGTATCTGGTAAAATGGTCAAGTTGAATATTCCTTCACGTGATTCAGAAAGAAATAACATTTCAGGTGAATATTCAGGAAATTGGCTTATATTAGAAAGTATACATACTATTGATAGGAAGGGCATCGGTACTACTACTTTGTTATTAGGTAAGTCTAGTGTGAATGTTAGTAGAAATCACTTATTATATAAAGATTTCATATAGATATGAGGGGTTATTTTTAATATGGCTGAAGATAAGAATGATTCAATAATAAAAAGACTATTTAAGATATTTTCGTTTAAAGTTGACAAAGACAAGAAAAAAAACAAGGAAAGAATAGTTATTACAAAACCATTTTCTTTAGAACCAGAAAACTTTCCTTCTTATGTCGAGCAATTATACAATGCTTGGCGAACTAGCCAAACAAATTTATATTCTTTTGAAGATAGAAAAAAGATGTATGCTGAAATGGACAATATGTTTGAAAGTAACGCCATAATGAATAATGCACTTGAGCTAAGAGTTCATGAAATAGTACAAGGGGATGTTAATAATGAAATAATACAAGTAGAATGTTATAATAATGAAATAGAGAAAGAAATAAAATCGTTTTTAAATAGAGTTGATATAGATTCTTATTTATTTCCTACAGCATACAATCTTATAAAATATGGAGATGCAGGTTGGATATTGACTTTTAATGAAAGTGGTATAATGGAGATATTAAATGTAGATCCGTATGACATAGACGATAGGATTGAGTTTACACCACATGATCTTGAAAAACAACTAAGAGGGTATAACTTAAATTCATTATTTAGAAATATAACAAATGATACAAAATTCAAAATGTTAATAGATATGATTAAATCTAATGACGATTATGCAACGTTTTTCAGATCGTATTTGTTTGGGTTTCAAGTTGGAAGTTTTGTATTACCACCCTGGCGTTTTCTTCATTTCAGAAATTTTCAAACAAATAGTTTCTTTAGTCCATTTGGGGTTCCTGCATATATATATTCCTTGTCTTCTGTTAAGTTATATGATATGGCTTTGGGTTTGCAAATATTGTCAAGACAAGCTAGAATGCCTATTGATGTGTATAAGTTATCTTTTCCTGCAGGGGGTATGCCAACGGACAAGCTAGAATTAGCCGTCCAGTTTATAAGACAATGGCAAGCATCTGGATTACGTCAAGTAAGAAAAGAAAATATTGGTTTAGGTGAATCAATAATAACTATACAGAATTTATTTGAGTATGAGCAAATAGTCCCATCGATTGATTTGGGTAGGATTGAGGATATAGAAATGTTACGAGACGATATAATATTGTCGGCAGGTATTCCAAGAAATTTTGTGGACCCGAATAATGGATCATTTGGTAACAGTGGGGTTGCATTGATTGAGCAGTTTAAACCTTTTGCCAGAAAAGTTTATAAAGATCAGTCAATTATAATGAATGAAATATCTCAATTGATAAAAATACATTTAATATTAAGGGGGTATAAACTAAAAGACATTGATTTTAAAATATCTATGCCATATCCAGAATCACAAACAAATAATGAAATAATATCTTCTCAAAGAGAGTTATTTTCTTTGGCAAATGAAATATTGGATGGAATAAAAGACAGGATAGGGGATGATGTTCCTTTGCCCGTAGATTTAATAAGAAGTGTTTATAAGAAAATTACGGCATTTGATCCTTCAACTGTAGACTCTTGGATAGATATATTTGTGGCTGAAAGAGAGAAGCAGGAAAAAGAAAGTAGTAATGATAACAGGGAAGAAGACGAGGAAGGAATGGATTTTACTTTTGAAAGTATAAAAAGAGAAATCGGTGAAAAAGAGTTAAATAAAATAGTAGAAAATGAGATAGGGAAAGGTTTAGTAAATCATAAGTTGGAGCATACTAAAAAAGGTAGACATTATTTATCGTCTAGGAAAAACAATTTAAGTTTTAATGCTGAAACATTTGAGAATATAGAAAGAAATGTTTTAAGAAAATTACTAAATGAGGAGTATAGTATAGCATCTAAGGATGATTTTGATATATTTAAGAATAACTTAGAAATGAACATAAAAAAGAAAAAACTAAAGGAATTATATAACAAAAAAAAGGAGTCTTTTTAAAAATGAGTAACGAAAACAAAAATTTTATACAGTTAGATGGGAAACTTATAGATAAAAGTGAATTTGATAAAATAAAAGAGGATATTGAAAAAAACAAAACGAAAAAGTTAAAAAAGATAAGAGAGAATGAATATAAAATACTGGAGAAAATGTATGGGTAACGTTCTTAAATTGTCAAAAGAAGAAAGAGATGCTATAGATATGATTTCTTCATTGTTAGATATAGACGAGAAACAAGTACAGGTAGTGTTTTTGTCTTTATTAGTATACATGTTTTTTAATGTATATGATAGTAACAAGGAATTTGTTATTATACCTTATTTTGGTAAAATAAATTTAACAGTCAAAAATTCTTTGTTTATGGATAGTACTACTAGTTTTGTGTATAGTAATTCTTTAAAATACTTGTTAAGTAAGAAAAGTAATAATGAAAATGATTGGATTGAGGAATTTCTTTGCAAAGTGTTATTTGATAAGTTGTTAAATAAAGTTGTATCATATAATGACAAATAATTATTGATTTGATCTGTTTACTAATAGTAAGAGGGTTATATGTCAAAATATTTATATGAGTCACAGGATAAGTTTTTTGTTTATGGAAAAAGTAAAAATTCTATAACAAAAAAGTTTCCTAATGATTTAGGTATTCCTTATAGCTTGAAAGATTTAAATATAAATGTAATTAGTAGAAACATAAAGATTTACAAAGACATGTTGTCATATTTTAAGTTAAGAGTAGAAGATATATCATATGTAGAATCTTTTCCTAACTATTTGAAATTTTATTTTTTATCAAAAAAATATTGTATCATTAACTATTTTAGTAAAGATAGTTTTATTGTAGATTTGTTTGAAAATGTTATAGATCATTTTAAATATTCTAAAGAAGAACCGTTTTATTTTTTGGGGATTGATATTACGTTTTTAATTGATCAAGATAAATTAAAAGAATTTGTGATAAATAAAGATTTGTTACCATATAGAGAAATTGATAACAAGGACTATATCTATTGGATGGAAAAGGAATATGGAAAAGAATGGTATTTGCCATATTTAAAAAACAGGGAGCTTTTGAAATTTTTACATAGGTATAGATTAGAGGATTATTTAGAAGATTTGGTATTAAAAAAGAAAAAATTTTTGGAAAGATTTAATATTATGGATATTTATATAGTAAGTAAGTATATTTTTGTACAGTATAGGTTGTAGAAAATGAAATATGAATATATAACTTTTTTTTTAAAGCCATCACTCGATAAAAATCCTATAGTTTATTACAGTACCAATTTAGATTCTGGCATTAGGCGTGTTATGTTTTACGATCGTTTTATTGAGTTTTTAAATAATAATTTTGTTATTAAAAATAGTGAGTTGTTATTAAAAGATTTGAATTCTCATTTTGTTATATATTTGGATTCAGATGGAAATCATATGTCAAGAGGTATAGTAGAAGTTACAGCATTAGAAAACAAATTAAATAATAGTAAGTATACTATAGAGGATTTGTTAAAATTAAATACAAAAAGCGAAAAAGATTCAATAATAAACAATTTATATAAGAATATAAAACAAAGAATTAAAAACATTAAATTTACAAATAAAGGGGGTTTGCTATGAATTCTTTTGAATATGGAAAAGAGTTAGAGTATGATTTGTCCGAGATAGGAATGTTAGGATATTTTTTAGTAATAGACGAGTATGATATATACATTGAGGATTATGCAAATAATGACATATATTATTATAATCCTAGTAGAAACATGTTTGTAAATGAATTAGATGTTTCTTTGGATATAGATGAGGATAGTATGTCTTTTATTAGAAGTATAATTACTAATTAAATGAATAAAATATATGTTTGAAGAAAATTACATTACAGATATAATAACTCCAGAAATAACAAAAGACAAGATTTTTAAATATGAATATATGGAGGATTATGATCAAGATACCATATCGGATAAGTTATTTGATGAGATTATAATATATAACATAGACGGTATGGTTCAATATGTAATAAACTTAGATAAGGAATATGGTGGTTTACCTAGATTAAATAGGAAAGGAGAATTCAGAGAATCAAAAATTGAAATTATAGGTAAAAGGTATTCTATATATAATAATAAGAAGTCAATTGTTTATTATTGTAAAGACAAGGCATATCAATTGTCATTTTATAATGAAATGATAAGAGTATATCCTAGAAATAAAGTTTTAGGCATTGAGGATAGGTTTAAAGAAATATTATATGTGAATTGCGATCTTCTCGATTTAAAATCTCGTTTAAGAGACAAGTTACGATACAAAGTAGATAAAATTAGAAAAAGATTTAATAAACGTTATCGTTAATAGTAATAATCCAACCTTATGTAACAAAACTAAGTTTTCTTAAATATTCAAGAAATGACATTTACTAATTAAATAAAGAGTAACAATTATAATAAGAGGTGTAGTATTTATGATTAGATTAGAAAAATGGGAAAGAGTTACTAGTGGTTTAAGTACGAATAGTTTTAAAAATTTGATAGAGGATAGAGTATATAGAGAGTTGCGAGAGTCTTCAGATTTGAGTGAAAAAGAATTACGAGCTATTGCTAAGAGAATAGAGGAAATTATTATAGATATTATATCAGATCGTGGAATTGATAACATGATTGTAGAAGTTTTATCAGATACTGTTAAAAACATAAATTCAATTTCAAAGAGAAAAGAGGATTATGAAATAGACGATTTGCAAAATGAAGTTTCAGAATTAGAAGATAGAATGAACGATGAGGTTCTTGATTTAGAAGATGATTATAAAGATACAGATGATATTGATAGAGATTATAGAGAGCCTATAGATGATTATTATTCTGAAAGATATGGACGTGGTAGACGAAGATTAGAGTCTCTTAGGAAAGTTGGTCCGAGTGGACGTGTAGGTCCAAGGCGTGGTTTGTTTGAGGGGGACGATACAGATACAGATACTGATACTGATACAGATACTGAT
>JAOABG010000006.1 GCA_026418475.1 bacterium | reverse complement strand
GCTTCTTGAAGATAAACCATTACTAAAAAAAGAATTTATAAAAATAGCAAATTCATGAATATATTAGTCATAGGTGCCAACGGATTTTTAGGAAGTAAAGTGGTAGAAATCCTACCAGAAAACCACAACGTATTTGCAATTGTTAGATCTGATATACTCAATTTTGAGAAAAGAGGAAATATTAAAATACTTAAACAAGATCTTTCTAACCTTGATCTAAATGTATTTCCCCCAAATATTGATATTATATTTTATTTAGCCCAGTCAAGAAATTATAAAAGATTTCCAGAATACGCAGATGAAATTTTGAACATAAACTTGATAGTCCCAATGAAAATCATCCAGTGGGGAATAAAAAACAACGTTAAAAAATTTGTATATACATCCACTGGAGGAATCTATAACTTGTCTTCCACTTACCACAAAGAATACTCAATAATAAATGCAAACCAACAAATAAATTTTTATCTATCCTCTAAACTATCAGCCGAAATTATACTGAGAAACTATAGCGACTATTTTGAATCATTCATCATACTCCGACCATTTTTTATATATGGCCCCAAGCAAAATATAAATATGCTAATACCACAACTGATAAAAAAAGTATACTACAACGAAGAAATAACAATAGAAGGTAAAAAAGGAATAAAAATTAATCCGATATACATAGAAGACGCAGCTTTAGCAACAATGAAAACAATAAATCTCAAAGGTAAACACATTATAAACATAGCAGGTAACGAAATCATAAACATGAAAGAAATAATTTTAAATATAGCTCATATTTTAAATAAAAAACCCCAAATAAAAACAGTAGAAAGTAAAAAAATATCATTAATTGCAGACATAACAGAAATGAAACAAAAATTGCTTACTCCTCAAACCAAGTTCAAAGAAGGATTAGAGAAAACTGTTGATTTTTACAAAAAAATTCTATAACAGACTATCAATTCACAATAAAACAAAATATTGACTTATTCTTTATGTTATCCATTTTGATTATCATATCACCATATTCTTTCTTAAAAAGGATATAGTCTTTCAATTCATTTTCAGACAATTTTATAAACTCATTAATCTCAGAAATAGGAAAATCCTTAGTATATTTAGTTTTGTAGTGCATGGGAATAACAACTTTTGGAGCGAGAGTTTTTATTATTTTTACAGCTTCCATAGAAGATATTGTAAAAAAACCACCAACAGGAACAAATAAAAAGTCCACACCTTTCAGATTCTCAATTTGTTTTTTGTCAAGAATATGCCCAAGATCTCCCAAATGAGCTATTTTAAATTTCTTAGTTTTAATAACAATAACAGCGTTTTTACCTCTGTCATTACCCAAATTACTATCATGGTAAGTGTTAACAGAATTCACCTCAATGTTATCCAATTTGTAATTTATAGAGTTCCAATTTTGTCCATCATCTTTCGTACCAACAAAATAGGGAATAGATAATTTTTGTGAAATCTTAAAAACATCCTTATTAAAATGATCAAAATGCTCATGAGTACTCAAGATTAAATTAACCTCTTTCAAACTTATTTTACCCAATAAAGGGTAACCCATATCATAAGAATATGGGTCAATCAATATCTTTTTAGAATCAACTTCTATCAGAAAACAAGAATGCCCCAAATATTTTATACTATCAGCCAAAACAAAATTATATACAGAAAACAAGAATAAAAACAAATTAATAACCACTTTAATTAATGATTTTTTCATATAACTCCAATCAAAATTCTATATATTTTGATATTTCTTCTAAATCTTCGACACTCATACCCTTTACTCTTAGTAATTCATTAATATTGGTAAAATTACCGTATCTTTCTCTGTACTGGATTATTTCTTTAGCAACTTTATTAGAAATTCCGGGCAATTTAGAAAGCTCTTCCAAATTGGCAGTATTCACATTTATTCTTATTTTCTCTTTTTCCAATGGATATACCTTTATCATATCTTCATCTCTTAACCTCTTAGCCAAATTTATAGAGTTAAGATCAGCATTATCTTTCACTTTTGATAGAATCAAGACGTCTTGAACTCTTGAACCTAAAGGTAATTCATAAACACCTGGATTCTGGACTTCACCACATACATACACCTTAATCATCTTTTTTTCAGACACTGATTCAGGAATCCTATCCACAAATATCAGCAAATAAATAATTAATACAAATACTGTTATCAGCAGAAAATGATTAAGATATTGGTATAAATACGATAGGAGTTTGTTGATCATCATTCCCCTGAGGATTGGTTTTCAAAGCTTTGATAACAGCTTGATTATATTCCTCATTCGTAGTTCCCAAAACATCAACTTTTCCAAGATCATTAGCATCCACTATAACAACTTCTATATCATAGTTATTATTCCTTTCCTGTAGCATCTTTTTTATATCACTGGCAACGGAATTGGGTTTATCAGGAGCAAGAACAACAAACTTATCAAATGGTCTTATTGTACCTCCAGCATCATCAACAGCAGCAGCTTTTCTTCCTGCGAAAATATAAAACCATCCACTGAATCCAATAACCCTACCCAAAATACCAGGAAACAATGAAAAATAAAATCTTAAGAAACCTATATCCCTCATTACCAATTCCAAAGCATATGGACTAGATAATGAACTATCTTCACTAAAATAATGATTAAAAATTAGAGATACGAATGAAGGATAAACCTCATACACTGACTTCACCCTACGCTGAATAATGGCAATCAAACTTTCTGCAATACACACCAAAATCTTTTTATTAACAATATTATCCTGATTTGAATATTGCTCATTCAACATTGATAATCCCTTCTGAATAAGGATAACTAAATAGTCAATACTTTGATAATGAGTTATAACGTTAGTTTTTAAACAAAAGACATTATTAGTATCAATAATCTTGATAGTAGATGAAAAGTATTCCTCAGAACTCAAAGTATTGTTACTAGAATTGCCGTCAAAATTCTTGAATTGATAACCACTCAAGTCAAACTCCTTGTAAAAAGATCTAATAGGTTTAAGATCATAATACAAAAATTTAACAAACAAAACAAAATCATTTTTATTAAAGTTAACAGAGGGAACCTCAAACTGAGCATAAAATCTATTCTTTTTATTCCTTTTCAAAATTATGGTATCAAAATAATAAAATTTTTCGTTATTATATATCAATCTTTTATTTGGGACAACTGGTAAAAAATTAACATCACAATCCAAAATAATAGAATGAAAAGTTCCTCTGTTTTCTATCTCAAACTCAAAAACTAACAGAGATCTATCGTTTAAAACCTTTATGTAAGACTCAACCAACTTGACATCCAAAAAAGAACCCCTTCTGATAAAATAAAAAATTAAAGCAATAAAAAATGGAGAAAGTAAAAGTAAAATAAGAGCCCAAAGAAAATATAACATGAAAAATATATTACGCAGTCTTAGATTGGTATATAGCTTTCCCTTCTACTATTGCATCAGTAATCTTTCCAACCATATACTGTACAGATTTAAAAGCATCATCATTGGAGGGAACCGGTAAATCGACCAGGTCTGGGTTTCCATCTGTATCAACTATTCCAACAACTTTAAGCCCCATCTTTTTAGCTTCTTCTATTGCTATTACTTCTCTTCTAACATCAACTATTAGGACTATATCTGGAAGCTTGTACATATCTCTCAATCCTTCATACTCAACTTGTAAAAATTCCAACTCTTTCTGATACTTCTTTATAACTTTCTTTGGTAAATTATTCATCACACCTTCGTTAAACATCTTTTCTAGTTGGAGCATATAATCTATTCTGTTTCTAATAATTGGGAAATTTGTGAACAACCCCCCAATCCATCTCTCAACAATAAAATGTATTCCAGCTTTCTGTGCTTCATTTTTTATTATATCTCTTGTGTGCCTTTTTGTACCAACAATTAAGAAAGTTTTGCCTTCCGAGGCCATATCTTTAAGATAATAGTAAGCTTTGGTAAGCTGGGAAACAGTTTTAGCAAGATCAATAATGTATATACCTCCCCTTCGGGTGAATATGAACTTTTTCATTTTAGGGTTCCACTTCTTTGTGGGGTGCCCAAAATGACAACCATTTTCTAATAACTCTTTAACGTTTGTTACCATCAAACCAACCCTCCTTAGATATTTTCCCTTTACTTATTCTATAAACCTTGCTAAAAACCCTTTACAAAAACAATACCAACATTGTTTCTACCACCACTGTAAGTCCTAAAATTGGCAGTTATTATACCCAGCTTGAATCTTGAAATAACCCAGTCAATTGAGTAATACCATTCATACCCAAGCTTACTAAACTTATCACCAGAATAGGTACTAAAGTAACTTACAAAAACATTAGGAAATATCTCCCTCTGAACAGTATATCCATAAGAAGACAAATATACTAAATCAAGCAAAGGAGTATTAAAAAAAGTTAAGCTTAAACGATCAGATATTACATCATCATTCTGAATATTGGTTTTAGAGCCAAACTCCTCTAAACTCAAATTATTAATATTGCCCTTAAATATACTTATTTTATAATCAAATGGGTTAGATGTCATCTTTTGAAGAACCACGTAAAGATCACCCAAAATATTATTCCTAAAACCCCAAGTTCCCTCGAGGATCCTATACAAACCATCTGCCAAACTAACAAAACCCTTCTTTGACTTCAGTTCCCCAATCAAAACCTTTTTATCAGAAATATATCTCAGATTACCAGAAAAAATAAAGTCAGCAAAAGTATTCCTAAATCTTACAGAATTAAAACTTAAGAATAAATTTACAGGAATCTTAACAACAGAATCTGACAAATCATATTTCCTGTATCCCATAACCCCCCTGTAAACATCTATATTACCATATACAATCAAATTCTCAATATCAGTAGAAACAACCAAATTAGTTTTTAGCCTACCCTTATAATAAAATCTTCCTATATCTATTTCTTTCATTTCAGAAATCAATGAAATGAAATTTCCATCAAATCCAATACTTACAGGAGAGCCATTTACTTTCAAAATAGGTGCAACAAAACCCCTATCTTTCAAAATCATTCCACCATCTATAAAAATTTTATTTGACAACCAACTAAAACTGAACCTTTCAAAATAAAAATTAAAAACGTTGGTCTTAAAATCCAAATTTACAACTAAACCACCTTCATATAAATTACTCAGAAAAGAAGGTAATTTATTAACATAAATGTTATCAATCTTCTTTTTGATATAATCAAAACCTATTACAGAAAGTAGTTCACTACCCTCAAATAAAGTAAATTTTAAACTGTCCAGAAAATAATATCCACTTTTTAAACCAAAATTAGGTTCAAAATCAAGAATATAATTATAACCAAACAAAATAAAATATAAACTAATCCTTGCATTACTAAAAAAATCAATATTTTTGTTATGTACAGAAAATTCTTTTACAGAAAAGTCTTTAAAAAAAGAATTCAAAAAACTCGTTAAGTCACCAATCCTTGACTTTTCAAAAACAATTTCAAAAAAACCTGTTGATAAAATCTGATTCCAATAGTCAGCAAAATAGTCATTCTGAATTTTTATCTTTTTATCCCAATTCCCAAATTTTAAAATTTCCTTGAGAGAAATGTTTATTTTTCCATCCAAAATAGCAACACCTTTATCCAATCTGATGTTAATATTTTGTAATCCCCTTCTGTATATTTCGTCAATAAATACATAATAGGAAACATTAAAATTTGCCTCAATAAATAACTTATCCAGATTATTAACAAAAATATCAAAAAAATTTGAACTCCTTTCTAATAAAGAGCTAGTCCCAAAAGTAACCCAAATATCACTATAAAAATCCTTTAATTTATAACTTTTGAACAATATTTCCTTAAAATTAAGATTCAATCTCAAATCTCCATAATAAATACCATTGTCAGAAGATAAATTAAGTTCAAAAACATTGTCCTGGTTACCTCTACCCAAATAAATGAAATCAACCAAATTAATGAAATCAAAAAACCTGTTATTTAAAGACAAATTACAGTTAAATTTTTGCCTATTGAAAGATAACTTCATTATACCCCATTCAAAATCACCATTTTTTAACATTTCCAAATCAAAATTGTAAGAATTAACAAATAAATTAGGTTTTTTCTTGTGATTAAACTGCAAATCAATCCAACCACCCACCTTTATACCAAATTTCAAAAAATGACTCAAAGAAAAAACTGAATCCTTTATATAAATTCTAATGCTATTCTGCGAAATTTCACAAAGTGTTCTAACCTTCAAAAAATCTATATTAATAGGAATCTTATTTAAATCAAAAGTATTAGAAATAATATAAAACTCATCTCCATTTAAATCAACTCCCAATTCCAAATAATAGCTTTCAAAATTGATACTCTTGTTACTACCAAATCCGTAAATCACTTTCTTTCCATCCAAATAAACATCAAAATCCAAAAACAAATTCTTGTATATTTGGTTGGATAACAAATAATGATTCCTAGTGATTTCATTATTAAGTATTATTCTCAATAATTCTCCCACTCCAAAAATCTTTTTGAACTTGTAATCAAGAACCAGAAAATTAGATAATTTCCTAATTCCATAACCATAAAACATTAAACCCTTTTCAAATTGAACATTAAAACCAAAGCTTGTTTTAGTAAAGAAAAACTTCAATAATTTTCTAGAATCACTTCTCACAAAAAAATCAACATGACTTATCAGAAAACTCTCTCCACTTAAAAAAGCCAAAAACTTCGAATCATTATAGAATATCAGCTGATTACCAAGAAATACATCACTATAAAGATAATTAAAATTCTTTTCAATAAAGCTAATTAAGTTATTTTTAAAAATATTATCTGAGCTACCCAAAAATGAAGATTTAAAAATATTGTCAATAATAAAAGCATTACCGGCAAAAAGATAATATATTTTCTTTATTTTATCCCAATTAACCCTATAGTAAAAAAATGAACCCAGAAAATTAACAAAAACCTCCCTATTTGAAAACAGAACAAAATATTCCCTATATTGCATAAAGCCAATATATTTGGATTTTATCAAAAACATTAAAACACTATCCAAGTTATTTGGAAAGAAATCAGCTTTTAAGTAGCCATCTCTTTGAGATAAATAATAATTAAAATCTATACTGCAAAAAGAAAAAATTTTCTCATTAGAAAACAATATTCCAATACTCCTCTGTCTTATATATAAAACTCCTAAAACTTTTAACTCTTTCAATTTACTTATCTCTGTGAAAAACTTGGAATTTAAAATACCATTCAACAAAACATTATTTTTAATAGGTATACAGGATAAAAAATAACCAACATCCTCAAAATTGGCCCACAGAATTCCATCATTCCATGAAACATAATTCCTATAATCAGTAATAAAAAACTTTAAACTATTACACCAAAAAATACTGAAACCACTAATTTTAGAAATGTATGTCAGTTTTTTATCATATAGATTTATAAAACCAAACTCCTTTTCATAAAATAAAGTAACCATTTTCAAATTGTCAAGATTAATCCATAAAAAACGATCAAAAAACTCAACCTTATTATCCCCAAAGTAAATCATAAAATTTTTATTAAAAATACTGAAAGAATTTGTAGACAGATTAATACTTAAAAATAAATCCCTTGTAATTTTATAGCGTTTAGAACAAATCAATTGAAGGTAATCTAAAATCTTCTTACCCAAATTTGGTAAAAAACCGTAATATTGCCTCAAAAAACTAAAGTCAAAATCAAGATTGTCTTTTTTGTAATCCAAAACATGAAAATAAAAATTCAATTCATCCCTGGAATAAAAAAAATCTGCATCAAAAAACAGTTTGTAAAATTTAATATTCCTGTCTAATAAACGAATTCTTAAAATTTCATTTCTCATACTCAGTGAGCCAACAATAAAATTATCATAGCCAAAATCTTTTAGCTGAAAGCCAAAATCTTTTAGCTGAAAACTTAGCTTTTCTATAGCCCCAAAATCAATACCATTTTTTCTAAACCAAATACTACCCACAGTGACAAACATCTTATCATCAAGATTATAAAGAAAAGCATTATTGATCCAAATATTAAAACCATCTATTTTACAAAAAACCCTGCTCATCCTAAATTTTAGATCCATATGAAATATAGGAAATGAACTAAAAACCATACTACCGCTCACCCCGTCAAAGTTGACATTTCCAACTTTTAAGAAATTAATTCTGAAATCCAACTTTCCACTTAACAAACTATCATCAGCTGACAAACGGAAATCAATATAATCATTTTTTAACTTTGAAGTCATATACTTAATATTATGGTTATCATCAAAATGAATTGTTGACTCCATAGTAGAATCAAGTATATAAGCATAATAATATGGCAACTTAAAACTTTTATCCTTAACAGAAAAAGTTGTGTAAATAACAATCTGATTCTTTAGAAACATTTTAACATAATTTCTTAGTAATGTATTACCTATCTGTTTCTGAACAGAATTTATATATTTATACAAAGTGGGGTAATCAAAATATTCTTTTCCAATTTTTCCAACCTTACTACCAAGTTTCAAATGAATCTTGTCTAAATATACAGTAGAATATATTTTACTTCCCTTGATCTTGTATTCCAATAAATCCTGATAGCTACCACTAATTTCAGAAAGACCAAAAATAAAAAAAGAAAAAAACATTACATAAAACAGAAAGAATTTTCTAATCATCAATTTTTATATCCAATAAATACTTTTTTTAGCAATTATTCCCTGTATCTGAGGAACAACTTTAGTAGAAAAACCCATATTGGAAAGCCTCTGGCTAACTCTATGAGGAATATCCTTATTCCTGTATTTCTTACCTGGATTACCAATATAATGATACAAAACCCCACGAGGTTTCAATATTCTATAAAACTTCTGATATATTTCATCAGAATATAAATACCCTGATTTACTTCCCAATCTAGGTGGATCATGAACTATAAAATCAAATGTCTGATCCTTAAAATCAATCTCATATATATCACCCATAATAAGTGTAATATTTCTACTTGTGAACATACTCTTTGAATATGGATTAATACGAGAAAGCTCAACTACAAAGGGATCTTTCTCAACAGTAATGACATTAGCACCAAATTTGGAGACCTCAATTGCAGTATACCCAAAACCAGCACATGTATCCAAAACTAAGTTACCAGGCTTTATTCTCAAATACTCAATCTTACTTTTTATATCATCGGAAACTTTGTGGGTATGCATTCTAATTCCATCAAGTTCCAAAGAAGGAGGATTGGTATCTAAAATTCTATATACCTTGTCTTTAAAAAATAGAAGCGGTGATACACCTTCGGTATTAACCAGATACAAAAGCTCTTCCTTCTTAGAAAACTTCTTAACATCCTCCCAGGAAAGTAATAAACCAAAATGGTGGAAAAAAATTCCATCCTTAATAATAGAAATTCTATACTGTTTATCTGTCCTATTCAGATCAAGATTAATACTAACATAACTTACACCCTTGCCCCTAAGCTTAAATATCCCTTTAAGTTGTTTACCAGAGATAAATAGAAATTCAGACTTTGTCATAGATTCTGAATCTGACGCTTTATATAACCAGAATTGGAAATAAACCTACAAACAAGAACAAAAGCAGAATAATCGTCTAAGTCCATAAATAGACTTCTAATGTAGCAAAATATTTTTTTCAGGAACCGTTTTTCTTTGTCAACAAAAATTTTCCGTGCTTCCAAAGATGAGTTCCTTTCATCAACTATATGAATATTTAACCTCTTTTTTTGATTATTCCTTGCAACCCTTATAACATTTATCATTCCAACTATTCTTCTATGATTAGAACCATTACCCACAATAACATCCTCTATATCATACTCTTCTATAATCCATTGTAAAATATCAAGAACAGTATTTATTCTAACTATACTCTTGTAGATTATTTCTTTATTATCATTTACAACAGCTAAACCTACTTTACTAGTTCCAGGATCTATTCCTAAGTAATATTTCTTGGAAATCTTATACATTATTCTTCTATAGTTTTCAATATTATCCTAAATTTCCCTGCTACGTATATATCATCTTGATTTATTAATAAAACTTTAAATTTTCTTTTATTTTTTGTTAAATATCCTGATTCCTTTATTTTTATCAATTCACCAACTATCTTTCCAAAAGGTATTTCACCACCAATTGATCTTTCTTGGGGTAAAAATAATTTACCTTTTTTCACTAAATCATCTTGTATTTCTGAAATAGTCTGCATTATCAAGGTAAAATTACCTTCAATATCTTGTGTGTCGTATATGTCAACCTGTGAAAGAATAGTATTAGCAGGAATTATAATTCTATCCTCTATCTGATAAATATTAATATCTACATATTCACCAATGAATGTATTCCTCTTGGAAGTAAATATAAGTGCAAGCCTTTTATCTCTTCTTCTATCAATTTGACGATTAATATCGCTAATATTTTTTTGATCTATCCTTATTATATTAGATAAATAAACTTCAGATTGTGAACCAAGTTGATTACTATACCTATTCAAAACCACTTTCCTAAGCCCATCTACTGCATCATATAAATACCTCTTATTACCATCATTGTAAAACGAAAAAATATATATTGGTTGATCCTTAAGAAATATAATATCACCCATATGAGTGGTCTGAATTAAAACTGATATGTCCCTCGTAATTTCAGTATATCTATCTTGAAGAATCCTGACTTCATTCTTGTAAAAATCTATCTGCTTAACAACCTCATCAATTTGGAAAAGATATATTCTTGCATCCCTCGAAAGAAAAGAAAGTGCAATAATACTAAGAACAGCAATCAAACCACCAGCAACAGATGTTATTAAAAGAGCCGTATACTTAGGCCTCATATTAAACAAAACAACTTTTTTCTTACCTATCCTTTTCCCAACATTATCAGCAAAAAATGAAATAATAGTACCAACAAAAAAGAAAAATAAAAACTTCAAAATTACAGAAAATAACTCCATAATCACTCAATAAAATATTTTTTAAACTACCTCAAAAACCTCCAAACTATGAAAATCTGAAAAACTACTTCTCTTCTATTATTTCAATATTAGCACGTGGATATATTATTTCTTCATTATTATCAAGCATTCTTATTTTTGCAACCCTGACCTTAGATTCAGTATATATGGTATATGGTTCCTCTATAAGCTCAGTTATTACAGCTATTTTACCAAAATAGGGTTCCCTTATCACTCTGACATATGCTCCAACTTCCAAAGAAGTAGATATAGACTCTTCCTTAATGTCACTAATAGATTGTATCTCATCCAAATAAGGAATAATTATTTCAGGTCTTATAACACCAGCTCTTATTTGAGTAGCACCAGAGATAGAAACCACCCTACCATCAGAATTCTTTAATAACTCAAAAGTTTTCTCTGCCATGCTTATTTTCCCAAAACCTTCGGTGATAACAAAAGTTATTGGTATATCTTCTGTACCTGTAACAGCAACCCCTATTTCATATCCCAATATCTGTTTCAAAGTCTCAGCATCTATCCCACCAACTATTATCCCACTAACACCCTTTTCAATAGCTCTATCTATGAATTCCTTAGATACATAGCTTCCCCCAACAACTATATCTCCCCTTTCAACACCCTCAAGCAAAGAATTATCCACTAACTCATCCGAACTACTATTAACAATAATTTTTAATCTTCCTATTTTTTCCTTACCAACCCCAAAAATACCCTGTATATAAGTTCCATATGTTTTAACCAACACTCCCAGTTTGGGAAAAACTTCCTCAATAATACCATCAATAAAAGCCAAAACCTCTATAGGAGTTGGATCCCTTCTCAATATAATCTGCCCTGTAGCCAAAGAAACCGACTCAACCACACCAGTAAGGTTTGATTTAATTTCTTGTCTAAACAACCCAAAAAAAGAAGAATACTTAACTATAGTCTCACCCTCATTAACCCTATCTCCTTCTTTTTTAACGAGAAATAAAGATAATTCCTGGGGATCAATCCCCAACCTATTTGCAGCATTTAAAATATCAACGGGCCCAGGCAAATAGGCTCTCGCAACAACATCATGAGCCTTAACAGTAGAATTCTTATTTACCAAAACTTCACCCTCTATAGGCAACTTTCTTTCTTTTCTAATAATTGTTCTCGCTAATACCTTCAACCCTGGCACATACGCATGAGCCATAAAAAACTCCCCTTAAGCCAAAGATTCTCCCTCAGGAAACGGACAATTAGGACAATCCCCTATGGCTTTCAAAGGCCCACCAAAATAAGGATGAGTACAATTAATATTTATCTTCGGAGGATCCTGAGACATATCAAACCCAAAATCTATATAAGGGCAAAATTTATCAGGAACATTCTGTAAACAAAAATGGTACAACTCGTCATACTGTTCTTGACTAGTATGTTGATAAATATGTCTTTCACACTGGAAAATTCCAAGCTGAGAATGCCTATATTTACAAGGTCTATAAGCCATAAACTACCCCCAAAAAACTATTTTTATGAAAGAATTAAATAAAGAACAGATTATTCCTCCTCAAAAAATACAAACATCCAACTTTAAAACAAAAATCTATTTGAATACAAATCCTATCTCATTCTTGAGACCTGTTCTATGTGCTTTTTCATCTGCTCATCCTGTGATTGTAATACTTTCTGGGACATTTCAAAGCTTCTCAGAACATTTACCATATTAACCATTTCTTTTATAGGATTAACATTGGATGTTTCTAAAAATCCTTGTAGTACTCTGGTATTAGGCTCAACAGGCTGAACATCTCTTGAAAGTTTGAAATAAGTAGCTCCTTCCTTAACAAGTGCTCCATAATCTTGAAAATCCACAACCATCAACTTATCAACAACCTGGTTATTAACAAATACTGAACCATCTTCTTTAACTTCAAATTTTGCTCCCTGAATTTTTATTGGCCCCTTCTGACCAAGAACCACAGCACCATCTTTAGTTTTTAGAACTCCCTCAGAATCAACAGTAAATGAACCATTTCTTGTATACCTAACACCATTAGGAGTACTCACAACAAAGAAACCGTTTCCATCAAGAGCAAAATCAAACTCTATATCAGTTCTGGCCAAGTTACCTTTGGCAAAACTGGTCTTCTGCTTGATGGCCAAAGTGGGATTATCATTTACAACAACTTCTGCAGAATTATCCATCCCCGTTAATTCAATAGATTTCATATTTTTTTGGAGTAAATCACCAAAATTACCTACAACCGTCACATCTTGCCTATAACCTGTGGTAGAAGCATTGGCCAAATTGTTAGTCATAATCTCCTGAACTTTTACTAAATAACTCATACTTTCTACAGCTCTCTGCATTCCTTCATACAACATCCTTTTACACCCCCTTCAGATTTCTTTTATTACTTGAAATGTAAAAAAAATGTTAAATATTTTTAAACTTTTTTTTACAACGAAGTTTCTTCTAAATGGAGTTTTTTCTCCAAACAAATAACTATTTTCTACTTAACCTTTTACTTGGAACCCTTCTATCGGTAAAAAGTAACCTCAATGGAACATTCTGAACACCTAAAACCTTAGATACAGTGTTCTTAAAATACGTTTTTAAATTATCAGGGACAACAGATAAATTAGAATACACCTTTATAGTTGGTATATCTTCTCCATAGTATTTAACATCTCTAATCTTGAGCCTAATTTTTTTACCATTATTATCAATAGAAGGCAAAGAAAGAACAATACTTTCAAACAACTCCTTTAAATTAAAATTAGACAAATCCTTACGAATTTGCTCATCTATAGCAGCTACAGAATACATTACAGAATCAACCTGGTAATTTTCTTTGGCACTCACAAAAACAATAGGTGCATAAGGAATCAAATATAACTGCTGCTTTATTAATTGAGATAACTCATATTTTAAATTTTCAATAAACTGATTATTGAAATTCTTTTTACTTTTATAGTGATTAATCACCAAATCAAACTTATTGGCAACGATTACACAAGGCTTTTCATGTTTATGTATCTGATAAACTATTCTCTTATCTTGCCTTGTTAACCCCTCCCAAACATCCAAAACAAGTACAACTATATCGGCATACTTTATTGTTCCCAGAGATCTTGTTATAGAATAAGCTTCAACTTTAGACGAAACATTTGTTTTTCTTCTGAGTCCAGGAGTATCTATCAAAACAAATTTATGTCCTTGGAAAGAAAAAGGTATATCAATACTATCTCTTGTAGTTCCCGAAATTTGACTGACAATAACCCTTTCATCGTTAAGAATAGCATTGATAAGTGAAGATTTACCAACATTTGGACGCCCAACAAAACCTATCTTCTTACCTTCTTCCTTATAATTCCTATATTTACTCTGAACAGTTCCTTCCTTATTAACCAAACCGCTTATCATAAAAATTAGCTCTTTGATATTCATTCCAGTTTTACAAGATATCTGAAGGGTATTTTTTATACCCAAACTTTCAAAATCTTCTTCTCTGGTTTTATTAGACTCTGACTTATTTAAAACAAGAATAGTCCTGTTTTTCAAACCACTTTTTCTAATCAGTTCAACCAAATCCACGTCAAGATAATTTAAACCTTCAATATTATCAACAATCAACAATATAACGTCACTATTCTTTATTACTTCTTCGACATTCTGTTTAACTTTTGAATTTATTTCATCCTGAGAGTTTATTATTCCACCAGTGTCTATAAAAATGAATTCGTCTTGATTATATTGGACTGGCTTAATTAATATGTCCCTTGTAGTACCCTCAACATCAGAAACAACGGATATACCTTTATTTACGAGAGCATTAAAAAGGGTGGACTTACCAACATTAGGCCTACCAACAATAGATACAACTATAGGCATACTAATTCTGCTCCGAATAAAGCTCAAACCTTATACTTTCATTTGGTAAGACTATTACATGTCTTCTTCTTAATCCTTGCCTACTAATACGTATGGTCATATTAGCACCACCAGGCAGAACAACCCTACCATCAGTTCTAAAACCTATGAATACCCTGTTATTATTCAAAAGTATACCTGCAATCATAGAAATTGGAAAATTAGGAACTTGACCATTAGGAAAAATACTCAAATTTCCATTAACATTACTGCTAACAAAAGTAATTACTGTTTTCCTGTCCACCCCCTCAACCAAGTTCATGTTATTAACTATTTGAAAAGTAGGATTATTAGGATTATTTTGATCATTAAAATCAAAAAGAGATAACCTAAAAGTCCTAATCTCAAAGAGTCCATTTGCAGGCTGTGGGTTATTGAAGATACCCTGCGACAAAGGTGGGGAGTTAGGAGGAGCGGGATTGGGAGTGTTCAATATGACAAGAGAAACTTTCATGGCATTAGATTGAACAGCTTTTAAAAACTTGAAAACTCCTTCAGCACCAGTCCTCAATATAACCCTTTCTTTGTTTCTCATATTAACAATTGCTACACCCGTAATAATAGCAATGATAGCTATAACAACCATTACTTCTAGTAAAGAAAAAGCCCTATTTTTTTTCATAATATCACCACTTATTATAATTCAACAAAACAGCTCAAAAATCCTCAATTTCTATATAGAAAAATTTCATTACTTAACACTAATAACATTCCCCTCTTTCATAATAACGTTAGATGGAGTATAATACTCATAAACTTTGGAAAAAGGAACTTTAACCCTAAGAGGATATCTTGAAATCAATTGATACTGTAGAAACACACTCTCATTAGAATCAATTTTATCAAAATAAATTATTATTTGCCTATTTGTTGTTTCAACATTCTTGACCTTAGGATTAGAATGAAGCATAGATATATCAACTGTGAATCCTGGTGGAATACCCAAATCAACAACAACCATTTCTAAAACCTTACCACTTACATTATTCAATTTAACAGAAACCTTAACCTTATCTGTTGACTGCAACTCCGTCTTATCATAACTAATATCAATATCAATCAAACTCTTGATAGGTTTATACATATTAAAAGGCATATAAAAATTATAGTTCAAGTCTAAAAGTATAGGATTCTGGGACTCCATCTTCAATCTATTTTCACCTTTAACAACAAACGATGTTATATCAATTATTTTATAAGCCATTTCATCCTTTGAAAAATTCAGATCAATACTTTTATCATTAACAAATATCTTCACCTGATTGGGTTTACCAACTAAAGAAGAAGATAAATCAAAATAATTGATAGCTTTCAGAGCTAAAATAGTAGGCTGCGTGGAATACCACATACCTCTCTCATCTTTAGAATTAATAAGATACTTAATAACTTTAATTACCATATCAAATCTTCCCAATTTTATAAGTCCTAACCCTATTACTGAGGTAGTTTCTATATCAGAAGAAATACCCTCCCCATAAAACAGAGTTTTTGGCATTCCCTTCCAATGTATGGTGTCATCACTTTTAATAGCTCTGATTTCCAACTCATTGATTATCAAATCTACTGCAATACTGGCGACTTTTTCCTTATTCTGAAGATCTGCAAAAATGTTCAACATCAACCCTAAAGTATAATTATCAATATTCTTTATATCATTCTTAAGATAATTATAGACAAAATTAACTGATTTTTTAAGTTCTCCATTATATTGCTGATAAACTTTATCATCATTATCAAGCAAAGCCATAAGAATATAGGAAGTAACATTAATTTTCTGTTTTTGTATACCACCCCATGATTCTACATGTAGATATTCTTTATCTGGATCCCAAGAACCATCAGAATTCTGCTGAACTATCAAAAATTTCTTCGTTCTTTCTATAATATTATCATCAACAAAGAAAACACTTTTCATATCTTTGAATTCCATTAATCCAAAAGCGGAGAGAACCTTATTTGCCGGCTTATCACCAAACCAGGAAAATCCCCCTCCCTCAACCTCAAAGGTTATAAGCCTCTGATAACCAATATTCAAATAATATTCTGATTTCATTTCAATACCAGGATTAGATACTCCCCTATTTCTCATATATTTCAGTATCAAAATATTTGGATAATTTACAGCAGAAGTTTGCTCAAAACAACCATATGGCATACCAAGTAATTTATCAAGTCCACTCAAAAGCTGAGAAGAAAAATTGGGATAAACATAAAGGTAAACCTTAGAAGAACCTTCAACAGATTCATGCGGTATAACAAAAGTATTATTATATACATTATTAACGTAAAAAGTCTTATTATTAAAAACAGCAAACCCATTGGGTATAACTTCTATCTGCTTTTTTATAGCATCTTTAAATTTACCATTATAAGCAAAAACAGTAAAATTATTCATCCCTATTTTTTTCGCCCTTATCTTAAAGTAAACACTCGTATTTGATTGAGGTTCAACAGAGATTTTCTTATTACTTTTATCAAGCAATTCAAACCATTCATCTTCTTGTATTTCCACATTAACATCCATCTTTTTAGACGTATAATTATAAACAACAATGGGAATAGAAACTTCATCACCATTGGTTAAAAATAGAGGATTATCTATATCAATAAAAAACTCCTGAAAAACTGTAATATCAATAGTTTTAGAACCTATCCTCCCAGATTTAGATACCCCAAAAAATTGGGCCTTCCAAGTAGTTATACTATCCGGCAAAGTTAAAGATAATTTTTGAGACTTATCAACAGAAATCAAAGATGAGTAAAAAGTCTCAGGAAAATACTCTCTAACCACAAAACCAGATTTGTCAGATTCAACATTGGCTTTAGGAACAGAAGCAATATCGCCTTTCTTAAGAACATTAATTCCAAACTCTCTGGTTTCGACAAAAGTATCTCTCATCTTATAATAATCAGGATACTTTATATCATCCTCGGTACCAAATTTTCGATCAAGCCCTGCAGAAATGATTTCTAAATAATTATTCTTTTTAAGCAACCTTAAGGCTGTTCCCCATTCATCCACATAATCCTTTTTCTTCAAACCAAGCTCTTTAAAATCCTCAGGAAACTTTTTATTTGTATAATAGTAATTATAACATTTGGTATATAATACTTCCATTTTTTTGATAGTCATCTCAATCTTTTTCTTGACACTATTAAAGTTTATAAAATATACATTAAGATCACCTTGATAATCCTGTTCAGGAAAATTATAACGATGAACATAAGACAAATCTTCCTTCAAATTTTTTTTGTCAAGAATGGCATTCAGAATACCTTCTTTTTTATATATTACTACTTCTTTAATAGAATGAATTTCATACTTAGGCTCAAGGAGTTCTTTTTCCAACTGTAAATATAATTTTAAAAGCTCAGGATCAGATTTAGCCAAATAGAGAAGAGCCTCATCAACAATATCAACAAAAATATCTGATTTCTCACTAGTATAAATATCCAATACCAAGTTGTCCCTAACTTTATAAATATCCTTATTCTTTTTAACATCAATCTTCAATTCCTGCGGATCCTGTACAATAAAGGACTTAAAGTTTTCACCTATCGTTCCATCAGGCTTTATAAAATAAGCTCTAACAACCAATTCCCCTTTAAAGTAAGGATTAATACTGGTTTGATACTCCCTAAGCTTAAAAGATTCAAGATATACACTATCAGTATAAACACTTCTATAAGAATTATCAGACTTTACAAAGAAATCAAGATAAACATGAGTGGATAAGTTGGAATACAATTTGAATCTTATATTTTCACCAACTTGGTAGATAGACCTATCTCTAAAAATTAAAACAGATTTATCTATAGCACTGTAGAGACTCTGAGTAAATTTATGTTTATTACCTTTATCATCAAAAACCTCAAAAACAAATTCTTCGTACTCTGAATTTGGTTTATAAGTGAATTCAATAAATCCATTAGTACTGAACTGTTTCTTAAAGGGCTTTAAAAAATTAACTTTGAAATTCCCTTCCTTAGAGTTAGCATATGAAACAATCAGATAAAACCTATTTTCCATATCCTTTACTGGATTATTAGATGGTATAAGGTGTGTGACAATTGGAGTAGAGAAAACTTCTATCGTTTGACTTTTCAGTTCAACCTGACCTGCAGAATCTTCAACTTCAACATCAATCCTTAAAATTGCTTTATTCCTGTCAACACCAACCAAATAAGACGGAACCTTTAAATCAAAATAAAACACACCATTAACATCAGTCTTACCTTCAACAGAATAAATTTTATCAAATCCCACATCAAAAGAAAAAATATTAACAGCTATAGAAGAATTAGCAACTTTCTTACCAAAGAAGTAAGAGCAATCAACCTTAACCCTGTATTTCTTACCAACTTCAAATATATCAGGATTATCAACATAAGACAAATCTATCTTAAACTTAGGTAGATTATATTTCTTAACTTCAAAGCTGTTGACAGCCAAATTTTTACCATCCTTCTGAAGAATAACAGTATATATTCCATTTACAACTAAATCGGAAATCACAAACTTTTCAAAAAATAAACCATTTTTAGGTAAAAAACTCTTATAGAATATTTTGTTAGATTTGGGATCATTAATAACAATTTCTATCTTTGAATTAATAGGTTTACCATTTTTAAAGACTATCCCCTTTATGTAGACAGTTTGACCAGGCTGATATAAAGGCTTATCCGTAAAAATAATAGCTTTAAAATCAGGAACATATTGTAAACTAACAGTATTTACCTCGTTATTGATGACAAAATCAATATCTACTTGGCTATTCTCTTTCAAGTTCAATGAAGACAGATTGAGATTAAAAACAGCATTATCTTTCACCTTTTTTTCCTGTAAAACACTTCCTTTATATAAAACCTTTACAGGCACTAACTCATTTTTTTTATTATTAAAGATTATTACTCTATACTTAACATTTTCAAATGAGGAAACATTTTTAGGACCAGTAATTTGATATTCAATCCCAAAAGCAAAACAATATAACATTAAGATAAAAATAACAACAGTTTTTAACATAAAATCACACCCCCATAATTGATTGATTCAATCTATTTATAATCTTCTTTGATATTTCCTCAAAAGCAGATTTTGCTTCTTTAGATAACATAAGAAAATTACCGTGCTCCATACTATCTACTATACTTGGTATAAATGGTACCTCTCCCAAAAACTCTATGTTATATCTATTTGCCAACTCCACCACACCATTCTTACCCCACAAATATATCCTTTGACCACTCAAACATTCAACATATGACATATTTTGTATTATTCCAATAATAGGAATAGACAAAGTTCTCAACATATTAATATTTTTCATAACGTCAGCAGCAGCAATCTTTTGAGAAGTACTAACAACAACAGCTCCGTCAACCTTGACAGAATTATTCAAACTCAATATAGCGTCACCTGTTCCCGGTGGCAAATCAACAATTAAATAATCCAAATCACCCCAATTAACCTGGTTAACCATCTCATTTATAGCCTTGTGAAGCATTGGACCCCTCCAAATTAGAGGAGTATCAACTTCTGGAATCATAAACCCAATCGAAACCATCCTCAACCCCATCTTTTCTATTGGCACAATCTTTTCATTCCTAATCTCAAGAATATGTCCCTCCAAATCAAAAGCAGTTGGAACTGAAGGCCCATAAACATCAGCATCAAGAAGCCCAACCCTGAAACCCAACTCTCTAAGCGATAATGCCAAATTAATAGAAACGGTAGACTTACCAACCCCTCCCTTACCACTCGTAACAGCTACAACTTTACCTAAATTAACTTTATTCTCATTCAATACATCTAATTTTATTTTTCTTCTTATTTCTGAATAATCATTAACTTTAACAAATTCAACCTGAATACTGTTGAGTTGATCACCAAAAGCCAATTGGAGCTTATTTTTAATCTTATTTTCTATTTCACCACGCTCACCAAACACATCCTCTCTCAAATACAATTTAATTCTCACGTTACTGTCATCCACTGTGACTTCGACCAAATTCATCTGTGTAAAATCTTTTTGAAACTTAGGTTCCTTGACTCCCCTAAGAGCCATCAAAACTTTGTCTTTGGTTATCATAAAAACACCTCCTATATCGTATCAGATATGTTCTGAATTTTTGAAGATAATTCTCCAATCTTTAATTTAACAAATTCCAATCTATCAGTAAATTTAGCAATAGATTTTGCCAAAAAATTAGAAAACCTTATTAATTCAACGTCTTTGATGGGATTAAGAATTTTAAACTCTGTAAACCCATGTTGTTTGTATCCTATAACCTCACCAGGTCCTCTCAATTCCAAATCTTTTTCAGCCACTTTAAACCCATCATCATAATACTTCAATATACTCAGCCTTCTGACAGACTTATTGAACTCAGCATAAGAAAGACTTTTAGAAGTAACAAGAAAACAGTAGGGTTGATGAGAACTTCTTTTTACTCTACCCCTTAGCTGATGTAATTGTGATAACCCAAACCTCTCAGAATCCATTATTACAACCACATTAGCGTTTGGAACATCAATCCCAACCTCAACCACAGTGGTAGAAACAAGAATAGAGAAAACACCTTGCCTGAAATCCTCCATAATCCGGTCCTTCTCTTTATTATTTATCTTTCCATGTAAACAGGCAACTCTATAACCCCTAAAATAGTTACTTGCTTCTTCATATACTCTTTCAACGTTCTTTAGTTCAATCTTGGGATTCTCAAATATGGATGGGCAAATTATATAAGCCTGTCTACCCTCTTTCAACTGATCCTCTATAAAACCATACACCTTTTTTAGATCTTTATAATTAAATATCTCAGTTACAGCTTTTTTTCTACCAGGTGGCAACTCATCTATTACAGATATATCGAGATCACTATAGACAGTCAAAGCAAGAGTTCTTGGTATAGGAGTGGCACTCATAACAATCAAATGAGGACACTCAGATTTAGAATAAAGTCTAAACCTCTGATTAACTCCAAACTTATGTTGCTCATCAACAACGATAAGAGCCAAATCACTAAACTCGATATTTTCACCTATCAAAGCATGTGTTCCAACAAGTATATCTATATCACCGTTTTTAAGTCTCTGTATTATTTCTTTTCTTTTTTTACCCTTTATTTTTGAGGTCAGAAGTTCTATTTTCAGACCTGGCAACATCCTTTTGAAACTATTATAATGTTGAGTTGCCAATATTTCAGTCGGAGCCATCACACAACTCTGGTAACCCTGTTTACTTACAACATAACAGGCAATAATAGCAACTATTGTTTTACCCGCACCAACATCTCCTTGAACCAACCTCCTACAAGCACTACCACTTGATAAATCATTCAACACCTCATCAATCACTTTACGTTGAGAATTGGTAAGCTCAAAAGGTAAAGATAATTCAGAAAAATGTTTCAAACCCAAAACCTTATCAATTCTATATGAAGTAGCAACTTTTTTAGAAACACTACTCATTAATATTTGGGTATAAACTATTTCCTCCAAGGCAACCCTATTTCTACAAAAATCAAGTTCTTCAAAACTGGAAGGAAAATGAATATTAACAACCGATTTTGAAAGCTCTCCAAACCTAAAATTAAAACCATTAGAAAATCTCTGCAAAAAAGGAAATAGAGGATCACTTATTTCCTTATATACCAACTTCAAAGCTTTATAAATTATCTCTCTAATTTTCTTTTGATTTATAGAAGTAGAATAATGAGGAACAATCCTATCAAAATCAAGAGTTTTCCTGTTGCTGAATTCCCACTCCTCAGGTAAAACCTGATAAACCTTATTCTTTATAACCCTTCCAAATACTTTAAGTCTATTCCCCACTTTTATGTAGTGAATCACGAAATCCTGATTGAAAAATACCAACTCAGCAGGATAACCAAACTCATCTTTCACACCATATTTTATTAGTTTAAATTTTTTCCCAGGTGGATTTATTATCTGATAAGAAGAAATAACATCAACAATAATATAAGACTTCTCTTTTTGAATAGCCTGTAAGATAGAAACAGACTTAGTTCTATCGCTATAACTTTTAGGGAAAAACCAAACCAAATCCTCAAGAGTTTTTATACCACATTTCCTTAATTGAGTGAGAATTTTCTTATTTATTCCCAAATCCGTCATAAATTTTTCTAATGGACTTCCCAATAGATCAGAACTTAATCGCAAATTATTAAAAGATAAATCATTCACCAACTTTTCCAGATCATTATCATGAATCCCAAAAGTATTATTAACAACAGTATCTTTCTGAAAATGTAGATCACCTAAATCAGGGAGTTTATCCAAAGAAGATAAAACAGAATAAATGACCTTACTTCTATTTTCAATATTAAGATTATCATAATCAATAAGACTCAGCAAAACATCATCAAAGTCATTATTATTTTTTATAATCTTTTTTATAAAAAAAGATATACCCCCAAATACGGAATCGTTTTTAAAATTATTCTCTATTTCCCTTTTTAGAATATCAATTACAACTTTCTTCAAAATATGATTATTATTTATTTTTTAAAACGTTCTCTTTTGATTCAATATCTTTAGTTTCTCTATTTTTATGTTTCTTTACCTTCTTCTTTTCTGCACTTTGCTTATCAACCAGTAAAACAGAACAATTTGAATATTCAAGTATTCTCTTCGTTACACTTCCCATTAACCACTGTTGGACTTTTGTTTTAGAAGTTTTGGTAATAACTATCAACTCAACATCATTTTCCTTTGCAAAATCAATTATTTTTTTGCTTGGGTCACCAACAAGTATATGGGTTTTTATCTCCAGACCTTCATTTTTTGAAAATTCCAAAAGATAATTATGTTTTTCTCTATAATACTTACCAAAATATACTACCAACGATTCGCTTTCCTGTGCATGTGGAATATCAAATTCTAGGATCACACTAACAACAAAAATTTCTGGTTTTTTAGATTTACCTTGTGTTTTAGCAATATTTATAGCTTCATGAAAAGCCATTAATGAATTTTCAGAACCATCATAAGCAACAAGTAATCTGTTGTACATAAAGGTCCCACCTCACTTGATCAATAGAACTGCACACGGAGCATGGTCAAGAATCTTCTTAGAAACACTGCCAAGTAACCACTGCTCTATCTTTGATTTACCCGTTTTTCCCACAACTATAAGATCAACAGAATTATCTTTTGCAAAATTCAATATCTCTACAGATGGATTACCAACAAGTATGTATGGAGTAAGCTTTATATTTTCCTTCTGAGCAACATCTGCTAAATTGGAATGTATTTCTTTATAATATTTCCTGAAATAATCAATAATAGCTTGATTTTCAGCAATCTCAGGTAAATCAACTATTTGAATAACACTAACAACAAAAAGCTCAACCTCATCCCTGTTAGAAAACTGACTTATTAATCTTAAAGCTTCATTAAAAGCACGTTGAGAATTTTCAGATCCGTCATGAGCAACCAACAATTTTTTATACATACCTCATCAACCTCCCTTAATAAAATTATTTAAATTATATATCCTTCCTTTAGACTACTTCTTAAAAATCTTATCTATATCTTCAGGTGTTTGGATAAGTATTTTTCTGGGTTTACTACCTTCTTGAGGTCCAACAATATTCATTTTTTCTAATATATCCATTATTCTGCCTGCTTTAGCAAAACCTATCCTGAGCTTTCTTTGTAACATAGTCGTAGAAGCTTTTTTATCCTCAAGAATTATTTTTGCAGCTTGCCTAAGTATCTCAGGATCCTCATCAGTATCATCAAAATTCATAAAGGTTGGTGTTTCTAAATCAATGTGGGTCAGATTTTCAGGTTTCGGTTGTAGCTGCCAATATTTAACAATCAGCTCTATTTCTTTTAATCCTATAAAGCATCCTTGAGCTCTTATAGGTCTTGTAGAACCTATCGGCATATATAACATGTCTCCCCTACCTATTAAATTTTCTGCTCCTGAAATATCCAGTATAACCCTTGAGTCAACTTGACTAGCAACAGCAAAAGCAATCCTTGATGGTATATTAGCTTTTATTACACCAGTAATAACGTTAGCAGATGGACGCTGAGTGGCAATAATGAGATGTATTCCTGCAGCTCTCGCCAACTGTGTTAAACGAGCTATATGACTCTCCACAGCATTCGATGACGTCATCATTAAATCGGCTAACTCATCAACTATGATAACTATATAAGGCAACTTTTCAACATCCTCCAAAGAGTTATATTCCTGTATGTTTCTTACCTTACGAGTACTAAATAATTTATATCTGTCTTCCATAAGTTTAACCATCTGAAGCAAAGCATTTGGAGCTTTCTTTACATCCGTTATAATATCAATAATATGTGGTATTCCTTCATAGAGTATCAATTCAACCATTTTGGGATCAATAAGCAAAAGCTGCAGTTTGGTCGGAGGAAACTTAAAGAGCATACTACAAACTATAGAATTTATACAAACCGTTTTTCCAGAACCCGTAGCACCGGCTATCAAAAGATGGGGTGTCTTAGTTAAATCAGAGATAACAATGTTTCCAGATATATCCTTTCCCAAAGCCAGTGGTATTTCAAAATGACTTTTAATGAATTCCTCACTGGTAAGTATATCAGAAATATAAACAGGAATAGGCTTATCATTTGGTACTTCAATTCCAATTGCAGATTTGCCAGGAATAGGAGCCTCTATTCTGACAGCTATAGCAGCTAGAGCCAAAGCTATATCATTCTTCAATCTCAATATCTGTGAAACCTTAACGCCTTTCTCTATCTGAAGCTCATACCGCGTTATTGATGGCCCCGATTGAACATCTATAACTTTACTCTGAATTCCAAAATTCTTTAGACTTTCCTCAAGTATCTCGCTGTAATCCTTAGTAGTATTACCTTTTGGACGAGGATAAACATTAGAAACAAAAGACTGTAGAAAAAAAGGAGATGGTATATAATAACCATCCACCTTACACAAACTGTTCTTTTCAAGCTCAGAATCAGATATCTCTATTTCCAAAGAAAACTTCCTCTTTTTGGGCTGAATATTATCTTCTTTATTATTTTTTTTAACTGATTTTACTTTTGGTTCATCCCCTTCAACATTACCAT
This sequence comes from bacterium, assembly GCA_026418475.1. GTDB lineage: Bacteria > DRYD01 > DRYD01 > DRYD01 > DRYD01 > DRYD01. The sequence goes on along the minus strand of JAOABG010000006.1, from coordinate 8,936 downwards.
TATTAGTATCCAAATCTACTTTAACAGTTTTCTTTCTTTCTTTATTACTATGAAACGTATAAATAATAATACCACCCAACCTATCAAGAAAAGTGAAAACAAACTTTGAAAGAACAGTGAATAAATAAAGCAAATTTTTAAAAGCATTAGAAATAAAAGACGGTATGGTATTTTCTAACGTATCCTGAACAGATATATCAAAAATGTAAACCAGAGGTATGACTATTAAAAAGAGAGATATAAAAAAGCTAAATATCTCTCCAAAGTAATCTTTAAAAATTTCAGAAAGCAAAACGGACTTGCTGAGAGGATCTGGGAAAAGCAAAACAATACCAATAAAAACTGAGAAGCTACAAATCAGATGGATCCAAAAATTTTTTTCATGAGGCTTTATCAAATACAAACCAACAAAAACCATAAAAACAGGTAATAGAATAAAATTCCACCCCAATAACCCCACAAAAAAATTTTTAAAATAAAACAAATTTTTATCACTCTCAATCAAAACAGAATTATCAATGAAATTAAGAACAATAAACAAACATGATAAAATAAGAATAAAAACAAATAATATTTCATTAATTTTTCCTTTACCCATTTCTTAATGAATATTTTTATGGCCCCTATAATTAATCCTTCAAATAAACATAAAAGGGAAAAACGAAAAGAAAGGAGAATAAAAACATAGACATAGGAGAAAACTAATGAATAAAAATCTCATCTTGGTAATGATTATCTCTATTATAATTGGTTCAGTAATAGGAGGTATAATAGGTTCCATTACTACTTACAACCTTTTATCAAAAAATGGTTCAAGTAAAACAAGTCAAAATCAACAAGTCCAAAAAGTCGTATATCAACAGAATGTTGTTATAAAAGAAGCTGATGAAAAAACATTCGTCAACGTGATAGAAAAAGTAAGAGAAAGCGTAGCAAGAATAGATATAGTAGCCAGTGGAACCCCATGGTCTAAAGAATGGGACGACGTATTCAAATATTTTTTCGGCAAAGATTGGGAAAAAATGTTTAAAAACCAGGGACTCGGATCAGGATTCATAATCGACAATAATAAAAAATTCCTGATAACAAATAACCACGTAATAGAAAAAGCCCAAGAAATATACATAACATTTCCAGGAAACTCAAAGAAGTACTTAGCAACCGTAGTAGGAGCAGACAAATACACAGACTTAGCATTACTTAAAATTGATACCCAAGACAATTTCAAACCACTCGAATTCGAAAATTCAGACGAAGTAAAAATAGGAGAATGGGTTATAGCAGTCGGCAACCCCTATGGATTCGACTACAGCGCAACAGTAGGAGTAATATCTGCAAAAAATAGAAGTTTAGAAGTCCAAGGTCTGTATTTAGAAGATCTTATACAAACAGATGCACCAATTAATCCAGGCAACTCAGGGGGGCCACTAATAGACCTAAATTCCAAAGTTGTGGGAGTAAACACAGCAGTAGTTATAACAGCTCAAGGACTGGGATTCGCCATACCCTCAAATAAAGTAAAAAAAGTCATATCAGATCTAGAAAAATACGGAAAAGTAATAAGACCATACATAGGAATCCAAGTAACAGACTTAACACCTGAAATAATACGATTCCTAGGATTAGCCAACACCAAAGGAGTTATAGTTGAAGAAGTAGAAGTAGACAGTCCAGCTTACAGAATGGAAATAAAAAAAGGAGATATCATAACAGCAATAAACAATGACATCATTAATAATACAGTTGATTATAACAAAACAATAGAAAAATACACCCCTGGACAAATAATAAGGCTGCACATATTGAGGCTAAACAAGAAGTTAACCAAGGATATTAAATTAGAGGCAAGATAAAATGAAAAAGATTGTAATATTAATTATAATCCTGCTAATAAATATTTCATTTTCTCAGATCACAAACGAGGAACTACAAGATATAGCAAACAAGCTAAACTACATATATGGCTCAAATATAATGGTCCAGATATATCCAACACCGTTAGGAGCAATGGCAACAGGACAAGGATTGGTATTTATAGATCCCTATTTCATACAAAACGAAAGCTATGAGGCAATATTCGGAGTATTAGCACATGAGTGGGCACACGAAACACTTGGACACATACCACAAGTATTCCTACAACAATGGATGTCAGGAAACAATATATATGAAACCAATATTTTTAACCAACAGAAAGAGTTGGAAGCAGATTATTATGCGGGAAGAGCACTAAAAATGTACAACCTGCCTCTCCAACCGTTCCTAAACATGCTAATAAAATACAACAGTTCTTCAGATTATACACACCCTTATTTAAGGTCTCATCCATCAACACAAGAAAGAATAGAATCAGCAACAAAAGGATACAACTCAATATAAAAATGGAAAAAATATTTGAAAATATACTCAATTCAATAAATACTCCCATAGTAATTATAAATAAGAAAACAAGAGAATATGAATGGACAAATCAAAAAGCACAAGAAATAATCCAAAAAATAAAAATAGATTTTGAACACCTAAAAAATCAACAAACAATAATTAATAACGAAATATATAAAACATCAATTCTAAACCTGAATAATGATCAATATGCAGTCATACTAGAACCAATTAGTAATTCATTCATAGATAATGAAACAGAATTACTGAACTTCAAAGGATTCTTTATAAAATATGAAACAATATACTCATTACTATACCGTAAGAAAAAAAATCTATCAATATCACTAATTGAAATAGATAAATTTGATAACATAGTGAAAAACTTTTCATATGAAGAAGCAATAAAGGTAAGTAAAAAAATAGCAGAAATAATTAAAGGCAAAATCAGAAATAATATTGACGTAATCAGTCGATACAATCCCAACATTTTTTTACTGTCATTAATAGAAGTTGATAAAAACAAACTCCTAAAAATATTAGAAAGAATTCAAAAATCAATACTTGACTATTTCAAAAAAGAATATCAATTCATAATAACCATCTCAATAGTATCAGAAGAAATAAATCCTCAAATGCAAAGCTCAGAAAATATATTGCAAGAGCTGAACTCACACATACAAAACTTGTTATATAAAATGGAATACGAGAAAAAGATCAAGCAGAATTTCATTATAATTATTTGACACTATTTCTTTTTTTATAGATTATTACTTTTTTGTCAGGCTCCTCACCTTCAGTCTTTGAATATAATCCATACTTTTCTATCAGTTCATGCTGAATTCTTCTTATTTCTTCTGGCTGAGGATCCAACTCCATTCTATCCAAATTTTTCTCATACATAATTTTTATTTTCTCTTCTATTTCTTCATTTAGATAGTTTATATCATATTCAGAAGACTCAAAATATTTCTCAAGTATCTTAGATATTTGTGTAAAAGTATTGCTCCTTACAAGCATTATATTCTTATGTAAAGGATAAAGAGTTGGATTTTTTTGAATTTTCTTTTCTATTTCCTGTTTTTTGGATTTCAGAGTTATTACAAAATCAGCTTGATTAATATCATAGACAACATCCAATGGAACCTCAAGCTCAGTTATAGCTTTTTGAAGCCTTTCAACACTTATAGCAAAAGGATATATTTTATACCTTTTTTCTTCATGGTTTTGAACAGATTTAGTAAAATCCTTCCTAGACTTTGAAGGTGGTTCCTCTTTTGTTATACCTTGGAAATATTCCTTTTGAGAAGTTTTATATTCGTTAGCTTCTCTAACTCTTATTTCGGGTTTAAAGGTAACTCCTTTTAACATAAAGTCAACAGCTAAAGCAACATTAGAATATATTGCAAAAGTGTTTCTATCGACTATTTCAACAAGTATATCAAAAGTTGGAGGGTTTTTCCTTTCAAGAACAGTTTTCTGAGTTCCTCTCCTTTTAGCTTCTTCATCACTCAATATAACAGCCTGAATACCACCAACAATATCGGATAGAGTTGGATTTAGAACAATATTTTCAAGGTTGTTTCCATGAGCTGTGGCAATTAATTGAACCCCTCTTTCAGCTATCGTTCTCGCAGCATAAGCTTCTTCCTGAGTTCCCATCTCATCTATTATTATAACTTCTGGCATGTGATTTTCAACAGCTTCTATCATAACTTTATGTTGAAGATCAGGTGAAGGAACTTGCATTCTCCTAGCTCTACCAATAGCTGGATGAGGTATATCTCCATCCCCACCTATTTCATTAGAAGTGTCAACGATAACAACTCTCTTCTTTAAGTTATCATTAATTATTCTTGCTGTTTCTCTTAATATAGTAGTCTTACCGACACCCGGCCTTCCAAGGATTAACAAACTCTTGCCTGTTTTAATATAGTCAAGTAAAATATCAGCAGCTCCATAAACAGTTCTGCCCACTCTACAAGTTAATCCAACTATAACCCCATTCCTATTTCTTATTGCAGATATTCTATGTAGAGTTCTGGGTATTCCCGCTCTATTATCCCTACCAAACTCCCCTATCCTCTTTACAACATACTCTATATCATCATACATTATTTCCCTGGAAGAGATTATTTCAAAGTCGTCGGGAAACCTAATCTCAGGAGTTCTTCCAACATCCATTACTATTTCTATTATTTCGCCAATTCTTGGATGTCTCTCAACCTTTGAAGATATGAAAGGAGGTAAAACCTGAACAAGTAGTAGTATTTCATCAATATTACTTTGCATCTTTAATCCAATTTTATCAAAACTTTATTTATTCTATTCTTTTTAATTTCCAGTATTTTTAAGATTATATTATCTATGTTTATAGTTTCTCCTTCTTGTGGTATCCTACCAAGCTTGGTATAGATTAAACCAGAAAGAGTTGTATACTCCCTATCTTCTTTGTCAGGAAAATCAAATCCAAGATATTCTTCTAAAGTGTAAATATCTATTTTGGGGTTAACAACATACTCAGAGCTGGATAATTTTTGAATATTTTCCTCCTCAGGTTCTTTATCATGTTCATCCTGTATTTTCCCCAGCAATTCTTGAAGCAAATCAGAAACTGTTACTATTCCGCTGGTACCCCCATATTCATCAACAACAACAGCAATGGAAGATCTATTCTGTTTCATAATGTTAAGTAATTCGTATATATTCTTTGACTCGGGGACTATTAAAGGAATACGTGCTATATCTTTAAGCCTAATAAATCCCTGGTTAGTAAGAATATATCTCAACATATCTTTGAGAAATACAACACCTATTATGTTATCTATACTATCCTCAAAAACTGGATACTTAGAGTAACCATATTTCATAATAAGCACAGCAATTTCAGATATAGTTTTATTAGCTTCGAGAGCAACAATGTCCACCCTGGGAACCATAATTTCCCTTACAAGCGTATCATTCATAGCCAAAAACTTTTCAACTATCTCAACTCTGTAGTCATCCCAATTAAAATCATCCAAATATACAATAGCCTCAGAAAAATATTTCTTGTTAACATCTATATCTTGCTCCCAAAAACGCAACAAAAAACCACCCAAATAATTAAAAACCGAAGCCAAAGGAAACAAAAATTTTAAAAACTTAACAATCATCATAACAGAATCAAAATACTTCAAATACCTATTTATTCCAATAAAAATTACATCTTTCACAAATGAATCAATCAATAAAAATAAAACAAAAAAAGCAGAAAAAAGCAATAAAATACCCCAAAAAACTTCATGGAAAAAGTAAATTGAAGCAAAAAAATAAAAAAATGTAAGAACATAAAACAAAATCAAAACAGAAGATGTATAATTTATTCTATTAGCCAAAAAATCGTCTATAATTGACTCACTCTCAACCAAATGAGAATAACTCCTCAAAACATATGGAGAACAAAAAACAAGATAATAGTATATAATCCTGGAGATAACAGACAAAAGACCAATAACAGTAATTAAGAAATAATATAGACCCTGGTTGTCAAGTTCACCCATTATAAGTATATTTTAATATATTTTACTGCGTTTCCTTTTACTTCAAGTAGCTTTATTTTATACCCCTTATATTTTATAATTTCATCCTTTTTCGGCTTTTTCCCTTGCATAATATCATACAAAATAGAAGATAACATGGCTTTAGGGTTATCAAAAATATTTCTTATTTCATCAGGTAATTCATAGATATGCACATCAGTTGATATAACGTATCCATCTTTGGTTCTGAGAATTTTAACTTTATTTAGATCAAACTCATCAAGAATAGTACCCAAAATCTTACCAAGAACATCATCAAAAGTGATTATTCCTTTATTACCTCCGTACTCGTCAACAACTATGGCCATCAAAGCTTGCTCATTCTTCATTTGATTCATAACAGTGAAAAGATCCGAATTCTCAGGAACATATAAAACCTTCCTATTTAAAAAATTAACAATCTCCCCAACGAGAAAAATCTTTTTCCTTATAGCCAAAAATATATCCTTAATATGTAAAATACCAACAATATTATCAATGTTATCCCTATAAACAGGATATCTGCTGTGAAGAGTATTAACAACAATATCTATAACACTTTCCACTCTGTCATTGTAATTCAAATAAACCACATCTGTCCTATGAACCATCACATCCTTAACTCTATATTTATTTAATTCTAAAACAGAATTAACGGTATTATACAGAATTTCGCTCATTTGTCCCGACTCCCTGACATTTTTCAGGATATCCCTTACTTCATCAATAGAAAACTTTATCTCTTTATGTTCATAGGGATTAACTCCGAAAAATAAAGCTATCTTATTTTGAACAGAACGGACAACAAAAGTCATAGGATAAAATACAAAACTGAAAAACTCCAAAATAAGGGAAGAAAATATAATAACTCTTTCCGGACTATAAACACCTATTAACTTTGGGACCTGTTCTCCCAATATCAGATGCAAAAAGGTTACAATAGTAAAAGCCAAAACTATAGCAAAAAAATGTGAAGAAATAAACACCAAACTTTCTAACTTAAGAATCCCAATAAAAATCTTTTCAAAAATTGTTGCGAAAGTTGGCTCCGCCAACCAACCCAAAACCAAACTAGCCAAAGTTATCCCCACTTGACAAGTAGCCAAATAATGATCCATAGACTGATACTGCTTATAGGGAAGCAAAAATCTGAGCTTCTTCAACTTCACAGGATTTGAAGAAACCAAAGCAAACTCAGCCAATACAAAAAAACCATTAGCAAATATTAACAAAAAAGTAAAAAACAAATTTTTTAAAAAATCCTCCAACTACACACCCCCCAAGAAATTAATAAACTGAATAAGCAAATAAGTTACAACAACACCAAAAATAGCACCATTTACTATCTCAGATAAGGAATGAATCCTAGCTTCTAATCTACTCTGAGCAACAAGAACAGCAAGAACAAACGCCATAAACCAAGAAACATAATCCTGCCAATTATGAATAACAATAAACGTAAAAGTAGAAAATGCCAATGCCGAATGAACACTTATAACCCCACCCTGAACATTAGCCTTCTTACCTTTAAACCTCATATACCAAACTTTTATACCCATAGACAAAATCAAAACTATTACAAAAACAATAATATATACGTATTCTGGTAAAGAAGACAACTTTTGGATCAAAACCGGAGTATCAGAAAAAACTTTCTTGGAAAAAATAATTATACCAACAATAACAGCCAAAACAGATGAAACAAGCACAGAACCTGCAGATATATCTTTTATGAGTTTTATCTGCTCATCCTTATTACTCTCTATTTTATCAGCCAATATTTCAATAGTAGTATTAAACAACTCAGTAATAAAAACAAGAGCAATAACAACGAATATGATAACAAGCTCTAAAACTGATAAACTAACAAAAAGACAGGAAAAAATAACAAAAAAAGCTAAAATAAGGTGAATCCTCATATTTCTTTCCTGATAGAAAGCCTCAAATATACCATTCACAGCATTGGAAAAACTTTCTAATATACTTGAGCTTAATTTGTTTCTCCTAAACCTTTTACTCATTTTTTATAACTTCCTCATAAAATCGTCTGAAAATATCATGTTGGATAACAGATACCTCATCCTCTTCCTTATTAAGACTGTGAAGAAAAGAATGCAACAAAACGAGAACTAACTCATCATCAAAAGGTTTACCATACTTGTAAGAATTCCTTTTAATTATATCAAGACACAAATAAATATGAACATAATCATCAAATATTAAAGTTACCGTATCGGTAAATACATTCTTATTCCAAATACTCTTTTTAATTTTTCTAATTTGATAAGGATTAACAAAATCTATAATAAAAAATTTCTCTGATAAGATTGGGAAAACCTTAATAATAAAGCAATAAACTTTATTACATAACTTTCTTATTCTATTATTCCTATGATTAATTACCATTCTTTTTCGCATATGAAGGATACTTCAACCTGACATGATAAGATATATATAAGTTTTTAATGAGAGTATCTTTTATAATACCAATTTCCTTAAATGTAATATCAACATCGGAAAATTGTTTTTCTTGGATGAGTCTATTCACAATGTTATCAGTCAATTTTTCTATAGAAGAATAAGAATATTCTGAAAGAGATCTTGAGGCAGCTTCAACACTATCACAAATCATTAGTATTAACATTTCCTTAGTCTTTGGTTTAGGTCCAGGATATTTAAAGTCTTCTTCCTTTATTTCAAACGAATACTTTTTACTGGTATTTTGCATATTCTTCGCTTTAATAAAAAAATATAATATCGTAGTTGTTCCATGATGAGTCCTAATAAAATCTTCAATTATTTTTGGTAAGTTATATTTCTGTGAAAGTTTCACTCCATCAGTAACATGAGATTTTATAATAGAAGCACTCAAATAAGGCTCCCTCTCATCATGGGGATTCTTTTCACCCTGAACCAAATTTTCAGCAAAATACTTTGGCCTATTCATTTTACCAATATCATGATACAAAGCTCCAATCTTGACCAAAATAGGAT
>JAOABG010000069.1 GCA_026418475.1 bacterium | reverse complement strand
GCCAAATACAAAACAAAAGAAATAATACAAAAATACAATACTTTAAAAAAGTATAATCCCAATTATAATATATCAAAACTCAGAAGATTTTTCATAAGTAAAGAAAAACTATTGACAATAGATTCAGAAAAATTCTTCCTTGAATTTATAGAAAAGATCTTCAAAATTCAACCTGTTAACCAGAGTTTACTTATAAAATATACACTAATCACTCTGAAGAATATTATAAACAATTTATACAAATTTGAAGGAGAAATATTCAATTTTGAAACGTGTGTTTTAGATTCACTTTCTAATTTATTATTTTTCACCAATTTGGGGATAGTTGAAATATGTTATTTCTGTGGAGGTGGAAAAATGTTTGAAAACATATACAAAGATCTCAATCTTGACACATATAACAAGCAAGGATTATTCATGCTCGGATGTATCTGTAGGATTCTATTGGATAAACAGAGAGAAAGATTGAACAATATGCCATTTTTAAATAAATTGAAGTCTCTCAAAATGAATAAGAAGGATTTCCAGGAATTGTTACCTTTCGTGATAAATAAGTTTTATGAATATGATTCATACGGGAAAATTCAAGATATTTTATCTAAGGAGATATCAGAAAAACTACTCAGATCAGATTGGAACTTGTCAAACGAAGAAATGAACTTTTACTTTGCCTGTGGAATGGCCTTGTACAGAAACGTCAAGCAAATAGTATATGGAGGTGATTATAGTGAGCAATAACCTTGTAAATCAGAGGATTGAAATACTATTCTTATATGACATTTCATATAATAATCCCAATGGGGACCCTCTAGATGAGAATAAACCTCGGATAGATTACAATTCTGGATACAATATAGTTACAGATGTAAGACTCAAACGGACAATAAGAGATTATTTACTAAACTACAGAAATAAGGATATTTTCGTAAAAGAGGAGAGAAAAGCAGACGGCAGTTTAAAGAGTAAAGATGAGCAACTGAAAGATTTATCATCACTGTCGTTAAAAGATGAACTGATAAAGAAATTCATAGATATAAGATTATTTGGTTGCACAATAGCTGTAGAAAAGAATACAGTTGCTTTAACTGGCCCAGTACAGTTCAAATTCGGTAAATCGCTACATAAAGTTGATCTACAGTATATAAAAGGAACAACTGTTTTACCATCAGGAGAAGGTAAATCTCAAGGAACGATGACAAGCAAATATATACTCCCCTATTCACTGATATCATTTTACGGCTTGGTCAATGAAAAAGCTGCAGAATATCAAAACTTGAACCTAACTTATGACGATATAAATCTCCTTTTTGAAGCTATGTGGAACGGAACAAATTTTCTATCAACAACATCCAAAATTGGACACAATTCTGTGCTTTTACTTTCAATTTTCTATAAACCCAACACAATGTTCCAAATAAATAACCTAGAAAACCTAATAAGTATGGAATCAGAGAAAAAAGATGAAGAAATAAGAAAAATAGATGAATACAAAATAATAATTGACAATCTAATAGACAAAATAGATCAACACAGGAGTAAAATTGAAAAAGTAAAAATTAAATGTGTTCCAGAGTTAAATACAACATATAAAGGCTCAAATACAAATCTAATTGAAAAAATTAAATCATTAGTAACAATAGAGAATTTTGAATTTTGATAAAGGGATATGAGTTATGAAATTAACAGTTTTGGATATATTTTCAGAATATGGACACTTTAGAAAGTATTGGACAACAACCTCTCCCTTAACGTTTAATTTTATTCCTCCAACAACAGTATACGGTATAATATCAGCAATAATAGGTATAGATAAATCAGAATATTTAGATGTTATAAACTACAATACTCTTAAAGTAGCTCAGAGAATAATGAAACCAATTAGTAAAACAAGGGTGCCAATAAACTTGGTAGATACTAAAGATAACATAAAGTTAAAATTAATAGATAGCTGGCACATAAAAAATAGAACACAGATAAGGTTTGAATTTCTAAAAGACCCCCACTACAGATTATACCTCCTATTCCAAAATCAAGATCTATCCAATAGGTTAGAACAATACCTCAGAAATAAAAATAATTTCTATACAATATCTATGGGATTAAGTGAATTAATTGCAGACTTCAATTTTTTAGGATCTTTTAACTATTCTGTTAAAACTCCAGAAAATTATGTTGATATAGACTCTGTTATTCCCTTAGACTCAATAAAAGAAATCTATTTTGAGGAAAACAAAAGTTATGTCAAAGAAAGAGTTGCTGTGGATATAACTCCCGAAAGAAAAGTAAAAATTTATAAAGATATACTTGTAGAGATAAACTCAAAAAGCATAAAATGTATTCCCAAAGAGTATATTGAAATAGAAGAACTCAAAGAAAAAATAACTCTAATATAAACATGAAATCCGGGTTATTATCACACCCAGGAAAATATTTAGAAGACCATTCAATAAACACTTATCTAATAGCTCATCAAAAATTCCAGGATCTAAAAGAAGTAATAAAAAATATACTGGACTCGTCAACAAAGTTGAAAGACATTGATATAAGTAATGTAGAAAAATTACTGAGAATAACATGTCTATTACACGATTTGGGTAAATCAACAAGATTTTTCCAAAACTATATAAATGGCAACAAAGTGGATGATAAATATAAAGAACACAGCTTTTTTTCAGCTTATTTTGTTTATTTTATATCAAAAGAACTTATTAACAATGATCTATTAAGTTTCATTGCTTATTTCACTGTCAAAAAACATCACTCAAATCTATCAAATGTTCTTGATGAAACTTTTTATAAAATACTTGATAAAAAAAATATTTTTAAAACCCAGTTGGAGTCAATAGATTCAGAAAAATTAGAGATCTTTTCAAAAAATATATATGAACACTTGAATTTTGAATTTAATAAAAAATCTCTCGAAAAATACTTAGAAATGGATATTCAAAAAGAATTTATTAGAATAACAAATTATTTAGATAGGGATTCATTTTGCCTATACTTTTTAATAAATCTTTTATTTTCTATTTTGATAGATTCTGATAAAATGGAAGCAATATTTTCTAACTTTGAACTCATGCAAAAACTGAACAACCAACAAGGCCTGAATCTTTTGGACCCAAATTTTGATAACTCTATAGACAAGTATATAAAAAAAATCAGAAAAAATACTACTATTAGTAAATTAAGAACTTCAGCTTACAATGAAACAATTAAAAACTTGCAAAAATTAATAAACAATGGTAATCTACCCAAAATATTGTGTATCAATTTACCAACTGGTATCGGAAAAACATTTGTTAACCTGTCAATAGGGTTAAAATTGTATAAATTAATGAATAATCGCAGCAGGATAATATATTGCTTACCATTTTTATCAATAATAGATCAAACATACGTGAACATATCAAATATTCTAACTAATGATAGCAGATATATAATGAAACACCATTCATTAACAGAACTAAAATACACAACCAATGAAGAACTACCATATGAAAGTATTCTGAGTTATGAACAACAAAAATTTTTGATCGAGGACTGGCAATCAACAATAGTTATTACAACTTTTGTTCAATTGTTTCACACTTTGATATCAAATTACAACTCAACCATAAAGAGATTAAATAAACTGGCCAACAGTATAATCATTTTGGATGAAATTCAAGCAATAGACCCAAAATATTGGAAAATAATAAACCAAATCCTTAACTTCATAAGTGAAAGACTGAATTGTTATATAATTGTTTCAACAGCTACGTATCCATACATTTTTGATAACATCTCCTACCTTGCAAAACCAGATCTATATATTAATAAACTAGACAGATTTGAAGTAGAAATAAACCTAAACCCAATATCGATAGGAGAACTTTTTGAATCATTCAAGAATGAATTAAGTAAAAATACTAAAAAAAATTACCTCTTTATATTCAATACAATTAAAAGTGCAAAAGAATTCTATAAGTTAATAGAAAGTGATAAAAAAACTTTCTTAGCAACCTCAGTAATACCAAAACAAAGAATCCAAAGAATAGAGCAGATAAAAAAAGGTAGATACAAAATCGTGGTATCAACACAACTAATAGAAGCTGGAGTGGATATAGACTTTAAAGTAGTAGTCAGAGACTTAGCTCCTTTAGATAGTTTAAATCAATCAGCTGGCAGATGCAACAGAAACTTCAAACAAAAAGGAATATTCAAAATATACAACTTGATAGACGAAAAAAATAAAAACCATCCATTCTCAACATACATCTATAGCAAAACTCTAATAAATAAAACTGAAAAAATACTGAAGAACTTGTCTAAAACTAATGAATACAATTTTTTCAGATTATTAGAAAAATATTATGGTGAATTAAAGGAAGAACAAATAATTTCACAAAAAGAAAGTGAAAAATTTATCCAATCAATGAAGATTCTCAAATACACGTCAAATGATTTAGAAGGAATAGATTCATTTAAACTCATAGAAAAAGATTACCCAGAGATAATGATATTCATCGAAATAGACAAAGAAGCCAAAGAAATTTGGGAATATTATCAAAAACTTTTCAATATTAAAAACATATTTGAGAGAAAACAAAAATTTGAAAATATTAAATCCAAATTTTTTGAACATATAATATCCATACCAAAAAGGATAGATAACCTACCTCCTTTCTTTAATAAAGACCAATCATATATTGGTTTTATCAACAATGATGATTTACCCAACTACTATGACATTGAGACAGGATATAAAACAGATATCGAAGGAGCAATAATACTATAATGGAACAGAAAAATTTTGAAGAAAAAGAACAAATATCATCAACTGGAATACAAATTTACGCTACTTTAGTATGGTATTACTATATTTGCCATAGACAAGTATGGTACATGTCAAGAAACATATTTCCTGATCAAGATAACCCACACATACAAATAGGAAAAATAATATCAGAACAATACTACAAAAATGAAAAAAAAGAAATTTCCTTAGAAAATATGATAATAGATATTATAAAAAACGAAAATAATCATTTGGTTGTTGGAGAAATAAAAAAAACATCAAAAAATATTGAATCCTGTGAAATGCAACTTTGTTTCTATTTAAACAAACTAAAAAACTTAGGAATAGAAGCAAAAGGTATCTTATTATTCCCCAAAGAAAAAAAGAAAATACCCGTAGAATTAACAGATAAAATTATAAAAAAATTAGAAAATGCAGAAAAAGAAATCAAGGAAATCATTAGGTTACCAAAACCACCAACCAAAAAAAAGATACCATTCTGCAAAAACTGTGGATATAGAGACTTATGCTGGAGTTGAGGAAATATGAAACAAACAGTATACCTATTTTCCAGTGGCGAATTAAAAAGAAAAGATAACACACTGTTTTTCGAAACAGAAAAAGGTAGAAACTACATACCAGTTGAAAACACCAAAGAATTATACATATTTGGAGAAGTAACAATAAACAAAAGAGTAATAGAATTTTTAACAGAGAATCATATTATACTACATTTCTTTAACTATTATGAATACTATGTTGGTTCTTTCTATCCTAGGGAACACCTGAACTCAGGTTATATACTACTGAAACAAGTTGAAAACTACATTGATAATAATAAAAGGATGATAATAGCAAAACTAATATTCCAAGGGGCAATACAAAACATTATTAAAAACCTCAAATACTATAACAATAGAGAAAAATCACTTAATGAAGTATTGAAAGAGATATCAGAACTACTCAAAAAGTCAGAAAACATAGATTCAATATCACAACTAATGGGTATCGAAGGAAACATAAGAGAAAAATACTACAATTCTTTCAATACAATTCTTCAAAATGATAGCTTCTTATTTGAAAGCAGAACAAAAAGACCACCGAAAAATAAACTTAATGCTTTAATTAGTTTTGGAAACTCTATACTTTACACAGCTGTTCTCTCAGAAATCTATAAAACACATCTTGATCCAAGAATAGGATACTTACATGAATCAAATTTCAGAAGATTCACTCTAAACCTTGATATAGCAGAAATATTTAAACCAATAATAATTGATAAAATAATATTCGGCTTAATAAATAAAATGATGATAAAAGAAGAACATTTTGAAACCATCCTAAACGGAATTACACTCAATGAAGAAGGAGCAAAAATATTTCTAAGAGAATTTGAAGAAAAAATGAAAACCTCAATTAAACACCATAAAATGAATAGAAACGTATCATATAGAGAATTAATAAAAATAGAATTATATAAACTACAAAAACATTTGATTGAAGAAGAAGAATATAAACCATATATACACACATAGTCTAATATTGGTATATGACATAGGAGAAAAAAGAGTTCAAAAAGTGTTAAAAACATGCAGAAAATATCTTAAATGGGTCCAAAACTCGGTATTCGAAGGAGAAATAACACAAGCAAACTTGGAAAAATTAAAATTGGAATTACAAAATATCATTAATAAAGATGAAGATTCAATAATAATATATATTTTTAAAATAAATTGGTATAACTCAAGGGAAATAATAGGATTAGATAAAAATAAACAAG
>JAOABG010000068.1 GCA_026418475.1 bacterium | reverse complement strand
GTTGTTAGCAGAGGAGTAGATTTGATAAGTGTTGCAAAAATAATTGTTTATAGGATTCCTGCTTTTAGTGTTATAGCTATACCTGTTGCTATACTTTTTGCTGTTATAAATTCTGTGACTAAACTGGAGTCAAATTTTGAGATAACTTCAATGAGAATATTGGGTTTTAGGTTTTACTATATAGTTGTGCCTTTTGTTACTGTCTCTGTTTTTATGACTTTTTTAAATTTCTTTTTGAATGAAAATATTGTTCCTTTGACGATGAAGATTTCTGAGGATATTATTAAAGAGAAGATTATAAAGGGTAGCATTTCTTTTATTCAGTCTGATGTTTTTTTTAAGATGCCTGATGGAAAGATAGTCATAGTGAGAAATGTTGATAAAATGAATAAAGTTCTACATAATGTTGTCATATCTGATGTGAGGGTTGGTAATTTCTCAAGGATTATAACATCCAAGAGGGGGTATATTCAGGGTTTATCTATAGTTCTTGAGGATGGTTTTTTAGTTGATTTGTCTAGGGATGGTTTTGTAAAAAGTCAGGTCAAGTTTGAAAAATTAATAATTCCATTCAATTTATCTTTTGATGATATTATAAAGGAATTGAGGAATCCTTGGGAGATGAGCTACAATGAATTGAAACAGGAACTTGATAACAGGGAGAGATTTGGATGGAGGGATAATTTTTTGAAGACTCAGTTGTATTTGAAATTCAGTTTGCCTCTTTCATGTGTTGTTGTTGTTATTTTGTCTTTACCTTTGGCGGTTATGTTTGCTAATCGGGGAAAATTTATGGGGTTGCTTATTAGTGTTTTTTTAATTTTTGTGTATTACAGTTTATTTTCTTTTTTTGTTGCTTTGGGGAAGAATAATTTGTTGAATCCTTTTTTAGCGGCTTTTGGAGGTAATTTTGTTATGTTGTTTTCGGGTTTGTTTTTAATATATTGGGTTGAAAGATGAATATATTAACCAGATATATTTTAAAGAATTTTTTTGAGTCATTTTTGTTGGGATTTGTTATTTTCAACTTTATGATTATATTGACTTCCCAACTTTATCAAGTAATAAAGTGGTTGGTTGATGGTGTTTATGGGGTTATAGATATAGCTAAGTATTTAGTTTTTATCAGTCCGATATATTTGAACTATATTATTCCTATTTCTATAGTTTTTGGTGTTGTTGGTTCAATAGGTAGGTTGAGTAGTAATTTTGAGATTACTGCCATTAATAGTTTTGGGATTAGCAATATGTATATTTTTAAAAGGTTGATTCTTATTGTGTTATTTATTAGTATTGTTCACTTTTCTTTCAATGAGTTTATGGGGTATAGGTTTGTTTCTATGGCTTTGGATATGTATTATTCTTCTACTACTAAAGAGATCAGAGGGGTTATTAAGGATTTCTCTTATATTTTTGAGAGTTCAAAGGAGGTAAGGTATGTTTTTGCTAAAGAGTATTCTGGGGATTTAGGTTTAATGAAAGATGTATTTATTGTTGTCAAAGATAAGGTAAGTAGATATATATCCAAAACTGTCGTTGCTGATTGGGCTAAGAAGAAAGAAGAAAATAGGTGGTTACTTTATAACGTGGTTACTTATGATTATTTGAATAAAACCAGGATTGTTGTTAATAATATTGAATATGTATTTAATTTTGAAAACTCCATAAAGAGAAAAAAACATAGGGAAGAATTGAACATTTTTGAATTATTAAGGATGGCAAGAGAGTATGAGAAGGGAGATTTTTATGATTTAGCTTTTGATATTTATGTGAAATTGAATTTGAAATTTATTTTTCCACTTAGTAGTATTTTTTTATTGTTTTTAGTTTTTCCATTTTCTTTGGCTAGGGTTAGGGTTAGCAATTTTTTGGGGATGGTTTTATCTATTTCTGTTGCTATTGTATATTATGTTTTATTAACAATGGTTCAAATAATTTCCTTTAAGACTGGTATTATATTATTTTTATGGCTTCCAAACTTTGTTTCGATATTTTTAGGAGGATTTTTAATATTTTTGAAAAATAAAAATTATGTATAAAATGATATTTAGAAAAGGTATGATTGTATGATGTTTGGTTTATTTGGAAGTAAAGAGGTTTATGTGGGTCTTGATATTGGTAACTATTATATGAAGGTTGTTTGTGCTGATGCTGTTTGGCAGGATATAAAAAATTTGAAATCAGCTAAGGTGGATTTATGTACTAAAATTGCAGTTCAGAATATTGGAGATAGAGAGTTATTAACTAATGAACTGTCTAATTTGTTTAGTAGTTATAAAACTCAAAAGAAGACTGTTAAGGTCATAGCTTGTATGTCTAGCCCGAATGTCATAGTAAGATCAATAGAGGTTCCAAAAAAAGTTAATATTGATAAAGAGGGAGCTGATATAGCCAGAAATTATGTACCTTATAAAATAGAAGAGGCTAAGTATGAACTTATACAAATAAGTGATGAAATTCCTGAAGCACCAGATAAAAAAGAAGTGTTATTGATTTCATTTTTGCTTGAGGATGTGGTTGTTTTAAATGATATTATTTCAAATGCTGGTTTGGAAAAAGTTGCAATAGAGTTTGACGAGCTTGGTGTCTGGAGGCTTCTCGAAGGAGCTAATTATCAAAATTTCAAGAATACTAACAGTATTGTTATAGATTTTGGTTATATATCTACCAAGATTATGGTTTTCTATAATGGTAAGCTGAAACAGTTGAGGAATCTGAGAATTGCTGGTGAAGAAATAAAAAAGAGGATAGTTGAAAAGGTTGGTTCTATGGAGTTTTCTGATGATGGATGGAAGTTTGTTACGTTTGATGATCAGAAATACTCTCCTATTTTGATAAAAGCTTTTGAACCTTTAGTTAAGGAGTTGAAAAGGACGATAGCTGCTTATAAGGGTAGAATGGATTTTCCCAATATATATACTATTGGAGGAATATCTTATATTAGTGGTCTTAATGAATATATTCAGAAAGAGGTTTCTATTCCTGTGAATTATATTGAACTGGATAAGATGAGTAATTTAATAAAAATTGATAAGAAAATAGAAGGTGATTTTAAGAGAGAGTTTAATATATATGTAAATGCTTTTGGATTGGCTCTTGGTCATGGACAACAAAAATTTGTTTCAAAGAGGATAATATAGGAGGTGTTAAAATGGGAATAGTTATTGTTGAACAGGATAAACGTCTCAATTGGGGTAAAGAGATAGCCATAATATTAATAATACTTGTTATGATAGGTATAGCTTATGTTATTCCGTATTTTATGGCTCAGAAAAAAATAGAGGAAATAAAGCTTGTTAAACAGCAGGTTGAGAAATTGGTAGAGCAATCAAAATATTTCCAAACTCAATTACCAACTATAGAAAATAACATTAAAAAAATCAAGGTTATATATAATGAATTGAATACTTTACGCTTGGTTCTGAATGAATCCATTTTGCAGAGGTTTATACTTATAGAAATACCCCATGTTTTGCCAACTGAAGCATGGATGACTAATCTTTCTATTAATTTTGATGCAAAAACGGCAACTTTTGGGGTTAACATTGTTGGTACTAGGGATAAGGTTTTACAGAACTCTGCTCAGCTTTTGGATAACATTAGTAACAGTTCTGTATTTAAGAACCCTAAGGTTACTGGGATAAGTTTGCAAGAACAGGAAGGAGAGGTTGTTTCTAATTTCAATGTTGAAGTTAATTTTGATTATTCTTTAGATATTATGGAAAATTATTACAAAAATATGAAGTAGTAAGGGGGGAGAGTTTATATGACTATAGCCGATTTATTAAAATTCGTTGGAGGTATTATTGTTGCTGCTATATTTGCATTTTTGAGCTTTCAAATCAATTATTCTCCTGTTGTTGAAAGGGAAACAAGTTGGCAGGAACAGCTGAAAAAGGCTCAAGAGATATACCAGGCCAGTATGCAAATTAAACAGGATTATGAAAAATATCAAAAGATGGCTGAAGAGTATGAGAAATTAAGAACTGAGGTTTTCCCACAATCTAAGGGTGGTAATAATGAAATGTTCATGTCTTTGATTCTAAAGAATTTGGAAGGTATTGTCACTGATGTTAGGAATTCATCCAAGGATAAGGATTTCAAGCTAAATAATATCAACTTTGGCGCTATATCTAATAGAAATATTGGTGCTTCCGAAGAATCTGAAGGTATAGCTGTTAGAAGTACTGAGATAACAATGAGTTTAAATGGAAAGTATTCTACTATAATAAAGTTTTTAAGAGAACTTTCTGATACTAATAAAATAGGTGCACTCATAAGAATAAAAACTATATCTTTTGCTCCAACTACCAGAGATGTTGGAAAATCTCCGAATAATAGTATTAATGTAACATTGGAAATGATACAAATAATAAGGTAGGTGATTGTAAATATGAGAAAATTTGGGATGGGTATTTTGCTGAGTTTGAGTTTTTTTGCTGTTATTCTGAGTGGATGTACTACTGATCAGTTGGCAAATATTGAAACTCCCACAGATTTGACCAAAGAAATAAAAATAGATACTGCTAAGTTTGATGTTTCTGTTGTTAATATTGATGAAGTCAGAAAAAAGCTTGCTTCTAAACCTACTATACCAGAGAAGAGAGAATCTTCTGATTTAAAGGATCCTTTTATTCTTAAATCTTTGAAAGCTTTGAGGGTATCTAATAAGGAGAATGAACCTTCTAGACAAGAGCAGCAACAACCACCGCAGCAAGATCAGCAACAACCTCCTCAGCAACCTCAGCAAGAAGAGCAGAAACCTATTAATATAGCAGAGGAGTCTCCTATGATGTTTAATTTTGAAGGGTTATCTATTTCTGGTAATGAAAGGAGAGCTATACTGAGACACCTTACCAACAATAGAGCTTATATTGTTAAAAGGGGAGATATTGTTGGTGGATATTCTGTTGTTGAGATAACCGATGATAGCTTAGTTTTGGTTAAAGGATCAGAAAAACTTGTTATAACTAAAAAGAAAAAATAGGAGGTGAAATCAAGTGAAAAAAATATTGAAGCTTCTAATTGTTGCTGTTGTCCTGATCAATATATCCTTGGCTGCTACTGTGTCTAAAGTGGAGATAAAAGAAATAGATAGCACAGTAAAAATAACACTTAATACAGTATCGAGCTACAAAACTTTTCTCAAAGATAACAAGATAAGGGTGCTTTTGAAACAGACTGATATTAATTTATCACAAACAGAAGCCACTTTAATGCCTGGTGGCCCTGTTTCTAAGGTATCTTTATCTTCTGAAGGTAGTGATGCTTACCTTGATATAATTTTAAATTATGGTTCTGTTAATTATAAAGTGTATACTGTTGGTGGCTTAACTGTTGTTGAAGTTAAGGAAAAATCATTACCTGAACCTGTTGGTCCGAAGACTGTTTCTAATGAGTCTAAGGGTGTTAGAAATTACATTGTGCTTTCCGCAGCTGATGATCAAATTAGCGTTAAACCCAAAACTAAGTCCAGTGAAGTTAAACCTGTTCAAGTTAAGGAAGAGGTTAAAACTGTTGAAGTAAAAAAAGTAGAGCCACAGAAAAAAGTTGCTCCAAAAAAGGAATCTAAAAAAGTTGCTCCACCAGCAAAGTCCTTATCTATTTCAAAAACCATAACTTTGGATTTAATAGACGCCACTTTGGTTGATACAGTAAGGTTAATAACAGAAAACTTGGGATGGAATGTTATATTTGCTCCTGATGTGATAAAATATCCAGAAAAATTAACTATGAAGCTTGTTAATGTTGATCCTGAAAAAGCTCTTAAGATGATATTGTTAGCTAATGGGTTTGATTACAAAATAGTTAATGGTATTGCTTATGTTGCAGCACCTGATAAATTGGAGAAATTCCAGCAAGATGTTAAGGTTGCTGGACCAATGAAAAATCAGGTTATAAATTTAGAGAATGCTTCTGCTAAGGAAATAGAACCCGTTATAAAGTCTAATTTTCCTGAAGCTAGTGTTCAGGTTGTAGAAAAAACTAATAGTTTACTGGTTAAAGCTCCTGTTCAAACAATAGTTGAGATAAAGAATCTTGTTGGTCAATTGGATGTTCCTCCACCGCCACCTCCACCAGTAACTCCTCCTATCACTGAGGTCATTAGGTTGAACTATGCTCAAGGTGATGAGGTTGTTCAAATGATGGGTAATTTGGTTCCAAAAGAGTCTTTAACTGTTGATAAAAGGATGAACTCTTTGATAGTTACTGCTACTCCAGATATTATTGATACGGTAAAATCTTTTGTTAAGGCAGTTGATGTTCCTATGCCTCAGGTTGCTCTGAGGTTACATTTCTTAAGCATAGATGAAACTGCCTCAAGGAACTTGGGTGTTGACTGGGGTAACTATTCTACTCCTACTACTTTAAATGAACAGCCAACTGGTAATTTGCCTAATCTAGGTATTAATTGGTTTACAAGAAGCTCTTTATCTTTCCAAGCTACTCTTAACTATCTTTTAGAGAGTAAAAAGGGTAAAGTTCTTTCTGCTCCTTACGTTATGACTCAAAATAGGCAACAAGCTGAGATACAAGTCGGTCAACAAATACCTATACTTTATACAGATTATAGAACTGGTCAAATACAGGCACAGTATGTCAACGTTGGTATAATTTTGAGAGTTACACCAGATATATCTCCTGATGGTTATGTGACTTTGAATTTAAATCCTGAGGTATCAGAATTAGGTGCACAAATACCAGGAACACAGTATTTCATAATAAATACAAATAG
>JAOABG010000067.1 GCA_026418475.1 bacterium | reverse complement strand
CAAAAATTTAGCAAAAAGTAAAAAAGTTACTTTTCTTTTATGTATAAAAAATATCAATGAAAGGAGGTGAACTAAATATGGATAATGTAATAAACAGCTCACAATATGGTAGCGATACAACTTTTAAAGGTGTAAAATTAAGTGGCCCAAAAGGTGAAAAAGAAGTACAACTCTCTGGTGACAAAATAGAAGAAACACCAAATGATTCCTTTACACAAGGATTAGCCAAAGGAATAGGAGTTGGGCTTTTGGGAAGCTCTTACCCCGTACTATCAACAGCATTTAAATCTGTAGAGGGATATTCCCAAGTTTACCATACAGCAAAAGAATTAGGTTTAGATGAATGGCAAAGTGCAACAGCAGGTTTAAAAGGGGCATTTATAGGTGGACTTAAAGGATTTGCACATGGCTTTCTTGACTTTATGGTAATAGGAACCCTAACAGCAGTAGGTGGTGCACTTGGAGGACCAGTAGGTGCAGGTCTGGCAGCCACAGTTGGTGGAGGATTATATAACGTTTTAAAAGATGCAATTAGGCACGATAAATAATTACAAAGCGAGGAGGGTCTAAATCCCTCCTCTTTTCTGCTTTTTACCTAATTATACACAATTACAATCACAATCTTTGTATTTCAATTGAGAATATTTTTTTATTTTCCTTCAACCACTTTTTTAAATATTTGGTTTGATATCTTTCATTCCAAAACCCCATAAAAATATTGGTTACTCTAAAACTTAATCCCTGATTAGCAGCTTTTCTAATCGAATCAATGATAAAATCTTTATAATCCTCCACATCGGTAGAAACAAAAATCTTAGACCCCTTTTTCATTTTAGTATTCAAGAGCTTCAAAAAATTTGTATTAACCAATCTTCTACCAATATGGGCCTTTTTGGGCCAAGGATCTGGAAAATTTATAATTAGTTCATCAACAGAATTATCGGGAATCAAAAAGTACACAGCAAATTCAGCATTTGCCTGAATCAACCTGACATTACTTACCCCGCTTCTTTCCAGTTTCTTTGAAACCTCTTTCACCAACCTATCAG
Organism: bacterium; assembly: GCA_026418475.1. GTDB lineage: Bacteria > DRYD01 > DRYD01 > DRYD01 > DRYD01 > DRYD01. The sequence continues at coordinate 5,890 of JAOABG010000067.1, read as the reverse complement.
ATTTCTCTATACCAACTATCTGATACCCTGGATTATCAATAGAATACTGAAGCAAAAAATCTCCCTTCCCAAAACCAATTTCCAAAACCAAATAATCAATACTATCGAAAACCAATCTTAAAACATAACTTGAATTACGATTAACCCTTATGAAATTACTACTACAAGACAATTTATAAACTTTTTGATAAAAATTAATAGGAAAAATTATATTAGAATAGCTCATGGTAAAGAATAAGAAGAAACTTTCTTACCATCAATTTTAATAACTATCTTTGCTTCACCAATATAAGAAACCTGAAAGCTACATACAAATACCCCCGTATAATACTGTTTTAAAATCGTTCTGCTTCCCAGGAAATCCTCTAATACTATCTCTAAAAAACTTATTCCATTAGTGTAAGTAGGTTTAACATATATATTAGTTATCTTGAAAGAAGGTATTTGACTGTAATTGAGATCAGAATTAATAATAACACTATTATTGTAAACTTCAATGTTTTCAACATTTCTATCTTGACTTATACTAGTATTATTCAAATTTACAAGAATTGCGTCAAGATTAACGTTGTAAAAAAATTCAGCTAAGGTCTTGTATTCCTTGTTCAATATATTATCAGGATTTTCCTTTTTTGATACTAAAACATTAATACTTTTACCCTTTGGAAAACCAGAAACAGGAGATTGTAACATTATCTGATTATCGTCAATCAACAAAGTGGGATAATATATGGCTTTCAAGACCAAATTGTGCTTCTTAATAAACATATTAATCATAGGATCAGAAAGAACCTGATTCAAAGTTTTACCAACCAAATCAGGAACCTCTTCTTGAACCTCTTTTCTACCACTACTTACAACCACTTTAATAACACTATTCTTTTTCACTTCCATACCCGGTTCAGGATACTGCTTAACAACAGTATTAACAGGCTTATCAGAAAAAGTGGTAGACACCACTTCAACTTTCAAATCAACCAACTTAACATTTTCCTGTGCAGCGTAAACATCCATATTAATAATATTGGGAACCACAATTAAATCATCAGACTCGCCATAAAAAAATCTATAAATAAAAAATAAAGATATAGCCAATAACAGAATGAAAACAATAGAAACCAAAATGTTCAAAAATTTCATATCAACCCTTAGTGACTATTGTGTATATATTAAAATTGTCAATCGTTATCTCTTTTTCTATTTTGATGTTTCCAAGCTGAGATAATACCTCTTCTAAAACACTTTTATACTTCTCCGGCTGAGCCCGAGATTTACCAATAAGTTGAAGAGTGATCTTTACTTTGTCACCCTCATCAAGAATCCTTTTTATTGTTTGCACCTTTATACCCAACCCACTTTTATCTATCCTATTCTTTAATTTTACTTCTTTTAACTCTTGTTTCTTTTGGTTTTTCTTGGCTTCTCTCTCCTTTTTGATTATTTCATACCTAAATTTTCCATAATCAACTATTTTACAAGTTGGCGGATTGGAATTAGGAGCAACCTCCACCAAATCTAATCCTTTCTCATCTGCCAAATCAAGAGCATCCGATATATCCATTATTCCCAAATTTCTGTTTAGCTCATCTATTACCCTAACTTTTATAGCCTTTATTTCTTCATTTATTCTGTATTTTTGGATACTTCATCACCTCCATTCAAATACTTCTTCAAAGGACTAAGGGAAGTAAGAAAATTATAAACCAAATGATTATTATTCTCTGCCTGAACCTCAATATCAATATTTTCAGAAAATAAATATATCTTTTTTACAATTTCATCATCCCTCAAATTAGCCAAATCAAAAGCAATAACATCCATGGACATTGAACCAACAGAATTAGTTACAAAGCTCCTTTTATCAGTTACAACATCAAAACATAAATTCTGGGAAAATGGAACCTTAGAATACCCCAAATAAGCTAACCCAACCCTCAAATCTTTATCCGCACAATGTGCATATCTGCCAGTATATCCTATGGTTTCTCCCTTCTTAACAAACTTGGACCCCAAAAAACCAACCTCCATTTTAACACAGGTTTGCAAATTCAAAACTTTTTTCAATCCCAAATATTTAGTTGATGGAACTATACCATATTGTAAAATACCTACCCTAACACTATTACAGATACCCAAAATAAAATTAACCTTATAATTACCAGCTTTCTTTAATAGCTCATAGTTCATAACCCCAGAACTACTTAGAACACTAATATCCAAACCTTTAACATCTATATGATTATTTTTAATAAATTCATAAAACTTCACTATCTGCTCAATATTATCTTCCAAATTATCACTCTTTAAATGAGTATACAAACCAACTAATTCCATATTTTCAATTATATTTATTTTATTATCATATCTTATACCTGTTCTATTCATACCAGTATCTACTTCCAAATGAGCTTTAATTCTCTTATTTCTCATATCACACAAAATACCTAACATTTCATAGCTATTTACACTTATCTCTACATTTTTGTACCTTATAACATCATCTATAATATTTTCATCAATCTCAGGGAAAAATAGAATGAAATTAATAGGATAGTTATACAATCTAAACTCAAAAAATTCCTCCACATCATTAATAGCAACCTTGTAAATATCGTTTATAATCCAAGGTAAAATATTATTAATACCAAGACCATAAGCATTGGATTTCAAAACAGATATAACTTTATAAGGTATCATCGATTCTATTATATTCAGATTACTCCTCAGAATGGAAGTATTTATGTAAACACCTGTACTTGTTGTTCTACTAACTCGCATATTATATGTTCTATCATTAACTGACATTCCTGAATTCTCTGTGTATTATTATGTTTAATTAAAATGGGAACATCAACCAGATTGAGTAAATTCCCACCATCCTTACCAAGAATACCAATTGTTATTATTCCTAACTTTTTTGACTCTTCAGCTGCTTTTATCAAATTTAAAGAATTACCACTTGTAGATATGAGCAACAATATATCACCAGGTTTCCCTATCGCCTTAACCTGCCTCACAAAAATCTCAGAAAAATCAAAATCATTAGATATAGCAGTAATTACAGAAGTATCAGTAGTGAGAGCAATGGCAGGTAAAGGATCCCTGCTAATATTAAGCCTACCAACAAACTCCGCAACTATATGTTGACTATCAGCAGCAGAACCACCATTACCAGCAACCATTATCTTCTTACCACTTCTCAGAGAACTAGCAATAATAGTAACAGCCTTCAAAATTTGAGATATAACCTCATCATCACCCAATATAGAACGCTTTAAAGCTATTGAATCCTCTATAATAGACTTAATAGAATTTATCATCAGGTGAAAGATATTCTAGCATCCACTGGAACAGAGTTTTGCATACACCAAACAGCAGGACACCTGCTAATTGCAATATTTTTTGCCTGTTCAAACCTTTCTTTTTCATCGTCAGAATCTACTATAATTTCAAACTCCACTCCCTCACTCACTTTCTCATTATCTAAACCTAAAGGTAATGACAAATTCATTCTATTTTTAGCAATCACTGATAAAGACTTCACATTAAGATTCAACTCTTTGCATACAATTGCAAACGTTGACAAAAAACAAGAAGCTAATCCGACTAAGCAATACTGAATAGGATTGGGACTTCTTCCACCACCACCCAAAAAATCAACCTGATCAATATCCAACTCTTTTTTACCTAAAGGATAAACAACAACGGAACACATCTGACTCTCACCATCATTCATATTCCATTTAACTTCAACAGAAACATTTTTTCTCAACAACTCTGGATTAGAAACACCTTCAGCAACAAAGTCTTTTAATCTTTTCAGATTAACATTTTTCATAACTAAAACTTGATATACACCCTGAACTTAGAAGTAACATTCTGATTTAGCCTATTGAAACGGACCTCATTCAAATCTTTATCCAAGTAAAAAGAAGTCTTAAAATCTATATAAACATTTTTTTTTAGACTGTAAACGGTATTGAATTCAAATTTAACATTACCATAGCCACTTAAATCACCAAAGTTAGCAAAATTAGAAAAATTAAAGGATTTATCATTCGTAAAATAAAAACTACTGCTAAAATCAGTAAAACCATAATCACCATAGCTATTAAATTTATTAACATAGTTATTGAAAAATCCTACATCTTTAATATCAACAAAGAAAAAAAACTTCTTATTACTTATCCTATCGTTTAACTTTAAACCATTTACAATAAATTTTGAGTCAGAAGTAAAATAATTTTCAAACGGTGTTAAATTTTTATCAAAACCAACCTTACCATGTTCAAAAACGAAATTCTGCTTATAACTCATACCAAAAGAATTGGAGAAAAGCAAAAAAATAGCTACCAAAAATATTAACCAAACCCTAATACTCATACCCTAGGTATATATTTTGAAAAAAGAATGACAAATCCTTCATTTTTATTTCAATTTAACAATTTTTTGATTCATATCCACAAACTGTCCGACATCAACCAATTTTTCAACCAACTCATATTCCTTATCGGCAACTATCAAATACTCCATCTTCATTGCAGAAATAACCACTATGACATCATCTTTATCATACCTATCCTTTTCATTTATCTTTTCGACTTTTCCAGAAAGAGGTGAGACAACAAAATAAAAATCCCCCTGAAAAATTATATTAGTGTTTTTATAATCCGCTGATTTATGATCAGAACTATGTAAACCTGAAAAAATTTCGTAAATATTCATTTCGTTAAAACCATTAAAAACAAAAAATTTGTACTTATCCTTTTCTTTGATGACTATTAACTTATATATTGTGTTTTCAATTTTCAGCCACAATTTTGAATAATATGGCCTCTTTTCAATCTTTAAGATTTCAAATTCTTCCAGGTTATCAATCTCAAAACTTGAAATAGTATTACTATAAAAATTCTTTATGTACATAAAGAAAAATCTGAAATCACTGTAGATAAACCAGAATTATCAATACAAAATTTCAGTTCAGTTAAACCAAATTCTTTAATTACTTTTCTAACTTCACTATGCTTATCTGTTAAAATTAGTATGGTCCCTCCACCAGCAGCACCACAAAGTTTATAACCCCAGCAATACTTATCAATAGCACCGCAAAACTCTTCAATATATTGATTCGTATGATTAACCGAAAGAGTTTTCCTTATGTTCCATTCCTGCTTTATCAAATTCCCCAATTTTTCCATATCAGACAAAGATATAATTTCGTATATATCCTCAGATATTTCTTGAATCCTGGACAACTTATCTATAGTCTCCTTATCTTTGTCCAAAACGGCTTTTAGAACAGCCCAGTTCAAGTTCCCAGACTCATGTTCAAAACCTGAGTAAGCTAAAATAACATGATTCTCCAACTGATTTATCAACTTATCTGAATTTATACGCTCTATAACAAACTGATTCTTATCAAAAAATATGGCGTTAATACCACCATATATAGCAGCAATGTAGTCCTGTTTACCTGTGAGAGTATGCAAAACTCTGGCCTCTATAAAAGAAGCAAAATCTATAATATCATAATCATTGAAACTTGAGTGTAAAACTTTATTGGTCTTTAATAAGTTCTTTATAATAGTTATCAACAATGATGAAGAGGCACCAAGACCAGATTTCAAAGGAGCCTCATTGAAAGTGGTTATTCTATAACCTCTATAGTTGTCCAATTTGAAAGCTTTGATAACCTCATAAACAAGCATAGTGTCTATATTATTCCTTATCTGTTCCAAATTAGAAACTTTATAGAATTTACCATCTCTGCCCTTGATGCCTATCTTAAAAAAAGATGTGACCTTATACCCAATCTTATAGAAACAGTAAAGCAATATATGAGATTTGAAAAGAATCTCATCCGTGAGTTAAACGAATTGAGGGTAATGGC
>JAOABG010000066.1 GCA_026418475.1 bacterium | reverse complement strand
GTGTGATTATGGGGGGGTAAATATAAGTAATTAAAAGAGAGGATGACATGATGAGGGATGCTAAGAAAGTCAATGGGGACCCTATGTTGACTGAGATAAGCAGTGCTAAAAGATTTATCAGAATCGCATAGAAGTATTCCAGTTTGCCCATTTAGTGTTTGGATGTAGCTTTTGTTTTTAAGGGTATTGAAGCTACTAGCGAAACTCTGTGATTATCTGCTTTTATAACAAAATCCATCTCTTCTGTGTCAACATCATCTCTGTATTTTGAAAGTAATTCTATTAGATCTTCTTTTAGTTTTTCTATAGTTGTATTTTTTTCTTGTGATCTGTCGTGGACTATAACAAGTTGCAGTCTTTCTTTAGCTACTTTTGAAGATTTCTTTTCTTTTTTGAATACCTTAATTAACTCTTCTAACCATGATGGTAGAGACATTATTTTCCCTCCTAATCTCTACTTTGTTTTTCTTAAACCGACTAAACTGGCAAATTTCTGAAAAATGTTGCCCTCATTGAATGGGTTTTCTATAGCAATTGAGAAATCCACTATTCTTTGTGCTATGTTATTAAAATATTTGTAAAGAGGTTTAGTTTTGTTTAATACTACTGGTTCTCCATTGTTTGTTGAGATTGTAATATATTCGTCATCTGGAACTATTCCCAACAGCTCTATATTTAGTGTTTCTAATATATCTTCTATTGATAGCATTTGAGATTTTTTAACCATATGTTTTTTCATTCTGTTTATAATAAGCTTGGTTGAGTTTTTTTCCATTGATTCCAGGTTGGCTATTACTCTGTCTGCATCTCGTATTGATGATAGGTCGGGTGTAGTGACTACTATGGCTTCATTTGCTGCATTTGCTGACATTTTGAACCCATGTTCTATTCCAGCAGGGCAATCTATTATAACAAAATCAAAATCTTGTTTTATCTCATCTATTAATTCTTTGAATTTATCTAAAGGAACATCTTCTTTTTGCTTTGTTTGTGGAGCAGGTAACAAAAAGAGGTTTGATATTCTTTTATCTTTTATCAGTGCCTGTTTATAGCTTCTGCATCTATTTTCTATAACATCGAGTAAATCAAAAACTATTCTGTTTTCCAAACCTAGTACTAAGTCTAAATTTCTCAATCCAACATCTGCATCCACTAATACCACCTGGTAATTTAGATTTGCTAATGCTGCTCCTATGTTGGCAGTGATAGTAGTTTTTCCTACTCCACCCTTACCGGAGGTTACTACTATTGATCTTTTTAACCTTTCCACTTTTATTTCACTCCTTTTGTTCCTTTATTATTTCCATTCTTATTAAGTTATTGTCATGATAAAACAGAATATTGGATATTTCTTTGGATTTTATTTGCTTTTTGATTTCATTTTCATCGAATTCTGCGACCATATTTGCTATTTTTATCAGTGGATTTTTTAATTTTAGGGTGAATATTATTGAGTTATTATTGTTGGGATATCCTGCGTGTGCTGTTCCCATGAGTTTTCCAAGGACTATTATGTTTTGAGAGCTTCTTATTTCTGCTCCAGGATTTACATTTCCTATTAATAAAATAGTTTTTCCGCTTTCTAATAGTGATCCACTGCGTATATTCTTTCTATGAATTAGTATATCTTGATTAAGTGTTGATTTTGATGGTTCTAGAAAGCTTGTTTCTATTTTTTTGTTGTTGTTTGATGTGTTGTTTTTGTTGTTAGTTGGTATTGTTCTTGGGTTAAGTTTATTATGTGTATTGATAACAGAAGGTGCGTCTATTGGTATTCCATAGTTAATTGAGATCATTTTTGTTATAGGATTGGTATTTCTTATTAGGTCAATCGGTATTGATAGTGAGTCAAATGTGTTTATAAGTGTTTTGAACTCACTTTCGTTTAGCCCCATATCTCCCAAATCTAGTATTACTTGATTTTTGTTAGCTATTTCTTTAAGCCCTTTGATTATTAATTCTTGGAGTTTACTCTTTATTTCCTGTTCTTCTATTTTTTCTATTTTTATTATTATTTTCCCTTTTTCTTGCTTTAATATCATGATAAGTAAATGGTTGTTATTAATGGTTTTGGTATAAAGCTCTTTAAGGTTACTATTTTACCTGGCCATCTTTTTAATATTTCTTCAATAAGTTTAATTAATTTTATGGCTCTGTTTAAGCAGTTCAGCTCTTCCAAAAATTCTTGCTTTATTTGTATACTTGCTTTCATAAGGGATACCAGAATGTCTGTAATTGCACATAAATTTTTTTGTTTTATTGAATTGAATGTAGATTCATTATTTATAACAGCTATATATTTTTTTGCTGTGTTTAAAAGATTTTCTTTTATTTCAGGTTTAGGTTCTTGTTCGTTTTCCTCCAATATGTGGTAATTTTCTGTGAAGGGGTATATTTCATCAAATTCTATTTTTTTTATTCTGACTCTTCTTGACGCTTTTAGCTGAATGATAAATGTTTTCATTGATATTTTTTGCATTCCTATTACTTCGCATAGGCAGCCATATTCATTGATATCAAACCTTTTTTCATCTTTTATTAGTGAGGCTATAAATCTTCTGTTAGTTGTTAAATTGTTTACCAATTTCTCATCATTGATTATTAAACCTACAATATTACCAGGCATTAAAACTAAATTTACTAATGGGAATATATAAACTTTATCCATATTCTTCTTATATTTTTCATTAATATTTCATTAATTCCTTTAAAAATTATTTTATTTATCTCATTAATTTAAATATTAGTTTAGTTAATTTAAAATCTGTAAATTTTGTAAAATTTTTTTTGTAAAAAAAATGTTAAAAAATATAGGGAAATGTTTTAATTTTGCTTTTTTTTGAGTATATATATAAGGAAAATTAAAATAGGAGGTGAAAAAATATGCCATTACCAATTCTGTTAGGGTTAGGAGCAGGTTTGCTTCTAGGGGGTGCTCTCTCCTCACATAGAAGACATGAAGTTCAAAATAATAATATAGTTAATAACAATATAAATATTAACATTGGTGGTTTTCCTGGTGCTTTCCCAGGTTGTGGTGCTATACCACCACATATCATCATTCAGTTGATAATGATTCTGTTGCAACTTTTGCAATCACAACAATGTGGGTGTGGTTATCCCCCAATATTTGCTAATCCAGGTATGGGTTTTCCAGGTGGTATGCCGGGTGTTGGATTCCCAGGTATGGGTATGCCAGGTTGTGGATTCCCAGGAATAATGCCGGGTGGATGCTATCCTATGCCCATGCCACCAATAGGTGGATTTCCCTCTCCATTTCCTGGATTACCCCCATTTCCTAAACCACCAAATGCTATAGACTATGGTGTTGCAATAGGTGGAGGTATAGGGGGAACAGTTGGTGGAATAGCAGGTGGATTTGTTGGCTGGCAAGCTGGTGGAGCTGTTGGAGCAGCAATAGGAACAGCTATATTTCCAGGTGTTGGAACTGTCATTGGTGGTTTATTGGGTTCTGTTGTGGGTTCAATTGGTGGAAGTGCAATAGGACAAGGTATAGGTAAAATAATAGGTGGACTAGCTGGTGGAATTGTTGGAGGAGTTGTTGAAGTAGGTAAGAAGATATTTAAAGGTATAGGTAAGATATTTGGGTTGTGAAAAGAACTTTACATCATAAGGAATAGAAAGGGTGGTTTCAAAACCACCCTTTTTTGTTTTATCCGCCGTTTAACATTGATTTTAAAAGGATATAAATTTTGACTACTAGATTTGTTATTAATTTATTTTCTATTTCTTTTCTGCTTAAATAAAAGTCGGGTTTTATTTTCTGATGTGGTTCAAGTTCTAATGAAAAATTCAGAAACCCATTGGTATAAATTATGATCATTTGATCTAGTTCTATGACACTTTGTATATATGGTTTTCCATATGTTAGATCTCCAAAAACTAAACATTTTCTTTTTAGAACCCCTGATATTACTTCTGCTGAACTTACAGTTGTATCATCCTGTAAAATTGCTATGAAATTTCTTGTGAGGTATCCACCATAATCTTCACTGTTGTAAAAATTTTGAGTCTTTATTTTCCCTTTTTGTTTAAAATTTACTGTAAAAAGGTAAGTATTGGGTTCGAAAAAAAGGCTTATAAAAAAGGCTGCTGACCATAAACTCCCACCAAAATTATTCGTTAGATCAATTATTATAATAATTTCTTTATCCGTTTTATTTAATTTGTTTGAAAGATATTCCTTATATTTTTTTGCCATGTTTGGACTTATGTTTACGAAATTAATATAATAGACTTTTACTTCATTTACCTGTATTATTTGAATTTTTATATCATCTTCTGCTTTTCTTTCTTGATAATAATCGACTAAGAAAATATCTCTATCTTTTATTTCTAAATATGGATCTTTTATAAAAGTGTATACTGTTTCTTTAAAAGCCTCATTTATACTTTTTACCTTTGTTTTTTTCATGAAATAATCCTTTAAATCTTTAACTGAGTATATTTCGTTGTTTGTGAATATATTTTCAAAATAGATCTTTTCTATTGTATACAAGTATTTTTCCATGATAACATCCTTTTGTGATATTGGATGTGATTTGATAGTTAATGACAATAGAGAAAGCATGATTAACAATAATTTGAATATTTTTGATTTTTTAGTCAATTTTATTTTTAATTATAATTTAATTTGCTTGGTGAAATTGATTATTTGTTCATGAATTATGTTGTTTGATGCTACTATAGTTTTGCTCCACAATGAAAATGGGTTTCCATAGTAGTCAGAGACTTTTCCGTTTGCTTCTTCAATGAGAATTATTCCAGCGGCTGTATCCCATGGTTTCAGATCAAATTCCCAGAATCCATCAAACACTCCTAAGGCTGTATATGCTAGATCTATTGCTGCGCTTCCTGCTCTTCTTATTGCTTCTGTTTTTATTGATAGGTCTTTAAAAAGTTGGACATGTGGATCTGGGTTATTTGTAAGTGCGTAGCTGAAACCTGTGGCTAACACGCAGTTTTCCAAATTTTCAGTTTTAGAAACGAAAATTCTTTTATCATTGTGAAAACTTCCTTGTCCCCTTTCTGCTATGAATAGCTCGTCTGTTATCGGAATATATATGACACCAAGAATTATATTTCCATCCTTTACTAGTGATATCGAAACACAGAAAAGAGGGAATCCTTTTCTGAAATTTACTGTTCCGTCAAGTGGGTCAACTACCCACCAGAATCCATCAAAATCACATTTATTTTCTTGCCAATCTTCTTCTGCTAAAATTCTATGGCTCTTGAAATTATTAAGTATAACTTTTTTTATTTCGTTTTGAGACAGTAAATCCACTTCTGTTACGGGGTTCCTATGTCCTTTATAGTGGTATGTAAAATTATTTCTGTAATGTTTTTTTAGTATTTCTCCAGCTCTGAAAGCTGCTTCAACTGCAACAGTAGTATATATACCTATTTTCATTGTTAAGTAACTTTATTTATTATTTGTATGAATAGTTTTCTTGTTCTTGGGCCGTCAAATTCGCAAAAGAATATACCTTGCCAGGAACCAAAAACAAGCTTCTTATTTGATATAATTAATGCTACTGAGTTCCCCACTATTGAGGCTTTTATGTGAGCATCAGCGTTACCTTCTATATGATGGTATTTTTTATCTTTGGGTACGTGAGATTCTAAGAATTCGATTATATCTTTCTTTACTGCTGGATCAGCATTTTCATTTATTAAGCATCCTGCTGTTGTATGTGGAACATATAGAACTACTATACCTTCACTAATGTTATGTTTCTGTATTTCATTTTCAATCGTGCTAATTACTTTTTCTGTTATATCTATGAATTCTTGTTTATTTTTAGTAGTTATATTTATTTCTATCATTTATCTTTCTCCTTTCTTTTTATAAATATCATAAAAATCATTGATGTAATTATCATGAATATTGAAAATATTTGTCCCCATGAGAAGAACAGAAAAGTCGTGCTTGACTCTCTGAAAAACTCTATAAAAAAGCGTATTAACCCATATAGTAGTAAAAATTCTATTATGTATTTTCCATAGTATTTGTAATTTTTGAAACTGTAATAAAAATAACCGAAAACTGCTAAAGATAGTATACTTTCCATTATTTGTGTTGGGTATCTTAAGGTACCGTGCAATAATATACCCCAGCTACTTTCTTTGCCATAGCAGCAGCCTGCAAGTAAACAACCTATCCTACCAATAAAGATACTGAATGGTGCAACAAAGCAGAACAAATCGGATATTCTCAAAAAATTAACTTTAAAAACTTTAGAACTAATTAGTAATCCCGCTATTGAGAAAAAAATTGCACCAATTATTGTTAAACCGCCTTCAAAAGGATTAATTATATCCATTATTAATTTTGTAAAACCAATATATTCGTAGTTATTAAAAATTATGTATCCTATTTTTCCTCCCAGGTACATGGAAACTAGGATTACTAAGAATGAATTAAAAACTTTATCAAACTCAATTTTAAACTTTGACGAAAAATTTTTGAGTAAGTAAAGAGAAATGAGAAGATCTATGTATAGAACTGTTCCATAGCTGTATATGTTTATGTTACCAATTTTAAAGAGGATCGGATACATAATTTATTGATATTTTAAATACTACATTACCATTTTCATATGAAATATCTATTGGCGTTTTGTTGATGATTGATATTTCTTTTATTATATTTAGACCTAATCCTTTTGTGTCCTTCAAACCGTAAAAAATATCTTTTATTAAGTTAAATTCTTCAAACTTTGAATCGTTTTTAACTATTATTTCTAAGTGATTATTAAAAAACAGTAATTCTATTTTTGCCAATTTTGAATTTTTAACTGCATTATCTATAATGTTGAAAAACATTTGTTGAAATAATTCTATATCTATTGATACATATCTTGCGGGTGTATTTGATGGAATTTCTATTGTTATGTTTGATGGGAAAAAGGTAATACTATCATTTATTAATTCAATTAATTCATTTATTGGTATATTCGTTGTGTTAATTTTTATTTTTCTCAGTTTTATTTTTGAGTAGTTTAGGTATTTGT
>JAOABG010000065.1 GCA_026418475.1 bacterium | reverse complement strand
CTCTTGGAGAGTCCTCAAATGTTCTGAAAACAGCTACCGGTTTACCAGATTGAATCACTAAGGTTTCATCATTTTCCAATTTTTGTAGAGTCTCAACAATTTTATTAAAGGCTTCCCAATTTCTGGCAGCTTTTCCACTTCCCCCATATACTACCAATTCTGAAGGGTTCTCAGCAACTTCTGGATCCAGATTATTCATTATCATTCTCAAAGCAGCTTCCTGGGGCCAATCCTTGGAATTCAATAATGGACCTCTAAAAGCCTTTATAACAACTCTTGTCATCTTTAACACCCCCAGAAAATATAATTAAACACTTTATAAAATTTTATATTCAGATACCTATACACCAAATATTATTATACAACAATGTACAACTACCTTCTAATTTTTAATAATTCACGTGAAAGCATTATTTCTTAGATAATATTATTGACATAAATCAACTATTTTAAAGACTAAAAAATTAAAATTGATGTATAAAAAATTTCAGATTGGGAATTAAATTAAATGGAAGGGGTAAGATGAGAGAGCAAAAATGAGCCGAAAAATAATGAAATAGAGAAAGTAACAACGGAGGTGATTAACTATGTTAACATTGAGAGAAAGGAGACCAATGGGAAGAAGATCAATGATGTCTGAACTCGAAAGGATTCATAATTTAGTAGAGAGCTTGATGGGAGATGTTTTTGGTTCTATGACCCCTTCAACATCAACAACATCAACCCCCTCCACATGGACATGGCTACCACCAATGAATATGTGGGTAGAAAATAACACGTTGTGCTGTGAAATATTCGTTCCAGGTATAAATAAAGATCAATTAGAAGTTAATGTAACAGAAGATACCTTAACAATAAGTGGATCATTTAAATCACATTGGGGTGAAGGAAATACTCCAACATTCTATTTCTATGAATATCCTTTTGGAAGTTTCTATAGACAAGTAACTCTACCATTCCCAGTTAATACTCAAAATGTTCAAGCCAAATATGAAAATGGTGTATTGAAAGTAACATTGCCATTGACAACCTCAAATCCACAAGGACACAAAGTAAAAATTTCATAATTCGGAATAATTCATAAAGCTTTCGGAGCACACCTTATAAAAAGGTGTGCTCTTTTTTATTTACCCAAGATAAAGATAGCTATCTCAAAGTATTAATGTTCTAATTACCTAGAAAGTGATACTTACAAATACAGAAACTTCCTAATTTTCCAGAGAACTTGTATAAAATTATCAACTTCTTCTTTAGTATTGTAAAAAGAAAAACTAACTCTGCAAGTGGCAGGAACATTAAGTTTATGGTGGATAAGCTGAGCACAGTGATGGCCAACCCTAATTAGAATATTATACTGATCCAATAGGAAAGATACATCGTGAGGATGAATACCCTTAACATTGAAAGGAACTATAGCAAACCTTTTATTAGAAACATTATTATATCCATAAACTTGAATAAAATCAATTTGATTAAGTTCATTTATAAAATATTTGGTCAATTCAATTTCATATTCTTCTATATTTTGTAATCCCAAAGATTTAAGATATTCGATAGAATACTTAAAGGTAAATATCTGTGAAAATGCCTGTGTTCCTGGTTCAAAAAACATTGGAGGACCCAAATAACTAACATCGTTAAAAAACACACTTCTTACCATTGAACCACCTGAAAAAGGAGGGACTTGTCTACCAAAGTGTTTTCGATTCACATAAACTACCCCTAATCCAAATGGTCCATAGATTTTATGTGTAGAGAAAACATAAAAATCAGTTCCCAATTCTGATAAATCAATTCTACTATGAACTATTCCCTGAGCTCCGTCTATTAAGACCATTATTCCATTTTCTTTACAAAATTTCACTATATCATATATATTGTTGACAACCCCCAAAACATTGGACATATGAGTAACGCACAACAATTTGGTTTTATTAGTTAACAAATTTTCTAAATCTTTAATATCCAACTCCAAGTTATCATTCATTTTCCAAAGTTTTAGCTTAAAACCAAACACCTTAGATAAATTAAAAAAAGGCAGTAAATTAGCATGATGTTCCATTTCTGTTAATATAATTTCATCTTCACTACTTAGATAATTTAAAGATAAAAAATAAGCAAGATAATTTATTCCATATGTTGCATTATAGGTAAAAAAGATCTCCTCAGAATCACAATTAAGAAAATTGGCAATTACTCTTCTAGTTTCTTAACACATTTCTTCGACCTTCAGAGCAAAAGACCCAGCTGTACGATAAATATTGCAATTATATTTTTCATAGAATTCTTTTTCTTTTTCTATAACAACAGCTGGTTTTAAAATTGCTATTTCAAATTTTGTTGTACAAATCCAACTAATTTATCAACAAACTTACTTTCTGGTAATGCTCCTTCTACGGAAGCTTCAAAAACTTTATCCTGTTTGATGAGTTTAAAAACTGTTTTTGGTACACCCATTATGGAATACCTCTGGGCAAACTCTGGAAATTCCGAAACCTCAACAAGAACAGCTCTCACATTTTTAGATAATAAAGCCACAGCAGTAGAATTAATAGTCATTATTGGACAGTAAGGGCAGGTGGGAGTTACAAAAACCCATAACTCAAGAACAGCAGAATTATTATCCAACATCTGATCCATTTCCCTTATACTATTAGCAGTAGACTCTTGAAGAGGATATCTATCATTAGAAACCATATTTATTAAAGAGAGTAGCCAAGTAAATTCATATGCTGCTGGAATACCCAAAAATCTAACATTTGCAGTATAGGGATTACTCTGAGATCTAACCCCTATAACTGGCAATTCCTTACCAATATTATATTTCTTGGATATGTCCTCATCCAAAACTGGGTTGTAGATTACCAATTTCAGATTTGGTAAAGTATCAACAAGTTCTTTAAGAAGTTGTTCAGTTTCAGAACAGTACTCACAACCTATTTTTTGGGAAAACAATAACAGTTCCATTTCGTTTTTCATTTCACCCAACTGTTTTTTTATCTCTGTTCTATCTTCATCTGTGAGAAACATAGATATATTCCTCCTTTTAGCATTAAAGTTTCCATAAGACGTTTGCCCAAGTAAATCCTGCACCAAAAGCAGAAAATAAAACTAAAGAATTAGGACCTACCATATTTTTTTTATAAGCTTCATAAAAAGCAATTGGGACAGAAGCAGCAGAGGTATTGGCATACTTCTCTATATTATTATAAACTTTTTTTTCATCTATTCCCAAGGTTTCAATCACAGCATTAATAATCCTTATATTGGCCTGATGAAAAATATATAGATCAATATCATTTGGTTTCAAATTATTTTTATCCAGTAATTTCTTTATTTCAGAAGGTAATATAGAAACCACACTCTTGAAAACGTCTCTGCCTTGCATCCTGAGATAAACCTTTTTATCCTCAATGGATTTTTCAGTAAATGGTTCTTTTGTTCCTCCTGCAGGTATATAAATTAATTCCGCTTTGCTTCCATCAGTTCCAACATTGGAATCAATTATTCCTTGGTTTTTATCATTTGTCTGTGATAACACGAAAGCTCCAGCTCCATCACCAAGAAGTATAGCAACACTCCTATCATTCCAATCTAAATACTTTGAAATCGCCTCTGCTCCAATTAAAAGAACATTCTTTGATAAACCAGACTTTATAAGACTAGAAGCAACAATAAGAGCATAAACAAAAGCCGTACATCCAGAAAAAACGTCCATAGTTCCAGCACTAATACCCAACTTCCCCTGCAAAACAGAAGAAGTTGCAGGTATTATATAGTCGGGTGAATTGGTGGCCAATATTATATAATCGATATCTTTTATTCCACGTTTTTCTGCTTCATTTAAAGCATCTTTAGCAGCAAAGAAAGCTAAATCAGAAGTACTGACTCCATTCTCAACAACATATCTATATTTTATTCCAGTACGCTGGTATATCCATTCATCAGAAGTATCCATTATTTTTTCAAGATCAAAATTTGTTAATCTCTTTTGAGGAATGTAAATACCTAAACCAGTTATGTCTATCCCAAACATTTCAATAAAATTCTTAAAAGAAGTAATTCCTGAAGAATTGCCAAACCCTTTCTATAATATTTCTTGAAGACATATTATTAACAACTTTCAAAGTAGGATATTTATTTCTTTTAAATTCTTCCCTAATTTTGAAACTGAAATGCTCTTTCATACCGTATAGATTAACAAGTTGATAATCATTGAATTTTTCATCTGGAAATTCGAAAACAGAAAACTTGATTTCAAATAAGTTAGAGAAAATTTTATTTATTCCCTTTATTTTTGCTCCACCTCCAACAATTATTATATTTGATAGAATACTTATATTAAAAACGTTGAGCACAGCAGTTTTTATTAGTTTTGCTATTTCTTCTATTCTTGGATAAATAACAGTCTCAATAAGCATACTTTTTGAAACTTTCTCTTTTGTAATTGTTTTTGAAACAAAAATAGGAGTGTAATTTATATATTCATCATCTTTTTTTTGAATATCAGCAATATTTGTTAATATTTTCTCAGCCTCATTCAGATCCGTACCTAAAGAAAATGATATATCTTTTAGCAAATTTTTCAATCCCCTCTTTATATAGACTCGTGTATAAGGAGTTCCCTCAAGTATAATTATAACCTCAGTAGTGGAATACCCAAAATCCATAATTGCAAAAGGTGGATAATCTTTTAAAACCCTATAGCTTCCAAGTGCTTTAGAATAATTAACAATATTTGGCAAAAAACAAACAGTATTCTTCTGATTGAGAGAAATATTATCACTGAATTCATAAGACATTTTTTCAAAGGGCTTAAGGATGGTTTTTTTATAATCTGTTCCAACCGAGCATATCAACAATTCAACTTCAATGGAATTTTTTGCAGTTAACCCAAATGGATTATAAGTTCTGTCTATGGAATCTATTATATACATTCGTGGAAGAATAGATATGATATTTTCGTACTCTTCAGGGAGTGCCACAAACTTTTGTGTTTCTATCCTACCGATTCTGGCCTTTCCTGAAATCCAATTTTGTATAAATTCCGTGGTTATTTCCTGATTATTAACTTCCTCTTTGAAAGAGGAAATGGTGGTGTACAAATTGTATCCCCCCACACTCAGGAGAATATTATCTATAGATTGGATATTTGATTCAGATTTTATTTTTTTTAAAAGGTTGGTAACTGAATTTTCATATTCATAGTAATCAACTACTCTACCTAAACTTACGCCACTTGTATCCTCTATTCCTATAAGAATAGGTTCCAAAAAATCATTACCATTTTTTATATTTTCTTCATTAAATTTAAACAAAGCATACTTTGTATTTCTACTTCCCAAATCTATAAACAATACATTTTTCATTTTTACATTACTACCTATAGTAGGTATTCTCTATCCAAACCTTTTTCCCTCTAAACATTCTAATAAAATATTTTAATAATAAGAAGGTAAAAAACTTAACATAGATAATAGTATAATATATGGTCTTATTAAAAGAGAAGATGGAAGAAATAGAACATAGTTTTGAAAAGAAAGATATTAAAATAGGTATAATAGGAGCAGGATATGTAGGATTAGTAACATCAGTAGGATTAGCTTACAAAGGATTTAAAGTTTTGGCATTTGAAAAAAATGTGGAAAAGTTAAACCTACTCAGAAAAGGAATATCACCATTTTATGAACCTGATCTTCAGAAATTCTTAATTAATTCCATAAATTCAGGTAGGCTCAGCTTCATAGATGAAGTATCCCAACTGATAAAAGAATGTAAACATATTTACATTTGTGTAGGAACACCCATAAAAGAGGATCAAACATATGATATGTTTTTCTTAGACTCAGCAGCAAGAGAAATAGCAAACCACCTGCCACAAAACGAACAAAAAATAATCATAATAAAAAGCACAGTTCCACCAGGAACTGCAAAATGGTTCAAAAAAATAATCTACAGGTATAGGCGTGATAAAAAAACTAATATAGAGGTTGCATCAATACCCGAATTCTTAAGAGAGGGTAATGCAATATACGATTTCTTTAACCCTAATAGGATAATCATAGGGGTAGATAATAGATCAATAGTTGAAGACCTAACACAAATTTATCATGATTTTCCAGCACCTATAATAATTGTATCAACAACAGAAGCAGAACTCATAAAGTTGGCATCAAATGCTTTTTTAGCTACAAAAATATCCTTTATTAACTCCATATCAGACATATGTGAGCAACTTGACTGTGATATAGAAAATGTTAGAAATGGAATAGGTCTAGATAACAGAATAGGTATAGATTTTCTCAAACCAGGTATAGGTTTCGGTGGTTCCTGCTTACCCAAAGACTTAAACGCAATAATATCAATATTTAAAGAAAAACAAATTGATCCTCTTTTATTTGAAGCAGTTAAAAAAATAAATAATGACAGAATAAACTTAATCATGAACAAGATAAAAAAAGCCCTCTGGAACATAAAAGGAAAAACAATAACCATATGGGGAATATCTTTCAAAGCAGGAACTGATGATATAAGGGAATCCCCAGTTCTTAAATTAATTCCCATTTTAATCAAAGAAGGAGCACACTTAATACTATATGATCCTAAAGCTACAAACAATTTCAAAAATCAATATCCACAATACTCTGTTAATCCCTCAATAAAAATAACAGAAAATATTTATGAAAGTGTTGTTAATTCAAACATCGTGGTCATAACTAACGATTGGGAAGAATACAAAAAGGTTAATCTACACAAAATCTACGAGCTAATGGAAACACCAATAATTATAGATGGAAGAAATATACTAAACCATGTGGAAATTAGTGAATATGGATTTGAATATTACAGAATAGGAGTTAACTATGAAAGCTCATGAAATATCCAAAGTAATGAACATTACATTTAAAGAATTAAAAGAAATAGCACAGGAAATTCAAATAATCATAAAATCACCAAATCAAAAACTCACAGATGATCAAATTGTCCAAATAGAAGAAAGACTAAACAAAAGTTCCAGTAATGAAAAATCTAATAATGAAAAAACAGAAACAATAAAAGAAGAAAGCATAAAAAGTGTAGAAATAATAGAAAAACCCACCGAAGAAATAACTAAAATTGAAGAACCCAAAAAAGAAAATGAAATAAAAGAAATAGAGCTAACATTACCTATAACAGTTGATAGTTTAGCTGAAGCTCTAGAAATACACCCCAACCAAGTCATACAAATATTGTTCTCCAAAGGCCATTTGATAAGCAAAAACAGTACAATCGAACCAAACTTAGCAGAAGAAGTGGCAATAGAGTTCAATACATT